>NZ_CABUCJ010000096.1 GCF_902490045.1 uncultured Anaerotruncus sp.
CGACCACGGCTCCCCGACGGACGCGGAGCTGGCCGCCTCGGTGACGATCGGTATCGGCGACTTCAACGTCATTCTCCAGAAGGCCGCTGACAACGCGGGCTGAACGGAAGACCAGATTCAAAAGGAAGGGGCGGGAACCGTCCCTTCCTTTTTCGGGAGTGCAGACGAATGAGAAAATGGACGGCATGCCTGCTCGCGCTGCTGCTGGCGGCGCTGCCCGCCTGCGGGAGGCCGGAGCCGGAGACGCCGCGGTATGAGGCGACCTTTTTGACCCTCTTCGACACGGTAACGACGATCGTCGGCTATACCGACGACAAGGCGGCGTTTACCGAGGAGGCGCAGCTCATCCACGACGAGCTGGAGCGCTACCACCGGCTCTACGACATCTATCACGACTACGAGGGCGTCCACAACATCAAGACGATCAACGACCGCGCGGGCGTCGCGCCGGTCAGGGTGGACCGCCCGGTGATCGACCTGCTGCTGGAAGCGAAGGAGCTCTACGCCTTCACGGGCGGAAAGGTGAACGTCGCGTTTGGAAGCGTGCTCTCGATCTGGCACGACTACCGGGAGCGGGGAATCGACGACCCGCTTTCCGCCGAACTGCCGCCGATGGAAAAGCTGCGGGAGGCCGCGGAACATACCGACATCGACAAGATCGTAATCGACGAGGCGGCCTCCACCGTCTATCTCGCGGACCCGGAGATGCGCCTCGACGTGGGAGCGGTCGCCAAGGGATACGCCGTCGAACGGGCCTGCCGGGCCGCGGAGGCGGAGGGCGTCGAAAGTCTGCTCGTGAGCGTGGGAGGCAACGTGCGCGCGGTCGGGAGCGTGGACGGGCGCGGTTCCCCCTGGAAGGTGGGAGTGCAGAATCCCGACATGGGGGAGGCCGGTTCGCAGTTCCTCTGTACGGTGGGGCTTACGGACCGTTCGCTCGTTACGAGCGGCAGCTACCAGCGGTACTACACGGTGGACGGGAGGACCTACCACCACATCATCGACCCGGAGACGCTGATGCCCGCCGCGTATTACACGGCGGTGAGCGTGCTGACGCCCGATTCGGGGGTCGCGGACGCGCTGTCGACGGCGCTCTACAACATGCCCTATGAGGAGGGGCTGGCGCTTGTGGAGGGGATGGAGGACACCGAGGCGCTGTGGGTGATGCCCGACGGGTCGCTGCGGGAGAGCGGCGGCTTCGCGGAAGCAGTTGTATAAAGGGAAGGCCCGCCGCATTTGCGGCGGGCCTTTCGCCGCTGCGGCGTCGACAAGGGGCGCTGCCCCTTGACCCCGCAGCCTTTGAAAAGGCTGGCGAAACGTTTGGATGAAGAACTAGCTTAAAATCCCGTCGAGGGCGAGGTTCACCTCGAGCACGTTGACGGTCGGTTCTCCGAACACGCCGAGCAGCCGCCCGTCGGTGTATTTTGCGATCACCGCGCGCACCTCGTCGGCGGAGACGCCGCGCGCGGCCGCGATCCGTTCCACCTGGTATTCGGCCGCGGCGGGGGAGATGTGCGGGTCGAGGCCCGAACCGGAACCGGTCACAAGGTCGACCGGGATGGGGTCGTCCGCGTGCTCGGGATGGGCGGCGCGGATCTTTTCGACCCGCTCGGCGATCATCTGCCCGTATTCCTCGCTCGCGGGGCTCTTGTTGGAGGGACCGGCGTAGAGCAGCGGATTGCCGTTGTCGTCGTAGAAGGTGCTGGTGTTGAGGACCATCACGCGGCCCCAGAGATACTGGTCGCCGGTAAATTCTTGCGCGAGCAGGGTGCTGCCGTATTTTTTGCCGTCCACCTCAATGATGCTGCCGTCCGCCTGCCGGCGGAAGGCGAGCTGGGAGATCCCCGTGACGACGAGCGGGTAGACGATGCCGCAGAGGATGGAGAGCATGATGCAGACCACGAGCGCCTTGACCGTATATTCTTTCAGGGTTTTCATGTGATAATCCGCCTTTCTTTAGAGCACGAGTCCGAAGAGGACGAGCAGCATGTCGATCAGTTTGATGGCGATAAACGGGGCGATGATGCCGCCGAGGCCGTAGACGACGAGGTTGCGGGAGAGCAGCTTCGCGGCGGGCACCTCCCGGTAGCGGACGCCCCGGAGGGCCAGCGGGATGAGCGCCACGATGATGAGCGCGTTATAGATGATCGCCGAGAGGATGGCGCTTTCGGCGCTGTGCAGGCCCATGATGTTGAGGGCCGAGAGCCCGGGATAGAGCCCCATGAAAAGGGCGGGCAGGATGGCGAAGTATTTGGCTACGTCGTTGGCGATCGAGAAGGTGGTCAGGCTGCCACGGGTCATGAGGAGTTGCTTGCCGATGCGCACGATGTCGATCAGCTTGGTCGGCGACGAGTCGAGGTCGACCATGTTCCCCGCCTCCTTGGCCGCCTGCGTGCCGGTATTCATCGCGACGGCCACGTCCGCCTGCGCGAGCGCGGGCGCGTCGTTGGTGCCGTCTCCCGTCATCGCGACGAGGTGCCCCCTGGCCTGCAGGTCTCGGATCATCTGGAGCTTTCCCTCGGGGGTGGCCTCGGCCAGAAAGTCGTCCACTCCCGCTTCCGCCGCGATGGCGGAGGCGGTGAGCGGGTTGTCGCCCGTGATCATAACGGTGCGGATGCCCATCTTTCGCAGGTCGGCGAACTTTTCCTTGACGCCCTGCTTGATGATGTCCTTGAGATGGATGACGCCGAGCACCCGCCCATTTTTGGCGACGACAAGGGGGGTGCCGCCTTGGCGGGAAATTTGTTCGACGGCCTCCTCGCACTGTCTGGAGTAGACGCCGCCCTGTTCGGCGACGTAGGCCCTGACCGCCTCGGCCGCGCCCTTGCGGATTTCGCTGCCCTCGCAGTCCACGCCGCTCATCCGGGTCTTGGCGGTGAAGGGGATGAATTTGGCGTGCAGGCCGCTGAGGTTCCGGCCCCGCAGGCCGAACTGCTCCTTGGCGAGCACGACGACGCTGCGCCCCTCGGGAGTCTCGTCGGCGAGCGAGGAGAGCTGCGCCGCGTCGGCCAGCTCGTGGACGTCGGTGCCGTCGACGGGGATGAATTCGTACGCCTGCCGGTTGCCGAGGGTGATGGTGCCCGTCTTGTCGAGCAGCAGGGTGTCCACGTCGCCCGCGGCCTCGATTGAGCGGCCGCTCATCGCGAGGACGTTGGCCTGGTTGAGGCGGCTCATGCCCGCGATGCCGATGGCGGAGAGCAGCGCGCCGATCGTGGTGGGCGCGAGGCAGACGAGCAGGGCGACCAGCGCGGTCACCGAGGTGGGATTGGCCATCCCGGCCTGGCCGGCGGAGAAGGCGGAAAAGGGAAAGAGGGAGACGGTGACGAGCAGGAATATGATCGTCAGCGCCACGAGCAGGATTTGCAGCGCAATCTCGTTGGGGGTCTTTTTGCGGGAGGCGCCCTCGACCATCGCGATCATCTTATCCAGAAAGCTCTCGCCCGCCTCGCTCGTGACGCGGATGACGAGTTGGTCGGAGGTGACGGTGGTGCCGCCGGTGACGGCGCTGCGGTCGCCGCCCGATTCGCGGATGACCGGCGCGGATTCGCCGGTGATCGCGCTCTCGTCGACCGACGCCGCGCCGTCGACGACCTCGCCGTCGGCGGGGATCTGTTCGCCCGCGCCGACGAGGACGAGGTCTCCCTTCCGGAGGCAGGCGCTCTTGACCAGGGTGATCTCGTCCCGGCGGTCGGGGGAGGGGATTTTGTTGGCGGTCACGTCCTGCTTGGCGGCGCGCAGCGCGTCGGCCTGTGCCTTGCCGCGCCCTTCGGCGATCGCCTCGGCGAAGTCGGCGAAGAGGACGGTAAACCAGAGGATGACCGCCACCGCTAGGATGAAGCCGGGCCGCGCGTCCGCGATCCCGAAAAGGGAGCAGACATAGAGGGCGGTGGTCAGGATTGCCGAGGCATAGACGAGGAACATGACCGGGTTGCACAGCTGGGTTTTGGGGGCCAGCTTGACGAAGGAGTCCTTCACCGCCCGGAGCGTCAAATCCTTTGTTACGAAGGCCGTTTGCTTTTCATTCATGAGGGGTTCACTCCTTTAAACAATCATCTGGAAGAACTCTGCGATGGGTCCGAGCGCGAGCGCCGGGAAGAAGCTCAGAGCGCCGACGAGCAGGACCACGAAGATGAGCAGTCCGATGAAGAGGGCGTTGTGGGTCGGCAGGGTCCCGGCGCCCTCCGCGACCTTCTTTTTGCCCGCGAGGGAGCCCGCGATCGCGAGCGTCGCGATGAGCGGCACGAATCGCACGAAGAGCATTGCGAGCCCGATCGACAGGTTGAGGAAGAGGGTGTTCGCGTTGAAGCCCGCGAAGGCGGAGCCGTTGTTTCCGCCAGCTGACGAGTAGGCGTAGAGGACTTCGGAGAAGCCGTGCGCGCCGGCGTTGTTGAGGGAGTCGACGGTGGCGGGCAGGGCGGATGCCAGCCCGGTGCCGATAAGGATGGCGACCGGGGTGGCGAGGCAGACGAGCACCGCCATCTTCATCTCGTGCGGCTCAATCTTTTTGCCGAGGTATTCGGGCGTGCGCCCGACCATCAGCCCGGCGATGAAGACGGTGAGGATGGCGAAGCCGACCATGCCGTAGAGCCCGCAGCCGACGCCGCCGAAGACGACCTCGCCGAGCTCCATCTGGAGCATCTCGATCATGCCGCCGAAGGGGGTGTAGCTGTCGTGCATCGAGTTGACCGAGCCGTTGGAGGCCGCGGTCGTGAAGACGCCCCACGTCGTGGAGGCCGCGATGCCGAAGCGGGTCTCCTTGCCCTCCATGTTGCCGCCCGCCTGCATGTCGGACGCGGTGACATCCACCGCGCCCTGCTGCGCGAGCTGTGGGGTGGCGCTTGCCTCGCTGACCGCCGCGATGCCGAGGAAGACCGCCAGCATGATGAGCATCGCCAAAAAGAGCGCGCGTCCCTGGCGTTTGTCCCTGACGCCGTATCCGAAGGTGAAGCAGCATGCCACCGGGATGAGCAGCAGGGAGATCATCTCAAAGAGGTTGGAAAGTGCGTTCGGGTTCTCGAGCGGATGCGCCGAATTGACCCCGAAGAAGCCGCCGCCGTTGGTTCCCAGCTGTTTGATCGCGATCTGGCTGGCGGCGGGACCGAGCGGGACGACCTGCCGGGTGACGGTGGTACCGTCCTCCAGCACGACCGGCTGGAGCAGGTCGACGGTGTCATAGGGCGCGAGGGTCTGGACGACGCCCTGGGAGGCGATGACCAGCGCCACGATGATTGAAAGCGGGATCAATATGTAGAGCGTCGTGCGTACGAGATCAACCCAGAAGCTGCCGAGCCCCGTGGATTTCACCCGCACGAACCCGCGGATGAGCGCGAACATCACGGCGATGCCCGTCGCGGCGGAGACGAAGTTCTGCACCGTCAGCCCGAGCATCTGGATGAGGTAGGAAAGGGTGTTCTCCCCCGAGTAGGCCTGCCAGTTGGTGTTGGTTACGAAGGAGGCCGCCGTGTTGAAGGAGAGGTGCCACGAACAGCCGGGCAGTCCTTCGGGATTGAGGGGCAGGACGTCCTGAAACAGGTTGAGAAGGAAGAGGAAGAGAAACCCGAAGACGCTGAACATCACGGCGGCCAGCGCATACTGCTTCCAGGTCATCTCCTGGCCGGGGTCGACGCGCATGATCTTGAAGAGGCCCCTTTCGACCGGCCGCAGCAGGGGGGAGAGGACCGTTTTTTCGCCGGTCATGACATGGTACATGTATTTGCCCAGCGGGACCGCCAGCAGGATCAGGATCGCCACATACAGGGTATACTGAACAATTTGGTTGGTCATTTTTCATCACCTCTGAACAGAATATAAACCAGGTAAGCGAACATCAAAACCGATGCGGCGCCAATGACGGCAATTACGGCACTCATACGATAGTCACCTCTTTCTTTTGTTTGGCGGTGTTCCTGCTCAACGCAATATTTATAGCACAAATGCCATAAACGCGGTGTTAGGCTTTTGGGGGCAGGCCTTAAGGTTTCATAAACGGGCGGGCCCTTAACGGAATCTTAACAGAATCTTTACACCGGCGGCGGATATCGTAATGTTCTTCTAATGATCTTTGTGATAAACTGGGGAAGGAAACGGAGGTGCGCGGAGATGGATGAACAGCGCCTCGACCCCGACCAGCTTCTTACCCGGATCAGGGAGGAGAAGCCCAAGGAAAGCCGGGGCCGCCTGAAGATCTTTTTCGGATATGCCGCCGGCGTCGGCAAGACCTACGCGATGCTCGAAGCCGCGCACGCCGCGAAAGACGCGGGCGTGGACGTGGTGGCGGGCTACATCGAGCCGCACACCCGGCCCGCCACGCTCGAACTGCTCGACGGGCTCGAGCGGCTGCCGCCGCTCTCCCTCGCCTACAAGGGGGTCGCGCTGCGGGAGTTCGACCTCGACGGCGCGATCGCGCGGCGCCCCCAGCTTATCCTGGTGGACGAGCTGGCCCACACGAACGCCGAGGGCTGCCGCCACCGCAAGCGCTGCCAGGACATCGAGGAGCTTCTCAAGGCGGGCGTCGACGTCTACACGACGGTGAACGTCCAGCACATCGAAAGCCTCAACGACATTGTGGCCTCGATCACGGGGGTGATCGTGCGGGAGCGGGTGCCGGACAGCGTCTTTGACTCCGCCGACCAGGTCAAGCTTGTGGACATCGAGCCGGACGACCTGATCGAACGGCTGTCGGAGGGGAAAATCTATGCCTCCGACCAGGCGCACCGGGCGCTCGGGCACTTCTTCACGCGGGAGAACCTCGTGGCCCTGCGGGAGATCGCGCTGCGCCGCACCGCCGACCGGGTGAACCGCATCGCGGAACGCGGCAAGCCGCTGGGCGCGGACTACTACACCGAGGAGCACATCCTCATCTGCCTGTCGAGCTCCCCCTCCAACGCCAAGGTCATCCGCACCGCGGCCCGCATGGCGGGGGCGTTCCACGGAAGCTTTACCGCCCTCTTCGTCGAGACGCCCGGCACCGCCGAGCTGGACGGCGAAAACCGCGGCCGCCTGCGGGAAAACCTGCGGCTGGCCGAGCAGCTCGGCGCGCACATCGCCACCGTCTATGGGGAGGACATCCCGGCGCAGATCGCGGAATACGCCAAGGTGAGCGGCGTCTCGAAGATCGTCATCGGCCGCTCGAACAACAGGAAGGGCCTCTTCTCCCGCCGCCAGAACCTGGTGGAGCGGCTGACCGTGCTCGCGCCCAACATCGACATCCACATCATCCCCGACAACGCGCCCCCCTACGCCGCCGCGCGGGGCTGGCGGAAGGTGTCCGCCGGGCTTTCGGGGACGGATACCCTCAAGACGGCCGGAATCCTCGCGGCCGCCTCCTTGGTTTCCATGCTCTTCTACCGCTGGAACTTCCGTGAGGCGAACATCATCACTGTCTATATCCTCGGCGTGCTCTTCGTGGCGATGTGCACCCGCAGTAGAATTTACGGCGCGGCCGCCTCGCTGCTCAGCGTGCTCGCCTTCAACTACTTCTTTACCGATCCCTACCTCACCTTCCGCTTCAACGACCCCGGCTACTACGTCACCTTCGGCGTCATGTTCATGGCGTCCTTCCTGACGAGCACGCTGACCATGCGGGTCCGCAGTCAGGCGCGGCAGGCCGCGATGAAGGCCTACCGCACCGAGGTCCTGCTCGAAACGAGCCAGAAGCTCCTACGCGCCGAGACCGAGCGGGAGGCGTTTGAACAGATGTCCGGCCAGCTCCTGCGCCTGCTGAATAAGACGGTGCTCCTCTATCCGCTCACCGCGGCGGGGCCCGGGGAGCCCGGCGTCTGGACCGCGCCGGGCGCCCAGGGGGATCCCGCCCGGTATACGACGGCGGATGAGCGCGCGGCGGCCCACTGGGTCTACCGCAACAACAAGCACGCCGGCGCGACGACCGACACGCTGCCCGGCTCCAAATGCCTCTACCTCGCGGTGCGCAACCACGATACCGTCTACGCGGTGGTGGGCATCGCGATGGACGACGGCGCGCCGCTCGACGTCTTTGACCGCAACATCCTGATCGCGATGCTGGGCGAATTCGCCCTCGCGCTGGAGAAGATGCGGGAGGCCGAGCAGAAGAAGCGGATTTCCATGCAGGTGGAGCAGGAGCAGCTGCGCGCCAACCTGCTGCGCGCGATCTCCCACGACCTGCGCACCCCGTTGACGAGCATTTCCGGAAACGCGGGCATCCTGATGGGGAGCGCGGAAAAGCTCGGCGAGGAGAAGAAGCACCAGCTCTACACCGACATCTACGACGATTCGATGTGGCTGATCAACCTGGTGGAAAACCTGCTGTCGGTGACGCGGATTGAAAACGGCACGATGAACATCCGCATGGAGCCCGAGCTGCTTGACGAGGTGATCGGGGAGGCGCTCCGGCACCTGAGCCGCCGGAGCTGCGAGCACACGATCGCCACCGTGCAGGAGGACGACCTGCTGATGGCGCGGATGGATTCCCGGCTGATCATCCAGGTGATCATCAACATCGTGGACAACGCCGTCAAATACACCCCGCCCGGCAGCCGCATCACGGTCACCGCCCGGCGGGAGGGGGAGATGGTCCGGGTGGAGATCGCGGACGACGGCGGGGGCATCCCCGACGAAGCCAAGGAGAAGCTCTTCCAGATGTTCTACACCGCGCAGAATAAGCGCGGGGGGGACGGCCGCCGCGGGCTGGGACTGGGGCTCTCGCTCTGCAAATCGATCATCACCGCCCACGGCGGGACGATCACGGTGCGGGACAACATCCCGCACGGCACCGTATTTTCCTTTACACTGCAAGCGGAAGAGGTGAACTGCCATGAATAAGACATCCATCCTCGTGGTCGAGGACGACAAGGCGGTCCGGAACCTGATCGCCACCACGCTGGAGACGCAGGGCTATGACTACCTGACCGCCGAGACGGGCGCGTCCGCGCTGATGCAGGCGGTGTCCGGCCATCCGGACATCATCATCCTCGATCTCGGCCTGCCCGATATGGACGGGGTCGAGATCATCAGGAAGGTGCGCGGCTGGAGCAGCCTGCCGATCATCGTGGTGAGCGCGCGCAGCGAGGACCGCGACAAGATCAGCGCCCTCGACGCGGGGGCGGACGACTATCTGACCAAGCCGTTCTCGGCGGACGAGCTGCTCGCCCGCGTGCGGGTGGCGCTGCGGCGCATCCGCTACGACAGCGCGCGGCAGGGGACGGAGAGCAGCGTCTTTGAAAACGGGGGGCTCAAAATCGACTACGCGGCGGGCTGCGCCTATGTGGACGGCGAGGAGGTCCACCTCACGCCGATTGAATACAAGCTGCTTTGCCTGCTGGCGCGCAATGTCGGGAAGGTGCTCACCCACAACATGATCCTCAAGGAGATCTGGGGCAACGTCCTGCCGAGCGACACCCCCTC
>NZ_CABUCJ010000097.1 GCF_902490045.1 uncultured Anaerotruncus sp.
CGACGGGCGGGCTCGGCATCGGCGTCGACCGTTTGGTCATGCTGCTGACCGACAGCGCGTCGATCCGCGACGTGCTGCTCTTCCCGACCATGAAGCCGATCAGGGACTGACCGGACGGCTGACCAGACAAAAGGAGGTGGGCGTCCTTGGGAGAACCGGATAAAAAGGAATCCCGTGTGGTGCACAAGCGCAGGCTGGGCATTTTTGTCGTCGCGCTGATCGTCGTCGTACTGCTCGCGCTCGCCTATTTTTTCAGCGAGGGAACCGACGACGGCAAGCTGACCGTCGTTGCCGCGGTGCGCGGCTACCTCTCGGTCGAGCAGAAGGACGCGCTGGCCATGCAGCTGACCGGCTACGCCCCCGACATCGAGGAGGGCGGCGCGCCGGTGACGCTGGTGACCTACGAATTCCCGGCCACGGGCGGCGGCGACACGGCGAAGATGCTCGGGGAGCTGAGCGGCGCGCTCTCCGAAGGGGACGCCGACCTGGTGCTGCTCGACAGCTACGTCTACGACCTGCTCGGCAACGACACCCTCTTCGAGGATCTTTCGGCGCGCTATCCCGACGACCCGGCGGTCGTCGGGCGGTATCGCTACGCGATCTCGGGCAAGCCGTTTGCCAACGCGGAGGGGCTGGAGGAGCTGCCGACCCTCTACTTCGTGCTGCGCAGCGCCGAATCCAGCGCGGTCACCAGGAACGCGCAGACCCTGGACGACTACGAGGTGCGGCGACGCCTGCTCGACAACGTCGCGAACAGCACTCCCCCGTCGAGCTATGCGGCGCAGGGGCTGGTCGGAAGCGGCGGGCAGACGCTGGAATCATAAACGAAGCGGACCCTTGCGGGTCCGCTTTTTCCTTCTGGCCGCGCTTGACAAAAGCCCCCGCGCGGCGTAAAGTGGAACCATTAAGACAGGCGAGGTGTTCGACATGAAAATGCGCAGACTCCTGACCGTTCTCCTGGCGGCGGCCGCCGCCCTGGGTATGAGCCTTCCCGCCGCGGCGCTGATTACCGGCGCCGCTCCCGCGCAGGAGAACCCGCTGCCTCCCGCGCCGTCGATGGACGCGAGCTCCTACGCCGTGGCGCTCGACGGGGAGCAGATGCTCTTCGGGCCCGCCGATTGGAGGCTGGAGGGCGATCCCTTCGCGGCCGCCGCGGCGAAATACGCCTCCGGCGGGACTGTCCACCTCCAGACCATCCCCGCCGACGGGGTGAACCGCCTCGCGGTCAGCGCCGCGCTCTGCGGCGTTGTGATCGAGCCGTCGGACACCGGCAGCTTTGAACTGGACACGGTCGGCGCGTCGGGGCCGATCAGTGCCAGGCTGACCCTTTCGGGCGGGACCCTCACCCTCACGGCGCGGGGTTCCACCGGCCTGCGCTACCTCTGCACCCGGGAGGACGCGCGCGTCAACACCGTCCTGCTGCGGGTGCCCGCGCAGCGGTATTTTTCGTTGACGCTTTCGGCGCACGACGCGCTCGTGCACGCCTTCGGCGACGCGGTGGGCTCGGTCGGCGGCAGCGCCGACGGCGGGCTGCTCTACGTCACCGCCGAGAAGCTCTCCGCGCGCTGCACGATGACCTGCACGAACGGCGACGTCGTGCTTGAGGCGGACGAGATCACCGGGAAGCAGGACGTCCAGACGGACAACGGCGACATCTCCGTCAGGGCCGGGAAGGTCGGCGGCGAGCTCTATTTCCGCTCCGAAAACGGGGACATCTCGGTCAGCGCCGACACGCTCGGCCGCGCGACGGTCACGACCCGGAACGGCGATCTGCTGCTCGACGTGAAGGAGCTCTCCAGGGACGCCTACCTCAAGGACCTCAACGGGGACGTCCGCGTCAACTTCCGGAAGGAGCCGCAGGATCTCGACTTTGTCTTTTCGGGCGGGAACTTCGACGAGATGAAGCTCCCGCGCGGCTGGGAGGGCGGCGTCACCCTCGGAAGCGGCGAGCCGAAATTCACGCTGCGCGCGGAAAACGGCGCGGTCCGCGTCACCTTTGGGAAGCTCGAGACGCCCTGACGTAAATTGGATACCGAGACGCCCCCGCCGGTCGCGGGGGCGTTTTTTTGCGCCGTGCAGGAATTTCCTCTTGACAGCGTGACTATCTGTATATATACTATAGATACAGTAAGACACAGAAAGATCGGAGGCGGTCGTCTGGACATTATCCTGTCGAATTCCTCGCCGCGCCCGCTCTATGAGCAGATCGAGGAACAGATCAAGAACGGAATCCTGTCGGGGGCGCTCGGGCAGGGGGACGCGATGCCTTCCATCCGCTACCTGGCCAAACAGCTGCGGGTGAGCGTCATCACAACCAAGCGGGCCTATGACGATCTCGAGGCGGAGGGCTTCCTCGAGACGACGCCGGGCAAGGGGACCTATGTGTCGCTTGCCGGCCGCGACCGACTGCGGGAGGTCGCCATGAGCCAGATCGAGGGGAAGCTCTCGGAGATCATCGACGCGGCAAAGTCGATCGGCCTGACGCTCGACGAGCTTTGGGAGATCACGGCCACGCTTTACAGGGAGGAACCATAGGATGGATCAGAACGTCATTGAGATTACCGGACTGAAAAAACGGTTCGATAAGAGCGGCTTTGTGCTGGACCTGCCCCGCCTCGCGGTGCGGGAGGGATACGTAACCGGCTTCATCGGCGAGAACGGCGCGGGCAAGACCACGACGATCAAGCTCGTGATGGACCTGCTCTTCCCCGACGAGGGAGAGGTGCGGGTGTTCGGGCGGGACGCGCACGCCTGCGCCGAGCAGGTCAAGCGGGACCTGGGGTATATCGGGGAGCAGACGGGCTTTCTCGGGCAGGCGAAGCTCAGAACCCTGCGCGAGATGGTGAAGCCCTTCTATCCCAACTGGGACGACGCGGTCTTTGCCCGCTACCTGGACCGCTTTTCCCTCGACCCGGGCAAAAAGTTCAAGGACCTCTCGAAGGGCAAGCAGAAGCAGTTCGCGCTGGCGCTGGCGCTCTCCCACCATCCGAAGCTGCTGCTGATGGACGAACCCACCGCGAACCTCGACCCGTTGGTGCGGCAGGAGTTGCTCGACATCCTCGCGGACGAGATCGAGCAGGAGGGGGTCAGCGTCTTTTTCTCCACCCACATCACCTCCGACCTCGACAAGATCGCCGATTACATCCTCTTCCTGCACGGCGGGAAGCTGCTGCTCGAGGGGGAGAAGGACGTCCTCGCCGACGGGCACCGGATCGTCAAGGGCCGCCGCGAGCTGCTGACCGGCGAGGTCGAGGCCCTGCTCTGCGGGGTGGAGGCCACCGAATTCGGCTTCCGCGGGCTGGCGCAGGACCCCGGCGCGGTGCACGCGCTGCTTGGGGACGAGGCGCTCTATGAGAAGCCGACGGTAGAGGATCTCTTCCTCGGCTATACCCGCAGGGAAAGGGGGGAGGCGCGGTGAAGGAGATATTGGCCGTCATCCGCATGGACCTGCTGAAGCTGCGCAGCGTCGCGGGGGCGATGTTCCCCCTGCTCATCGTCGTCTTCTTCCTGTCCGCGACGCTGAGCGTCAGCGCGGTGGTCTTCCTCTACGTGATCGTCGTCTATTTCTTCGTCTACACCCCCGCCGCCTACGACGAGCAGAGCAAAGGGGACTACCTGACCGGCGCGCTGCCCGTGCGGAGAGGAAAGCTCGTGGCGGCGAAATACCTCTATGACATCGCGGTGATCGCCGGGGCCTGCCTGGCGGCCCTGGCGGCCGGTGGGGTCGGCGCGGCGCTGAAGCTCGGCCGGGGCGGTTCGGTGGCGGGGATGCTGCCGGTGCTCATCCTGATCGGCTGCGCCTTCACGTCGGTCGTCCAGCCGCTCATCCTCGGGCTCGGCGTGACGAAGGCCCGCTACTGGATCCTGGCCGCCTACGCGTTCGGCGTCGCGGCCGCGACCGTGCTAGGCATGAACGTGGGCGGAATGCGCCCGCAGACGCTGCCGGCGCTGCCCGGCTGGCTCGCCCCCTCCCTGATCCTGCTCGGAGCGGCGCTGCTCGCCGTCTCCTACCCCATCGCGCGGCGGCTCTACGTCCGCCGGCAGTTCACCGATTGAGGAGGCCCGCCATGCGAAACGTGCTGCTGCTCTGCCGGACGGACTGGCTCCGGCTGGCCGGCATCCCCCGGTATTCCCTCGTCTACCTGGTCATCCTGGCCGTTTTTTCCGTCTCCACCCACGTCGCCCCGCTCGGCTATGTGATGGCCTGCTACATCCTGTCCGCCACGGTCGCCGGATTTGACGACAACAGCGCGGCCGGGCTCTTTACGGGGTCGCTCCCCGTCACCCGCGCCCAGATCGTGTGGGGGAAGTACCTCTTCTGCACCGCGTTCCTGCTGCTGGCGGACGGGGTCGTGCTGCTTGTGAACCGCCCGGCGGCCCGCCTGCTGCCGCCCGCCGTCAACCCGCTGCCGATCGGGTCGCTGCTGGCGCTCCAGTTCTGCGGCGCCGCGGCCATCATCGCGGCGTCGCTGCCGCTCATCCTGCTGCTCGGCTCGATCAGGGCGCGCTACGGGCTGGTCGCGATCTACATGGCGGTCTTTTTCATCCTCTTCCGGTATGCCTCGGAGGCGGGAAGCGGCGGGATCCGCTTTCGCCCGGCGCGGCTTCCCTGCTCTGGCTGGTGGGGGCGGCGGCCCTGCTCGCGTCCGCCCTCATCACCGTGCGCCTCTACCGGGAACACGAGTATTTACAGTAGAAGGAGGGGCCTCCCGGCAAAACCGCGTTGACAAACGGCGGAGGCTGTAGTAGCATAAATACGGAAGTCCCGCGCGGCGGAGACGGAAGGAGGCATTCGGATGATCAGGCTGAAGCAGGGAACCCCGGGCAAGGTCTATACGGTAAACTGGGTCAAGGGGGGCGGGAAAATCGCCCGCCCGCTGGAGGAGCGCGGCATGGTCGCGGGCATCGACGTGACGCTGCTCTCCCTCACGCCGGAGGGGGGCGCGCGGGTGCGCCTGCGCGACAGGGAGCTTTCCCTCACCCCGGAGGAGGCGGAAAACCTCGTGGTGGACGCCCCTCTCGTGCGGAAGAAGGGGGACCCGGTCTTTTTGGGAGGGTGCTGCGGCTATGGCAACACCTCCGCGATGTGGGAAAAATACGTCAACGGAGACGCTCCGTCGGGAGAGTGACCGGCTGCGTCAAAAAGCCCCCGCCGCGAAAGCGGCGGGGGCTTTTGTCGGTTCTGCGCGGTCAGAGCTGGGAGAAGCCGAAGCTGTTGGCCAACGCGTCGATCTTGCGGCCCTGTTTGCACATCGGGCAGTCGCGGAAGGAGTTCGACTGGTAGCCGGGCAGGTCGGCGGCGGAGAAGAGGTGGGTGATCGGATACCCCTCGATCTCGTTCTGCACGCTGAACACGGCGGTAATCCCCTCTGCAATGCCGCCGTAGTAGGCGATGCATTCGAGCGCGCGGTGGATCGTCTTGCCGGTGGTGACCGAGGCGAGCAGCAGGAGCACATGCCTGCCGGTGAGCATCGGCACGAGGTTGTCGCGGAAGATCATCTGCCCGTTGGTGTTGAACTCGGGGGTGACGACAAAGATGTCCTTCTCGCTGTTGACCGACGCGAGGTTGTTCTTGGCGAGCTCCTGCGCCAGAAACGCGCCGATGACCTCGCTGCCGTCCATGCAGATGATCGTGTCGACCGGCTTTTCATAGGCGTAGTGCTGCGCGAGCGTGACGGCCGCCTCGCGCGCCATCACGAAATCATGCTTCATCATCGTGATGTCGATGTAGTAGTTGATGTGGGAATGGCTTGTGACAAAGTGGCCGGGAATCGCGGTGATCTCCAGATTGCGGTTGCTGGACGATACGATTTTAACCGAATTCATAACCATAGCTGTTCCTCCATTCTTCGCACATGCATTTGGGTTCAATGACATTATACCATTTTTTCCCGCGGTGAACAAGAAAAAAGCCGCTGTCCCGCCAGGGGAGCGGCTTTTTTTCGGGTTCATCAGGAGAACGGGAAAAACGATCCCCCGGCCAGCGCCGGGGGATTCTTTTTCGCGCTTTCTGAAGAAAGCGCCCAAAGACTTTTATCAGGCCGTCCGCCGCCCTCCCCATTGCCGCGGCCCGTGTGGGCGGGCCGGGATTGGCCGTCGCCAGCCCCACTTCCACGGATCGTGCGGTGGGGACGGAGAGAAACCAGGCAGCACGAACGGCATGAACGGCGGGTCGACGCATCCCGCCTGAACCAAAAGCTTTGAGGGGGTCCCGGGGGAACTTTCTCGAAAGTTCCCCCGGGTTACCGCACCGTAATTTTCTGCGTATAATCGGAGCCGCAGGGCTGGACGGCGGGCAGGCCGAGGGAATAGAGGTCGGTTGCGCGGGCCTCGAGGGAAGCGAACCGCGCGCAGGTTTCATTTTTCTCCGCGAGCTTGAGCAGCGAATGGGAGACGGGGATGCGGGCGGTTTTGCTGGCGGCGGAGAGGATTTCCATACCGCGCTTATTGAAGGAGAGCGCCCGCGCGTAGGGGGGCGGCAGCTTCATGAGGTCGGCGTCCACGCCGAGGTAGGCGTTCCACACCAGCCGCCGGATGCGGGAGAGGGGGTAGCGCTTGGTCTTGACGAGGGAGAGCAGCTCGTCAAGGGAGACGGCGGCGCGCACCCCGTCGTAAAGTCGGTTGTCGAGCCCCTCCCCCGACACGTCGGGCAGGGCGGAGAAGGCGCCCTTTTCCATGCGGCGCAGGGTGGAGAGCACCGCCGTGTTGAGGCTGTGCGGGTCGAAGGGCATCAGCCCGGCGGCCGCGGCGGAGCGGTAGACGCTCATCGCGGGAGCGGGGACGTAGGGCGCGAGCGCCTCGGCCGATTCGAGGTCGAGCAGGTTGCGCAGGTGGGAGGCGGAGGCGAACCGGTCCCCGGGCTCCTGCGCGTCGTGCGCCGCGCCCGCGCGCGGGATGGTGAAGGGCGCGATGCGCAGCTCCCGGAGGGAGATCTGCCTCAGATATTCCACCGCGAGGGTGTTGTTGGGGGAGGAGAGCACCTCCGCCACCTCGGGGCCGTAGAGCTCCTCGACCGCCTTCTGGCGGGCGCGGGCGTAGGTGACGCCCGTTTCGAGCAGGTTTTTCGTGTAGTCGCCGCAGTAGGGGGAGAGAACCGCGCCCGCCGCCTTTGCGAGCAGGTCGATGTCGCCGCACTCGCTGCCGAAGGCGAGCACATCGACGCACCCCAGCCCGCCGAGAATCCCGACCGCCCCGGCCGCAAACCGCTCGGCGGTGGCCATCGCGTAGGGGAGCGGCAGCTCGAGCACGAGGTCCGCCCCGCAGGCGACGGCGGCGTTGGCGCGCACCGCTGCACAAAGCTGCCGCTCATCACGGCGACGATGTGGGTCGCGCCCGCCGCGCGCACGGCCTCGATCAAATGCGCGTGGCCGTTGTGGAAGGGGTTATATTCCGCAACGATCCCCGCGACGACCTGATTTCCCATCCGATTCCCCTCTTTGCATGGCGGCGGGAGGAAATATTTGCAGCTTTCCCCGCGAGCGCCTTGTAATTTCAGCTATAGTGTAATAATATATAAATGTATGTGTCGATGTCAAGCCAAGGGACCATCGGGCAACAACAAAGAAAGGGAGAGCGAACATGAAGGTACTGGTTATCAACGCGGGAAGCTCGTCGCTGAAGTATCAGCTGATCGATATGGAGGAGGAGCAGGTGCTCGCGAAGGGCAATTGCGAGCGGATTGGAATCGACGGGGTGATCACCCACAAGGCGGGGGAACGGAAGATTTCCTACGAGGTGCCCTTCCCGACCCACACGCAGGCCCTGAAGGAGCTGGTCAAGCTGCTGACCGAGGGAGAGGGCCGCGCGATCGACAGCGTGGAGGAGATCGCCGCAGTCGGCCAGCGGATCGTGCACGGCGGCGAGCTGTTCACCAAATCCGTGCTCATCACCGACGACGTCCTCAAGGGGATCGAGGACATCTGCGACTTGGCCCCGTTGCACAACCCCGCGGCGGTCCAGTCGATCCGCGCCTGCCGCGACGTGTTCGGGGACACTCCGCAGGTGGCGGTGTTCGACACCGCCTTCCACCAGACGATGCCCGAGAAGGCGTATATGTACGGCCTGCCCTACGAGTATTACGAAAAATACCATGTGCGCCGCTACGGCTTCCACGGGACGAGCCACCGCTATGTGAGCGGCCGCCTCTTTGAGATTTCCGACATCAGCCGCTCCGGCAGCCGGATCATCACCTGCCACCTCGGCAACGGAAGCTCGCTCTGCGCCATCAAAAACGGCATCTGCATCGACACGAGCATGGGCTTCACCCCGCTCGACGGCTTCATCATGGGTACCCGCGCGGGCAGCATCGACGCCTCGATCGTGACCTACCTCGCCGAGAAGGAGGGCCTGTCGATGAAGGAAATGAGCGACATGCTCAACAAAAAATCCGGCCTGCTCGGCCTCTCGGGCATCTCGAGCGACAACCGCGACGTCACCCGCGCTGCGGACAAGGGCGACCCGCGCGCCCAGCTCACGGTGGATATGCTCTCCTACCAGATCAAAAAGTTTGTCGGCAGCTACGCGGCGGCGCTCGGCGGGCTCGACGCGGTCGTCTTCACGGGCGGCATCGGCGAGAACGATCACCACGTCCGCAAGCGCGTCTGCGCCGACATGGAGTTTTTGGGATTGAGCATCGACGTGGTCGCCAACCGCGAGGCGCAGGGACAGGAGCGCAACATCTCCGCGCCCCACAGCCTCGTCGAGACCTGGGTCATCCCGACCAACGAGGAGCTGCTCATCGCGCGCGACACGGAGGAGATCGTCTCGGGTATGTAACCGCCGGAAACCTAAAAAAGCCGGGGCGCGGTGACCGCGTCCCGGCTTTTTGTTACTCCGGGTCCGTTTCCCTGCCGAAGAGCTTTTCGAACGCCTCGACGACGGCGAGCTTGGGCTTGAAGAGCGGTTCGCTGTTGAGCGTTTCGATCTCTTCAAAGGCGGGCATGTCCTCGGCCATGGCGGCGGAGACGCAGATGGGCGGATACATGACGCACCACCAGTTGTGCCCCGCTCCTTCTCCGATCGTGACGCGCACCGCGTCGTAATCGCCGGCGGGCAGCAGGAGGTCGTCGTACTGCCGCGTGGAAAAGTACATGCGGCAGAGTTCGGCGCGCACCGG
>NZ_CABUCJ010000098.1 GCF_902490045.1 uncultured Anaerotruncus sp.
ATTCCTAAGGACCCGGCGGAGGGTCCTTAGGCGTCCTTCTTTGGTTCCTTTCTTTACGTCAAAGAAAGGAACTCGCCGCCGGTCGACTACCGGCAAACCCTCCGACTTCTGGGCGGAATATCTAAAACCGCTGTCGGCCGGTCGACGGCAGGCCCCCCGGCCCCGGGCGGAAACCCCTGGGAGGGGCTCCGCCGCTCCCCGAGCGGCAAATCACCACCCCGAAACGTGCCCGCGCCGGATGGCGCCGAAGATACGTTTTGTAATTCCGGGGTGAGACTTCTCCATATTGTATAAAAATTCCTTGGTCCACTGCCGTTCGGTGCACCCGTCGACGGGGCATTTGCTCTTGACGACGGGGAGGCCGGCGCGGTTCACCGCGTTGCGGACCTCCCGCTCGGTGGCGAAGATGAGCGGGCGGATCATCGTGAGGTCCTTGCGGGAGAGGTAGGAGACGGGAGAAAAACACCCGATGCGTCCCTCGTTGAAGAGGTTCATCAGGAAGGTCTCCACCGCGTCGTCGAAGTGGTGGCCGAGCGCGATCTTGTTGCAGCCGTTCGCCTTGGCGGTGTCGTGCAGCACCCCGCGGCGCATCCGTGCGCAGAGACTGCAGGGATTTGACTCGCCGCGCTCGCCGAAGATGATCTGCCCGATATCGGTGCGGCGCAGGATATATTCGACGCCGAGCGCGTCGCACAGGCCGGCGATGGGGGAAAAGTCGCCCTCCTCGCCGTTGAAGCAGTTGTCAAGGGTGATCGCCTTGAGGGTGAACTCGATGCCGATGAACCGCCGCACCCCGGCCAGACCGGCGAGCAGCGCGACGGAATCCTTGCCGCCCGACACGCCGACGGCGACCGTGTCGCCGTCCTCGATCATCCGGTATTCCTCCACCGCGCGGCGGATATAGCCCATGATCTCCTGCATAATAGCCTCCGTAAAGTTTGATGGAAAAGCGAGCGCCCGGCCGCGGCCGGGCGCAGATGGTTCGGGAAAGAGAAATCAGCCCTCCGCCGGTTCGACACGGAAGCGCACCCGGTCGGTGTAGCCCTTTTCGCGCATGGCGGCGTTGAGTTCGGGCCAGCGGCCGCTCATGCGGAGGATGACAAGCCCGTTCACCCGGTCGACGCCCCAGCTTGTGACGGTGTCGACGCCCTTGACGGCGCGGCGGGCCTCGAGGAATTCGACGACCTCGTCGAGTTCGGCGGCGCTGCGCCCGGCGCTCTGATAGGTGACGGGACAGGGCTTGCCGTGGTAGGCGGTGGTGAGCTGGGCGACCAGCGCGGGGGTGACGCCGCCTTCGGGAGTCTGCCAGAGGACGAGGCCGCGCCGGTCGTCGGTGAATTCCAGCCCGCCGTATTCGCTGCGCGAAAGGCGGGGGGAGAGGAAGTTATAGTAGTCGCGCGCCGCGCTTTCGGGGGAATCGGGGTCCTCCAGCGCGGCCCACAGGGCGACGGTCTGGGGGAAGAGCAGCTCGGTCAGCAGGTCCATCGTCCCGCCGGGCGCGGTGTAATACCGGTCCATGTGGCGGATGATCAGGTAGGGCCGGCCCTCCGTGAAGCCCTCCGCGCGGACGGCGCTTGTAAAGAGGTGCAGGCGCGCCTGTCCCGGGAAATCGAGGTAGAGGTTGACGCCGGTGATGCTGCTCGGCGGCGTGGCGCCCTCGGGGAAGGCGGCGGCCTCCCGCAGCAGGTCGGCCGTCTGCCTGGCCAGGTCGGGATCGGTCACCGTGTTGACCGTCTCCTCGTCCCCCTTCCAGAGGGAGGCCTCGAGCAGGACGGGCAGCTCGGCCGGGGCCACGGGGATGGCGGGGGTCGTCTCATCCGGCTGGGGGGAGGCTTCGTCGATCGGCTTAAGCAGCCGGTCGGCAAGGACCGGAACGGCGAGCCCGGCGCAGAGCAGCAGCGCCAGCAGCAGACAGAGACCTCTCTTCATAGCGACACACATCCTTCTTGCCAGATTCTTTCATGGAAGAAGTGGCGGAAAAGCAGGGATTTCCTGCCGGAATTTTCAGTTTTTTTCTTTTTTGTCCCTCTCGCGCCCGGTCGGCTCCCCGGGAGGGACGCGTTCGGCGCGGATACGGGCGATGCGCCGCTCCTCGATGAGCAGGACGGTGAACTGGACGCCCTCGAGCCGGACGGAGGGATGCTCGCCCGGCTCGGGCAGGCGGCCGAGGGCCTCGGTGATCAGGCCGCCGATCGTGTCATAGTCGGTGTCCTCGTCGAACTCGACGTCGAAGAGCCGCTCGACGTCGTCGATCGCGACGGTGCCGTCGATCGACCAGCAGTTTTCCGAGAGCTGGGAGATCTCCTCCTCCTCGTCGTCGTACTCGTCCTGGATGTTGCCGACGATCGACTCGAGCAGGTCCTCCATCGAGACGATGCCGGCCGTGCCGCCGTATTCGTCGACGGCGACGGCGACCATGACCTTCTTCTGCTTGAACTGCGCGAAGAGGTCGACGCAGCTCATGTTCTCGGGGACGAAGAGGGCGGGGCGCATGTATTTCTGGGGGTCGAAGTCCGCGGCCTCCCCCTTGCCGATGAGGCGGAGCAGGTCCTTGACGTAGATGATGCCCATGATGTCGTCGATGTCGTCGTCGTAGACGGGGATGCGCGAAAAGCCCGTATCGACGGCCAGGTCCGCGATTTCCTCGAGGGAGGCGGTCTTGGGCACGGCGGTCATGTCGGTGCGGTGGGTCATGACCTCCGAGACGCTGCGGTCGTCGAACTCGAAGATGTTGTTGATCATCTCCTTCTCGCTCTGTTCGATCGAGCCCTTTTCGCTGCCCACGTCGACCATCATGCGGATCTCCTCCTCGGTGGCCTCCTCAGGCTCCTCGCCGGCGCGCACGCCGAACAGGCGCGCCAGCCCGCGGGAGAGCGCGCCGTTCAAAAGCACGAAGGGCCGCATGACGCAGGCGACGAGCCAGCACAGCCGCGCGAGCGCGGCCGAAACCCCCTCGGGGTGGCGGCAGGCCACCCGGTAGGGGAGGAGCACGCAGAGCACGTTGAGCAGGAGCACGGTCAGCAGGAAGCCGGCGAAGGAAAAGGCGTAGTAGAGCTGCCGGCTGAAGGCGAGCGAACGGACGAGCCAGGTCAGCGGGACGAGCGCCAGGGGGTAGGTGAAGAGCGCCGCTGCCACCGTGCAGGCGAAGCGCGCGAGCTCGACGCCGTCAAGGAAGGCGGCGGGGCGCTCAAGCAGCCGCGCGATGAACCGCTCCCCGCCCCGTTCGGAGGAAGCCATCTTCTTCACGCTGCTGTCCCGCAGCTGGGTGAGGGCGGTGCGCCCGGCGGTCAGCAGGGAACTGAGCAGGATGAGGAGCAGGAAGATCACGATACTGGGATAGGGGTCCATGTTGTTCATTCCTCCAATTTGCGCCGCGCGGACGGACGACTGTTTCCGCTCCGGCACTGCTACCATAAATATAAACACTTTTCCGGACAATGTCAATTTGAAGCCCGCCGCGGGGGCGGAAAAATCCCCGGAAAACGCGGCCTTGGCGCGCGCCTTTGGGGAAAAGCGGGCGCCGCCTCCGGAATTTCCACATACGGGCGCCCCAAACGGCGTGAATTTTGCCGTAAAATTGACAAAACAGTCACAATTTTCTGGGTTCTGTTATTTACAAGGCGCGGCAAAAATGATAAACTCAATAAGGATAGGGACAAGGGGCTTTTGCGCCCTCTCGGGCCCGTTCGGAATATCCAATTTATTAGCGATCGCTAATTTATCATTAGGAGGAAGATGCAACATGGCAAGAAACAAACTCACCATGGACGGCAATACCGCGGCAGCGCATGTCAGCTATGCGTTTACCGAGGTAGCGGGGATTTACCCGATCACGCCGTCCAGCCCGATGGCCGACTACGTCGACCAGTGGGCCGCCGCAGGCCGTAAGAATATCTTCGGCACCACCGTCAAGGTCATGGAGATGCAGTCCGAGGCCGGCGCGGCGGGCACCGTGCACGGCTCGCTGGCCGCCGGCGCCCTGACCACCACCTATACCGCTTCCCAGGGCCTGCTGCTCATGATCCCCAACATGTATAAGCTCGCCGGCGAACTTCTGCCGGGCGTCTTCCATGTTTCGGCCCGTACTGTCGCCACCCACGCGCTGAACATCTTCGGCGATCACTCCGACGTCTACGCCTGCCGCCAGACCGGCTTCGCGATGCTCGCCGAGAGCAACCCGCAGGAGGTCATGGACCTGGGCGCCGTGGCGCACCTGGCCGCCATCAAGGGCCGCGTGCCCTTCATCAACTTCTTCGACGGCTTCCGCACCTCCCACGAGATCCAGAAGATCGAGGTCTGGGACTACGACGACCTGGCCGAGATGGTCGACGCGGACGCGGTCGAGGCCTTCCGCAAACGCGCGCTCAACCCCGAGCGCCCGGTCATGCGCGGCTCCCACGAGAACGGCGACATCTTCTTCCAGCACCGCGAGGCCTGCAACAAGTTCTATGACGAGCTGCCGGCCGTGGTCGAGGAGTACATGGGCAAGGTCAACGCCAAGCTCGGCACCGACTACAAGCTCTTCAACTACTACGGCGCCCCCGACGCCGAGCGGGTCATCATCGCGATGGGCTCGATCTGCGACGTGGCCGAGGAGGTCATCGACTACCTGACCGCCGCCGGCGAGAAGGTCGGCCTCATCAAGGTCCGCCTCTACCGCCCCTTCGTCCCCGCCAAGCTGGTCGAGGCGATCCCGGCCACCGCCAAGAGCATCGCCGTCCTCGACCGCACCAAGGAGCCCGGCTCCCTGGGCGAGCCGCTCTACCTCGACGTGATTACCGCCCTCTCCGAGTGCGGCGTGTCGGGCAAGACGGTCATCGGCGGCCGCTACGGCCTCGGTTCCAAGGACACCCCGCCCTCCAGCGTCTTCGCCGTCTTTGACGAGCTGAAGAAGGATTCCCCCAAGAAGCACTTCACCATCGGCATCACCGACGACGTTACATACACCTCGCTCGAGGAAACGAACTTCGCGAACACCGCGGCCAAGGGCACCATCGAGTGCAAGTTCTGGGGCCTCGGCGGCGACGGCACCGTCGGCGCGAACAAAAACTCGATCAAGATCATCGGCGACCACACCGACAAGTATGTGCAGGCGTACTTCCAGTACGACTCCAAGAAGACGGGCGGCATCACGATTTCCCACCTGCGCTTCGGCGACGAGCCGATCCGCGCGCCCTACTACATCAACAAGGCCGACTTCGTGGCCTGCCACAACCCCTCCTACGTCGTCAAGGGCTACAAGATGGTCCGCGACGTGAAGCCGGGCGGCGTCTTCCTCATCAACTGCCAGTGGACCCCCGAGGAGCTCAACACGCACATGCCCGCCGAGGCGAAGCGCTATATCGCCAAGCATGACATCCAGCTCTACACCGTCAACGCGATCGACCTCGCGATCAAGATCGGCATGGGCAAGCGCACCAACACCATCCTGCAGGCCGCGTTCTTCGCGCTTGCGAAGGTGCTGCCGATCGACGAGGCCGTCGACTACATGAAGAAGGCGGCCTACAAGTCCTACTCCAAGAAGGGCGAGGACGTCGTCAACATGAACTACGCGGCGATCGACGCGGGCGTTTCGGCGTTCGTCAAGATCGACGTCCCGGCCGACTGGGCCAACGCCAGCGACGAGGCCGAGGCGGCTCTGCCCGAGGGCAAGAAAGAGCTCGTCACGATGGTCCACGACATCATGGAGCCGGTCTCCAAGATGAACGGCGACAGCCTGCCGGTCTCCACCTTCGTGCCCCACGCGGACGGCACCTTCGAGCAGGGCGCTTCCGCCTATGAGAAGCGCGGCGTCGCGGTGTCGGTGCCCGAGTGGCTGCCGGAGAACTGCATCCAGTGCAACCGCTGCTCCTATGTCTGCCCGCACGCGACCATCCGCCCGTTCGCGCTGAGCGCCGACGAGGCCGCGAAGGCCCCCGCGCAGACCAAGTACACCGCCAAGATGACCGGCGCGCCCGACTACAAGTTCACGATCGCCGTCTCCCCGCTCGACTGCATGGGCTGCGGCGTCTGCGTCAGCGTCTGCCCGGCCAAGGAGAAGGCCCTCGTCATGAAGCCGCAGGAGAGCCAGTCCGCCCAGCAGGAAGTCTTCGACTACATGGTGGCGAACATCTCCAAGAAGCCCGGCATGCCCGCCGACGAGACCGTCAAGGGCAGCCAGTTCAACCAGCCGCTGCTCGAATTCTCCGGCTCCTGCGCGGGCTGCGCCGAGACCTCCTATGCCCGCCTGATCACCCAGCTGTTCGGCGAGCGGATGTACATCTCCAACGCGACCGGATGCTCCTCCATCTGGGGCGGCCCGGCCGCGACCAGCCCGTACACCGTCAACAAGGATTCCGGCCGCGGCCCGACCTGGGCGAACTCCCTGTTTGAGGACAACGCCGAGCACGGCTTCGGCATGTACATCGGCCAGAAGACCATCCGCGACCGCCTGGCCGCGAAGACCCGCGCGCTCATCGCGGTGCCTCACACCTGGGCCCCGCTGAAGGAGGCCGCGCAGGCGTGGCTCGACACGATGGATGACGGCAAGGCCAACGCCGCCGCGACCGAGAAGTATGTGGAAGCCCTGCAGGGCGGCCTGATGAGCGTGGACGACTGCCTCGCCTTCATCGAGACCCCCGCGAGCAAAGAGATCTTCGGCGACAAGCACGCCGAGATGCATGCGCACATGAAGGCCCTCAAGGCGGCGAACGCGCCTCACTGCGACTGCGAGGCCTGCACGCTGACTGCCGAGATTCTGGCTGAGAAGGAATACCTCGCCAAGAAGTCCGTCTGGATCTTCGGCGGCGACGGCTGGGCGTACGACATCGGCTACGGCGGCCTCGACCACGTGCTCGCTTCCGGCGAGGATGTCAACGTCATGGTCTTCGACACCGAGGTCTATTCCAACACCGGCGGCCAGGCGTCCAAGTCCTCCAACATCGGCCAGGTGGCGCAGTTCGCGGCGGCCGGCAAGGCGATCGCCAAGAAGAGCCTCGCCGAGATGGCCATGTCCTACGGCTACGTCTACGTCGCGCAGATCTCGATGGGTGCCGACATGAACCAGACGATCAAAGCGATCGCCGAGGCCGAGGCATATCCCGGCCCCTCCCTCATCATCGGCTACGCCCCCTGCGAGATGCACAGCATCAAGGGCGGCATGACCAACTGCCAGACCGAGATGAAGAAGGCTGTGGACGCGGGCTACTGGAACATGTTCCGCTTCAACCCCGCTCTCAAGGCCGAGGGCAAGAACCCGTTCACGCTCGACAGCAAGGCGCCGACTGCGAGCTACAGGGACTTCATCATGAGCGAAGCCCGGTACTCCTCGCTGACCCGCTCCTTCCCCGAACGTGCGGAGGTGCTCTTCGACGAGGCGGAGAAATCCGCCGCCGCGCGTTACCAGCACCTGCTCAAGCTCCAGCAGCTCTACGCGGAATAATCCGACGTGCAAAAGCCCCCGCGCCTTACGGCGCGGGGGCTTTTTTCTGCCGCCGGCCTCAGGAGGGGAGCGGGCGGGTGTCCTCGACGATGCGCCCGTCTATGATGCGGATGAGCCTCCCGGCGGCGGAGGCGATGCGGTCGTCGTGGGTGATGAGGATGACGGTGCGGCCCTCGGCGTGCAGCTCATGGAGGATGTCCATGACCTGCGCGCCCGAGGCGGAATCGAGGTTGCCGGTCGGCTCGTCGGCGAGGATGATGGGGGGCTTCGCGGCGATCGCGCGGGCGATTGCGACCCGCTGCTGCTGCCCGCCCGAGAGCTGGGCGGGATAGTGGTGCATGCGGTTGCCCACCCCCACCCGCCCGAGCGCGGCGGAGGCCAGCTCGCCGCGCTCGCGGCGGGGGATGCCGCGGTAGATGAGCGGCAGCTCGACGTTTTCCAGCGCAGTCAGGCTCGGGATGAGGTTGAAGCCCTGGAAGATGAAGCCGATCCGCCGGTTGCGGATCCCCGCGAGGGAGGCCTCGGGGATGTGGGCGACGTCCTCCCCGTCGAGGCGGTAGACGCCGCCGTCGGGGAGGTCGAGGCAGCCGAGCATGTTCATGAGGGTCGATTTGCCCGACCCCGACTGCCCGACGACCGCCACAAATTCCCCCGCCTCGATCGAGAGGGAGACGCCGCCGAGCGCGCGCACCTCGTTGTCGCCGGCGTTATAAATTTTGCACAGGTTCCGCAGCTCCACAAGCGGCATAAAAACAAATCCCCCGCAGACATTTTTTCTTAGTGTCTGCGGGGGATTTGTTTTTATGCGGCCGTTTTTTCAGCGAAGGACAAGGATCGCCGCGCCGTAGGCGGGCAGCAGCCCGTCGGCGCGCAGGCTGCCGTAGAGGACCGCCGCGTCCTTGAATTCCATCGGGAGGACGGCGGGCTGCTCGGAGGGGGTGCGGTTGACGGCGACATAGTAGCTCTCGCCGCCGCAGTCGCGCAGGAAGGAGACGACCTCGGGGGTGAAGGAGACGGCGCTGAAGGTGCCGGAGGAGAGCGCCGGGCATCCCGACCGGATCGCGCCGAGGGTGCGGAAGAACTGGATGAGCTCGGGATCCTCGCGGCCCCACGGGTAGCAGGTGCGGTTGAAGGGGTCCTTGTAGCCGTAGAGGCCGGCCTCGTCGCCGTAATAGAGGCAGGGCACGCCGGGCAGCATGTACTGGATGACCGACGCGAGCATGAAGAGCTTTTTGCCGAGCGCGTATTTTTCCGGGCTGAGGGTGTTGTTGTGCGCCTGCCAGTCGCGCCCGCCCGAAATCGGCTCGCCCGCCAGCGCGGTGATCGCCCGCTCGATGTCGTGGGTGGAGAGGGAGTTCATCAGCACGTCGAGCACCGGCTTGGGGTAGTGCTCGAGGATGGAGAGCAGGGTGGAGTAGAGGCGGTTGCAGTCGCCGTGGCGCACGTAGGCGATGATCGCGTCGCGGAAGGGGTAGTTCATGACCGAGTCGAGCTGGCCGCCGAGGAAGTAGCGGCGGCGGATGCCGTAGGCGACCTTGGTGGAGGCGTCCTCCCAC
>NZ_CABUCJ010000099.1 GCF_902490045.1 uncultured Anaerotruncus sp.
AAGCGGATTTTGGAGCGCCTGTCCGGGATTTCCGCCGCCTCGCGGATCGGCGGCCGCATTCTTGGGGAGTCCGCCTCGACCGACTTCCCGAGATGAGGAAGATTATATGGTCCGATTTTCAGGAATTTGTACGTGGATTTGGATTTTTTATGACCGATATAATGGAAAACAGGAAAATTAGCAAGAATTTACACGAAAATGCGAAAAAACAACTGTACAAAGGTCATACTTTATGCTATAGTATGGGTAACAAAAACGCTATATTTGGCAAAACTATTGAAAGATAGTGACGCAAAGCCATTGGGTCTAAGCCGCAAGGTATGACAGCCGGTTGCCGCCGTAGCCTCCCGAGGGGGCTTTCTGTACGACTGCCGTTGCGGCGGTCGTGTTTTTTTGCGGGACAATTGAAAACGGCCATGCCGCCCGGCGGCGCGGCCCAAAATCCGTTCTGGACAGATCCGATTCGGACAGAGATATCTTACTAGGAGGGTATACCATGAAAAAGAACTGGATTCGCTTGCTGACCATGCTGCTTGCGGTCATGCTCATCCTCACGATGAGCGGCGTCGTCAGCCTTGCGGACAACGCCGAACCCGTCACCGGTGACGGCGTATCGGATGCTTCATCCGATACGAGCAGCGCTGTTGTGACAGAGGAAAAAACCGGACCCGGTCCCGAGGGGGACAAGCCCAAAGAGGGGCCGGGAGACGAGGAGCCTGCGGAGTGCACCTGCGGCGCAACTGAGGGCGAGGCTCACAGGGAGGACTGCCCGCTCTACGAAGCGCCTGAAGAGCCGGGAGACGAGCCGCCGACGGAGTGCGCCTGCGGCGCTGTTGAGGGCGAGTCCCACAGGGAAGGCTGCCCGCTCTATGTGGAGCCCGAGGAGGAGTCCCCGGAGTGCACCTGCGGCGCAACTGAGGGCGAGGCCCACAGGGAGGACTGCCCGCTTTACGAGGCGCCCGAGGAGGAGTCCCCGGAGGCGGTGCGGGCTGTCATCGATATGATTGACGCGCTGCCGGATGTCGGAACGGTCGCAAACTATGAGCCGACGGTCGACCTCCCCGAGGACGACGAGGACTACAACGACGCCTACAACGCGGCGTTCGCGGTTTACCTCGAAGAGGCGAAGAGCGGCTACGCCGCGGCGCAGGCGGCCTACGACGCCCTCACCGACGAGGAAAAGGCGCTGGTCCCCGAAGATCTGGTAAAAAAGCTCAGCGATTTCGACGCCTTTTTAACCATGCTTTCGAATACAGACGTTCTTTCCCTCACGACGCGGGCGGAACTGCGCTACCGGTACTCTTACGGCGGCAGCTTTGTGGACTGGTCCGATCCGGTTACGCAGTTTACTTTTTCCGGCGGCTTTGAGTCCGCGGAGGTAGCGGTTGACAGAGCGGGCGGGGAGACCTTTACGCTTCAATATCAGTTGAAATCCGCAGAACCGGGCAAAACGCTGGAGCTTTCCCGGCCGCTGGCCGTTACCGTACAGACCAACGCGGGCTTACATGTCTTCCCAGTGACAGAGGAAGGGGAGGATATTTACCAGATACAGATCCCGATGAGCGTTTTGAAGGAGGATTGCGATGACTATTCTTCGGTCATCTTGTCCCTCTCCTTCAAGGAAGATGGCGGCGGCCAGACGGGCGAACTTGTCTTTTCTTTTAAAGTGGGCAAGTATGCCGGCGTAAAGGCGGATTACAAGCCATACGCGGGAATCTACGGCAGCGCTTCCGGGGACATGATCTTTCTTTGGGAGGACGGGACGGCGATCAAGGGGGCCGAAGCCGCGTCCACCGCGAAGGTTGAAATCGCTCATCTCGCGGACGGAACCGTCCAGTTAGAAGTATATACTTACAGCAAAAACTATACCTATCGGTACGATGCGCAGAATGGCACGCTGACCGATCTTGACAACGGACAAAACGTCTACCAAAAAGTGGCGTCGCTGACGACCTCCGGAGACAAGGATACGATCAAGCTGCTCAAGGATTTTGCGGTTGAAAAATCAATTGTAATCCCGGATGGCAAAGAGATCATACTGGATATGGACGGGCACTCGATCACAGTAGGAAGCGATTTTACGGGCCGCCCGATCATCAACTACGGTACGCTGACGGTCACCGGGAACGGCACGATCGACAGTTCCGCTTCCGAATTCGGCGGCTACGGCGCGATTGACAACTATGGTACGGTCACTGTTGAAAATGGCACCTACAGGGGCAGCGTATACGCAGACGGCGCAAGCCTGAAGAACCGTCCGGGCAGTACCGCGACCATCAATGGGGGTACTTTTGACGGTTCCACCTGCGCGTTCTATAACGAGGGCAAGGCAACGGTCAACAACGGCTCCTTTGTGACGACCTCCTGCACCCATGTAACGGATTCGCAGGGAGAGAAGGGGCACTGGGCCTATGCTTTGAATAGCCGTGGGGAACTCTATTTCAATAACGGTTCTGTACAGGGCGTGCAGGGCGCGCTCGCCATCAGCAACGGCTATGCCGAAGTGAAAGACGGCCGCTTTGAAACGGTCCCGGACACGGACGGAAATGATTCCTGTGCGCATTATGCCATCTATATTGCCGGCGAAGTCGGCGAGGTGGAAGCCCATGTTTCCGGCGGTACGTTTAAATCTGCCAGTAAGGTGGCGATTTTGGTCGGAAACGACAACACCGGCGGCGACGGCGGCATCAACGCAAAGGCAACCGCTTATATTTCGGGCGGAACTTTTACCGGCGGAAACGGCAAGGCTTTGGATGCCGGAACCAATACGGGCAATCCCTCCATTACAGGCGGCACCTTTAACAGCGACGTGAGCGCCTATGTTGCCGCGGGCTACAAGTGCGAGCAAAAGGACGACAAATACGTTATCGTCGATGATAACGCCTATGTCGTTGAGGTCGACGGAGCCGGGCGGTACAAAACCGTCGGGGAGGCGGTCGCGGCTGCGGAGAACAGCGCCACGATCAGGCTCCTTGCAGATACAAGCGAGGATGTCGTTATTCCCTCCGGCAAAACACTGACCCTCGACCTCAACGGAAAGACCCTGACCAACGCAAGCACCCATACGATTATCAATCATGGCACGCTGACGCTTACCGGCGGCGGCAAGGTCGACAATGTGACCCACGCGAGAGCGCCGGTTTATAACGACGTGGGCGGGACCATGACCGTGGGGAATGTTACGGTGGACAGAAGCAAGGAGGCGGGCTCCAGTGCCACCGAGTCCGGCGGCAACTCCTGGTACTACATCCTGAACCACGGCACGATGACCATCGACGGTGCGACGGTCCGTTCCAACGGCTGCTATTCCAGCCTGATTGAAAACGGCTGGCAGAGCCCCGGGCAGAACACGGGCAAAGTCAACTCCGTTATGACGATCAAGAGCGGCACCTTCTCGGTCGACACCTTTGCATCGGGCGGCCTGTATGTGCTCAAGAACGACGACTACGGCGTCATGACGGTCGAGGGCGGGACCTTCACGGCGGGCGATACCGAAGGCGGCGTCGTCCTGAACTGGAACGAGCTCACGATCAAGGGAGGAACCTTCAACGGCAACGGAAAACCGGCGATCGTCAATGCTGTCGAAGCGGACGGGAACGGAACCCCGAAGTATTCCTATGAAAAGGGAAGCGTCCTGATCAAGGGCGGCAGCTTTAATGGGAAAATCGGGAACCACAGCGGCTATCCCAATGGGAAAATTTCAGCCAGCGGCGGAAGCTATGACAGGGAGCTGGATGCCCGGTACGTCGCCGAGGGCTACGCGTGCGTGCGGGACGGCAGCAGATATGTGGTTTCCATCACCGACGACGAAACTAAAGCGCAGGTCGCGGCGGCGATTGCGGAGGCCGAAAAAGTGCTTACGGGCAGTTTGTCGGGCGAGACGCTGGCGGGGCTTGCAGGCTCCGAGCTGACTCCCGAGCAGATTGCGGCGCTGAAGAGCGGGAAGGAGCACTTTACGAAGGCGCTGGAAATCCTCAACGCCATCGATCCGGACCGGCTCCAGGCCGTGCTCAACCAGAACCCCGACCTGAAAACGAAGGTAGAGGCGATCCGCGCCCTGGCGGAAGTCGCGTTCGCCATTACGGAGGAAAAAGTCCAGGCGAAGACCGAAGTGGAAAAGGTGGAGCCTCCGAAGGCGGACACCGCGGGCCTGGCGCCGGATGCCGTGGAAAAGCTGGACAATGAAATCAAGCAGAAGACCGACGCCCTGAAGAACACCGTGGAAGCGGAGGTCACAGGCAACAGCGCAGCCCAGAAGGAGCCCGAGGGACTCAAGGAGGCCGTTCGTCTGGAGTCGCTTGAAATCCCCGAGGATACCAAGGAGGTCAAGCTGACGGTGGTTCCCACCCTGACCGCGATCGAAGCGGGCGCGGATGTGGATAAGACGGACGCGAGCAACCCCTCGGCGGATGTTTACCCCACCACGCTGGTCTTCGAGGTGGTCCCGCAGGCGACCATTGTGTCCGCCGGGAATGTGGAGAGCGTCGTAACCCTGAAAAACGACCAGATCAAGGGCGCGATCACCTTCCGCCTGCCGATCCCGTCCACGGTGACCGCCAGGTACGCCAAGATCGTCCATGTGTTCTCCGACGGTTCGGGCAGTGAAACCCTCTATCCGGAGATTGAGACGGAAGACGGCGGAAAATTTGTCGAGGTGACCGTCTCCAAATTCAGCACCTTTACGCTCACCTTCACCAACAGCAAGCCCAGCGGCGGTCATTCGTCGGGCGGCTCGGGCGGTTCGGGCGGCGGCAGCGCCTCGTTCGACAACTATGAGTTCTGGGCGAAGGTCCAGAAGTCGATCGAACGCGCGGATGACGGCGACATCGTCAAGGCGAACGCCACCAAGGCGCTCAACGTGCCCGGCAGCGTGCTGCGCGCGCTCGAAGGCCGCGACGTGACCCTTGTCATCAGCTACAAGGGCAGGGAGCTGGCAATCTACGGCGGGAATATGCCCCCGATCCCCGACAACAAGGTCTACTATACCTTTGACGACCTGTTCGATCTCTTTGCGGATTATGATGTGACCGTGTCGGAAATCCCCGAGGCCAAACCGGGCAGCAACCCGGTGACAGGCGGCGGCTACTATCTGCCGGGCGTCACCGTGCCGACGGTCACCCTTACGGCGGAACTGCCCGCTACGCCGGAGGTTCCGGACCGGATTACGCTGGAGCCCGCCGAGAAGGCGGTCGAGCCGGCGGTGCCGGCCGACGCGGCGCAGGCGGCCGCGCCCGCGCCCGTGCCGGCGAACAGGCACCTGAGCGGCGTGGCGATCGCGCTGGCGGCGCTGATCGCGGCGGTGGCCGTGGGCGGAATCACCACCGGCGTCTGGCTCTACAAGCGGCGCGAACAGGAATAAGCACCCCAGGGGCGCATCCCATCGGGATGCGCCCCTTTCCGGCCCGGCTTGACGGGGCGGGGGATGTATGCTATGCTTTTTTTATAAAACGCATTTTGGCTGTCAAGTCTAAATTGCTGGAAAATGTGATAGACTTTCCCTCTGATAAGGCGGCCGCCGCCGGTAAAAATAGAACCATCAGGAAAAGATGGGGGCGGTGCTGATGAATCCGGGCGAGATGTCGGCCTATGACGCGTTTTTACATTCGGGAAAGATCGAGGACTACCTCAAATATGTAGACGTCCGGCAGCAGTCCGCGACCGGGACTGCCTCCGGCGCCGCTGTGACGGGAGATACCGGTGCATATCACGACCGACGGGATCGTGCTGCGGGAGCGCGCGATTGACGAGTTTGACTGCGTGCTCACCCTCCTGACGAGGGAACGCGGCATCATATCCGCTTACGCACGGGGAGCTAAGAAGCCACGCGGGACGCTGCGCGTCCCCGCCGAGCTGCTCAGCTACTCGTGCTTTGTGCTGTTCTCCAACCGGGAGCGGTACAGCGTCGACAAGGCCGATCTCGACACCGTCTTCATGGGCGTGCGCGGCGACGTGGAAAAGCTCTCCCTCGCCTCCTATTTCTGCGAGCTGACCGCCCAGGCCGCCCCCCGCGAGGAGAACGCGGACGGCTACCTGCGCCTGCTGCTCAACACCCTCTACCTGCTCGATACGGGCAGGCGTTCGTGTGATTTTTTAAAGCCGGTCTACGAGCTTCGTCTGCTCACGATGGCGGGCTTCATGCCCAATCTGGTCGCCTGCGCGGGCTGCGGCTGCTTTGAAGCGGAGGAGATGTTCTTCCTGCCCCAGTCGGCCCAGCTCGCCTGCGGGGAGTGCGTCCGCTCCTTCCCCGCGGACCAGGTGCGGCTCCCGCTCGGCAGGGGGGTGCTCGCCGCCATGCGCCACATCCTCTATTCCGAGGCGGACAAGCTCTTTTCCTTCAGCCTTCCCGGGCCGGCGCTCGCCCGGCTGGGGGAGGTCTGCGAATGCTATACGGTCACGCAGCTCGAGAAACGGTTTGACACGCTCGATTTTTACCGGACAATGAAGGGATCAGTCAATGGATAAATACTGTAAGGCAATTGAACTGGATAAGATTCTCGCGCGGCTGGCGCAGCTCTGCTCCTGCGAGGACGCGAAGGCGATGGCGCTGGCCATCGAGCCCGCGCGCGACCCGCGGGACGTGCGCGGGCTCATGCAGTACACGGTCGACGCGAACACGCTGACCAACCGCTACTCCACGCCGTCGGTCGGCGCGGTGGAGAACCCCGCCGCCGCGCTGAAGCGCAGCGAGATCGGCGCGCGGCTCTCGCCGCGCGAGCTGCTCGATGTGGGCAAGGTGCTGCGCGCCTTTGAGACGATCGAGCGTTGGCGGCGGCAGCTCGAGGGCGGGCAGACGAGCCTGTCCTATCTGCTCGATTCGGTGGTCGCGCTGCCCGACCTGCAGAAGCACATCGCCGGCACGATCATCAGCGAAGAGGAGATCGCCGACAACGCGAGCCCCGAGCTCGCCGACATCCGCCGCAAAATCCGCCAGGCGGGCGCCAAGGCGCGCGAGGTCCTCGATAAGATGGTTCGCTCGGCGACCTACCAGAAGTTTTTGCAGGACAACATCATCACCCAGCGGGACGGCCGGTTCGTCGTGCCCGTCAAGCTGGAATACCGCAACGAGATCAAGGGCCTCGTGCACGACACCTCCTCGTCGGGCGCGACGGTTTTCATCGAGCCGATGGGGGTCGTCGAGGCCAACAACGAGATCCGGCTTTTACAGGGCAGGGAACAGGCGGAGATCGACCGCATCCTCTACGAGCTCTCCGCGCAGGTGGGCGGCTGCGCCGCCAGCATCCGCGGCAGCTACGAGGCGGTCGTGGAGCTCGACCTCTACTTCGCCAAGAGCCGCCTCGCCGACGAGATGCACGCGAGCGTGCCCGCCATCAACGACGCCGGCGTGGTGCTGCTCAAAAAGGCCCGCCACCCGCTGCTCGATAAGCACAAGGTCGTGCCGATCGACCTTTCGCTCGGCGAGACGTTCGACACGCTCGTCGTCACAGGGCCCAACACGGGCGGCAAGACGGTCGCGATCAAGACCCTCGGCCTGCTCACCGCGATGGCCCAGTGTGGCCTGATGCTGCCCGTCGCGGACGGCAGCACGGTGCCCGTCTTTAAAAAGCTGCTCGTCGACATCGGCGACGAGCAGTCGATCGAGCAGAGCCTCTCCACCTTCTCGGCGCACATGACCAACATCATCCGCATCCTCGACGAGGCGGACGGGGATTCCCTCGTCCTGCTCGACGAGCTCGGCGCGGGCACCGACCCGGTCGAGGGCGCGGCGCTCGCCGTCGCGATCATCGAGCGGCTGCGCGCCCAGCGGGCCAAAGTGGTCGCCACCACCCACTACGCAGAGATTAAGATGTACGCCCTCAACACCGACGGCGTCGAAAACGCCTGCTGCGAATTCGACGTGGCGACCCTGCGCCCCACCTACCGCCTGCTGACCGGCGTGCCCGGACGATCGAACGCGTTTGCGATCAGCGAGCGCCTCGGCCTGCCCGCCGCCGTTATCGAGAACGCGCGCACCCACCTGTCGGGGGAGAACGCGCGCTTCGAGGACGTGGTCGCCCAGCTCGAGGGCACCCGGCAGGAGCTCGAAAAGGAACGCGCGCTGGCGGCGAGCCAGCGGGTGGAGGCGCAGCGCACCTCCGCCGAGGCGGACGAGCTCCGCCGCTCCGCCGAGCGGGAACGGGAGCGCGAGCTCGAACGCGCCCGCGTGCAGGCGCGCGGCATCGTCGAGCAGGTGAGCGCGCAGGCGGAAAAGCTGATCGACGAGCTCGACGAGCTGCGCCGACAGAAGGACAGCGCCGACTTTTCCGAGCGCGCCTCCGCGGCGAAGGTCGCCTTCAAGGCGAACCTGCGCAAATTACAGGACCTCGCCGACCCCGTCACCCGCAAGAATGTGGAGAATTATGTGCCCGACCGCCCGATCAAACGCGGCGACACCGTACGCCTTCTCGAGCTTGGGAAGGAGGGAACCGTCCTCTCCGCCCCCGACGGGCAGGGGTATCTGAACGTCCAGGCGGGCATCATCAAGACGCGTGTTCACCAGTCGGAGGTGCGCCTTGTCGACATGTCAAACAAACGTGTCACGGTCAATAACGCCGGCGTTTCGTCGCGCGGCGTCTCCTCCAAGGCCACCCGCGACGTCAAAACCGAGCTCGACCTGCGCGGCATGACCTCCGACGAGGCCCTCGTGGAGCTTGAGCGGTTCATCGACCAGTGCGTCCTCTCGGGCGTGCCCACCGTCACGATCATCCACGGCAAGGGCACCGGCGCCCTGCGCGCCGCCGTCCAGCAGCGTCTGCGCAAACACCGCAGCGTCAAGACCTTCCGGCTGGGCGCCTACGGGGAAGGGGAAGCGGGAGTGACGATCGCCGAGCTGAAATAGGATTTGCCGCTCGTCGGTTTTGGATATTCCGCCCTGCGGTCGGAGGGCATGCCGGTAGTCGACCGGCGGCGAGTTCCTTTCTTGTTCGCCCAAGAAAGGAACCAAAGAAGGGCGC
>NZ_CABUCJ010000100.1 GCF_902490045.1 uncultured Anaerotruncus sp.
TCGTCATCCGGCGGCGCGGCGCGTGAAAAAGCCGCGGAACCCATCCGCGGCTTTCCTGCTTTTGGCGTTCCCTGTGGATACGCACTCCATGTCTTTACACGCCCTCCAGGTCAAAGGGGGGCGTGTATTCTTCTTTTGCGGAGCTTTTCTCCTGCATGTAGCCGCGGATTCCCAGCTCCCGCGCGCGCTCGAGCACCCTGCGGTACTCGTAGCTGCTCACCCGCCGGCCGATCTCGGGGAACTCCCCGCTGCGGTAAAAGGGGGTGTACTGGCTCATGACGCTCACGCGGATTTCCTCCAGCGGCAGGTTGTCCGCGATCCATTCGAGCACCGCGATCGAATCGTGCAGCCCGCCGGGCAGCACAAGGTGCCGGATGACGAGCCCTTTTTCAAGCAGGCCGTCCGCCCCGAACCGGACGGGCCCCACCTGCCGGAACATCCCGGTGATCGCGGCGGCAGCCACCCGGAAATAGTCGGGCGCGCCCGAATAGCGCGCCGCGCGCGCCGCGTCGGCATATTTGAGGTCGGGCAGCCAGACGTCCGCCGCTTTCCCGAGCAGCTCCAGCGTTTCGGGCGACTCGTAGCCGCCCGAATTGCAGACGACGGGGATGCTGAGCGTCGGGCGGGCGCGCTCCACCGCCTCGACGATCCAGGGCGCCCAGTGGGTGGGGTTCACAAGGTTGAGGTTGTGCGCGCCCTGCGCCTGCAGCTCCAGAAAGATCTCCGCCAGACGGTCGACGGAAATCTCCTTTCCGAAGTTTTCCGCGCTGATCCGGTGGTTCTGGCAGAAGCAGCAGCGCAGCGGGCACCCGGAGAAAAAGACGGTCCCCGAGCCGCGCGTCCCGCTGATGCAGGGCTCCTCCCACCGGTGCAGGGCCGCGCGCGCGACACGGGGGAGCGCGCCGCCGCCGCAGAAGCCCCTTCCCGTTTTCCGGTCGGCCCCGCAGGCGCGCGGGCAGAGGGTGCAGTGCTCGAGCCTCATTTCCCTTCGCCGAGCAGCTCCCGCTCGACGAGCCCGGCCGCATAGATCACCAGCTCGCGGCAGCTCTTCCCCTCGCCCGCTTTGCGCCGCTCGATCAGCTCATGGCAGACGGTGCTGCCGTTTTCCGCCCGGAAAACGCTTTCCAGCTCTTTGATCCGCGCGTAGGTCGCCGCCTTGGTGAGCCCCTTTTCGGGCGAGCCGCTGCTCCCCTGGAGCCCCGCGAGCATATAGGCCGCGCTCGTCGCGCCGCATACGCCGCTGTGCATGCCGCCGATGCCGCCGCCAAATCCCTCGGAAATTTTGAACGCCGTCTCCTCGTCCATGCCGAAGAGGTCGCAGTAGGCGCAGAGCACCGCCTGCGCGCAGTTGTAGCCCTGTTTGTGCAGCGCCACGGCCTTTTCCACTCGATTTTCCATCTTTTCGCTTCCTTCTGAACAGTTGTCCCCCGCCGCAAAACCGACGGGCTTTTGATCATAAATGTACGATGGTCGCCTGCGGCTATTATACCAGCCCGCGCCCCGGTTGTAAATCGCCCGGCGCGCAAAAAGGCACGGACCGCCTTTGGCGGCCCGTGCCTTTTCTTTTCGGTGATCCAGTCTCAGAAGAGCTTCCCGAGGCTGATATAGTTCTGAATCAGCAGGCTCAGCTCCTCCTGCCGCTCGGCGGGAAGCTCCTGCGCCGCGAAAAAGCTGCGCTGGAGCGCCGTCAGCCGCCTGCTCTCCGGGGAGATCAGATCCTCGTCGAAGAGGCGCATGGTCTGGAGCTTCAGGCCGTCCGCGATCTGGTCGAGCGTCTGCACCGTCGGGTTGCCGTTGACCCGCTCCAGCCTGCTTACACAGGCGGTGGTCATCCCCGAGGCGAACGCCAGCTGCTCCTGTGTCATTCCAAGGGAAGTGCGTACAAATCGGATGTTACGTCTGATTACCTCGTTGCTGTTTGACATTCGCCACACCCCTTTTCGACATCATAATACATTTTTCGACCCTTTTCAAACTACCATAGTTCTAGAAGTATGTTACCAGTATTATATGTGTTTTCCATTTGTGTAAAAGTCCTTTCCAAATTTGTGCATCATTTTTTCAATCCGGTTTTTTTTGACAAAACAACCACTCGCAGGAGGCGGTAATTATACTTTTATTATAAGTTTTTTATGACTACAGGGGAAGTCCGGGACCGCATCTTTTCCAAAAAAATTTTTTCAGTCTGTCCGCGGACCGCCGCGCATATCCATAAATATGTGAAAAACCTGACAGGAGGGACCCCCATGAGCGATCAAAACGCCACCCCCTGCGCGGCGCCGGAGCCCTATCCCCCCATCCGTGTGGAACGGCCCAATCCCCGTTACGCGCAGATGCTGCAGGCCAATTTTGCCTCCGCGTGCAGCGAGCTCACCTCGATCACCCAGTACACCTACCACAGCCTCGTGCTCGGGCGGACCGCGCCCGGGACCGCCGACACCCTTCGACGCATCTCGATCACCGAGATGCGCCACCTCGACATCTTCGGCAGGCTCATCCTGCTGCTCGGCGGCGACCCGCGCTACTGCTCCCGGCGGCAGGGCTGCCCGGTGGCCTGGAACGGCAATATGGTGACCTGCCACGCCGACCTCCGCGAGGCGGTGCGGAGCGACATCTCCCTTGAACAGACGGCCATCCACACCTACCAGTACCAGACGGCGGCGATCGAGGACTGCTACATCTCCGCGATGCTGAACCGCATCATCCTCGACGAACAGCTCCACATCCGGATCTTCCGCCAGATTCTCGAAAGCTGCTGACCGGCTTGCATTTTCCGGAGGCTGTGCTATCATATTTCCAGAACCCCCGGAAGGAGGAACGGCATGGTCTGCCCTTACTGCAAAAAACGCATCCCGCGCAAAAGCGCCTACTGCCTGCACTGCGGCGCGCCCCTCTCCGCCCCCGCGGGGGCGAACGCCCCTTTGGTGCGCGCCTGCATCCTCTGCGGGCGGCCGCTGCCCGAGGGCGGCGTCTCCGACCTGTGCGACGCCTGCCTGCACGGGGATGCGCCGGGCCCCAGCGTCCCGCCCGAGCCCGAGCTGCTCCCCGACTTCGACGAGAGCCCGCCCGGGGACGCCGCGCCGAACTCCCGCCGCCGGCCGCCGCGCTGGCTGCCGCCCGTCCTGCTGCTCCTCCTGCTCGCGGCGGGAGGGCTCCTCTTCTTCCTGCTGCGCCCCGGCGCGGACGCCCCGGGAGAACAGTCCGGCGCGAATGCCGAAGCGGAGCGGTACGCCGTCTCCTGCGCGCAGGAGATGGTCCGCGGAGAGGCCTACGACCCCGCCAGCGTCCACTTCTACCAGCAGGGCCTGTCGGTCGTCGAGGAGGCGGGGGTCTACACCGTCTCCCAGCGGTTCGACCGCAACACCGCCTCCGGGGAAACGCTCACTGAAACCTACACGGCAAAGCTCACCCTGTCCGACAGCCTGGACGGCTACTCCCCCCTGATGCTGGAGGTGGGGGGCGGCGTCCTCTACGACAACCGGGAATGAACCACCCGCCCCGGGCTTTTTTCCGCGCGGCGGGACGGGGGCCGCGTATGCGGTTTTTTATTGCGGCGCGGGGAATCTCTGTCCCCCCGCGGCTTTCGGCCGGGTTATATGAGTAGACGGAAAGAGAACGTGTCCGGAAAATACGAGAGAAAAAGGAGGGCGTCCCACCATGAAAAAGCTGCTTGCACTGCTTCTGGCGGTCGGCTGTGCGCTGTCGCTGAACGCCGCTGCTTTCGCGGCGGCCTACGACATCCATACCGACCCGGCCGTCGGCGCCATCCTGAACGGTGAGGGCGAATCCGCCTGCGACTCGGGCTATGACACTCTGAAGCCCGGCGACGACTACTATTACATCATCGGCCCCTCTTCCGTGGCGGGGTACGGCATCCTGACCGACAAGGACGCCGTCCGCTTTTCGATGAAGAAAAAGGCCAACGGCAAGCTGGTCAGCGGCGCCGGCATCGTGGAAAAGCGCTTCAACGGCACCCGCTACGTCTGCATCAAATTCTCGATCCGGGACAACTTCTCCGCCGACGAATACAAGGTAGAGATGGAGGCGCAGATCAGGGCCCGCAAGGATTTGGTCGTCACCCACTACCCGAGCCTTGGGGATCGGGATTTCTTTCCGATGTTCAGGCCCGCGGCTCCTTCGGCGCGAGGCGCGGAACTGACGCCCGAACAGCTCGGCGACGCCTACGAGCAGGCGGTCAGGGACCTGGCCGCCGCGGAGAACAGGCAGAAGGACCTGCTGAACGAACTGAAACGGCTGGCCGCCGGCGCGGGTTACGCCGCGTTCAGCACCGGCAACCCGGCCGAAACCATTCCCGGCGCCGGCGCGCTGAAAGCCGAGGCCGACAGGCTGCAAAAGGCCTGTGAGGAGCTGGAGGCGCAGTACGGCGCGGAACAGAAAACCCAGGCGCGCGCGGCCGAGGCGGAACAGCTGCGGCAGCAGATCGCCGCGCTTGAGGAGAAGATCCGGGAGGTAAACGGGCAGATCGCCGGCCTTCCCGCCGGACAGCCCGCCGACGCCTCCCGGCTCCAGGAGGCGCTGGCCGCGCTCAATCAGAATATCGGCGATCTCACCGATGCGCTCACGGGAGCGGGCGTCGACGTCCCGGCCGCCCTCGCGCTTGGTGAAGGCCTCTCCACAGAGAATCTTCCCCGGACGCAGGATCCGGACGCGCCGCTCAACATCTTTGCGTCCGAATACGCGAAGGCGGACCCGGAGGACAGGGACGCGTCCAACGTCAACGCCGTCCTGGACGGCCTCCGGGGGGAGGGGAGCCTCTTCAGCGGCATCCCCCTGATCGGCGGCGAGGACGGCGGCTGGGACGCCGTCGGCGGACAGCTCTGGACGCTGGCGGTCGCTCAGGTGTCTCAGATCGGCAATATGGAAGGGCAGGCCGAAGATTTGCAAAGCCGGATCGACGCCGCGCAGCCGGCGGCTGACAGCGGCGACCGGATGCGGGAGCTCGGCGGCCGCCTCGCGGCGCTGGAGAAGGACAGGGCGGGACTCGAAGCACGGTATCAGGAGCTTGCCGCGGCAAATACCGCTCCGCCCGGCGTGCCGGTCACCATCGAACAGGTGAACCGGGCCAGATCGGACGCCGACGCCGCGCGGGCGAAATACGACGCGGCGGTCAAGTATGAAGAGACCCGCCGGGAGTGGGCGGAACAGAAAAACACCGTCGTGCCCGCCGCCCAGAAGGCGAAGGACGACGCCTGCAAGGCATATTTCGAGGGCGCGACCCAGGAGGAGCGCCTCCAGTCGGGCAAGACCTATTCCCACACCTTCAAGCTCTACGTCCAGAACGAGAACCGCGTGGACGACGACGCGGTCTTTACGGTCGGCGAGAAGGGCGTTGTGATCAGGCCGGTCAAAAACGAGCGCAACGTCGTCACCTGGGAGAATGCGGACGGCCCGGTCGCTTCGATGACCTTCCTCGCGGACTCGGACGCCGGCTGCTACTGCCCGCGCCTCTCCACCCGCTGGAACGACGCCGACTACCTTGACTACTTCCACGACGTGGACGCCTACCTCTTCGACTTCGTCGACAACCCCCGCGTCCCGGCGGCGACCCGCCCGACCCTCTCCCTCCGCAACCCCTTCTCCGACGGGGACGGCGGCCTGACCGTGCGCGAAAGCCGCATCCACGTCTATGGGGTGGAAGGCGGCGAGCTGATCGACAAGACCCACCTCTTCAGCTTCGGGGAAAACGACGGGGGCGACCGGGTGCTCTCCATCCGGACCTTCACGCTGGGCACCTACATCGTCTCGGACGGCAAGGCCGACCTGCCCGAAAGGAGGCCGTCCGGCCGCCCGGCCGACGCCGAAAAGCCCGCCGTCGAGATCAACAACAACCGGAAGTTCGTGCCAAACACCGGGCGCTGACTTTCCTGTCGGACTTCCGGGCTCCACCACAGACGGAGGGACGCCCCCGGCCATCGGCCGGGGGCGTCCCTCCGTCTGTTCCCGTCCGGCTACGGGCGGATCGCTTCAAAGATCATGCCGTCGCTCCTGGCGCGCGCGAGCCTGCCCTCCTCCGGGGTGCGCACCGTCCACGCGAGCAGCGGGAGCTTTTGGCGGCGGCATTTCCGCCGCAGCTTTTCGGTGATGCCGCCCAGCTCATAGGCGACGAACTGGGGCCTTGAAATGCAGTTGAAGAGCATGTGCCGCAGCGCGAACGCGCGCAGCCCGCCCCGCAGGCCCTCGTATTTCCGGCAGGCGAGCTGGCCGCACACGAGGTGGGGCGCGTGCCGGCGCAGCCACCAGACGGTGAGGGGGTTGAAGGACTCGAGGATCACCGGGCCGCGGTAGCCCGCGAGCTCCCGCACGAGCGCGCGCTCCAGCCCGCCGGGGAGCCCGCCGTTCTTGAGTTCGATGAGCAGCGGCACCCGCCCGCCCACGCAGGCAAGCGCCTCCCGCAGCAGCGGGATAGCGCAGGCGGTGCCGCCCAGCCGCAGGCGGCGCAGGCTTCGGAGGTCCGTCCGTTCCACGGTCCCCCGCGCGCCCGTCATCCGCCGCAGGTCGTGGTCGTGGAAGACCACGAGCGTCCCGTCCAGCGCGCGGTGCACGTCCAGTTCGATCGCGTAGCCCGCCTCGGCCGCCGCGCGAAACGCAGGCAGGGAGTTCTCGGGAATCCCCTTCTCCGCCGCGTGCAGCCCCCGGTGGGCCACCTTCCGGTATCCATTCAGCAACATCATTGCGCAAATCTCCATGACAGATTGATCGGCCGGATTCCCGGCCGGTTCCATTTTATCACGCGCCGCGCCCCGCCGCAACGCCCGTCCCGTCTTTCCGGGGAAATTGGCGGAGATTTCATGCATTATTCACATTTGGCGGGTATAATGAAGCTGTTCTTTACCGGACCCCAACACAGCTATCAGGAGGAACCGACATGAAAAAACCGATCTCCCTGCTTCTGGCCGTCCTGACGGCGGCCGCGCTCGCGACCACCGCCTTTGCGTCCTCGATGGGCGGCGTCGTAAAGCCGAACGAAAACGGCGACAACACCGTCACCTTCGGCAACGACAACGTCACCTACGCCAAGCTCTCCTTCAAGGCGGATTCCGACGCGGAAAAGTTTTACGTCGGGCTGTCGACCGACTGGGACGACTGCGCCTACGGCGCCGACTTCTACGACCTCGACGCCTACCTCTACGCCTTTACGGTGAACCCGTCGATCCCCGCCACCTCGGCGCCCACTCTGCTGCTCTACAACCGCTTTGTGGACGACGACGGGGAGCTGACCGTCAAGCCGGGCGACGTGACGATCTACCAGGTGAAAAAGACCGGCCTCACCGACGTGACCTCCAGCTTCACCGCCACCGAGACGGGCGACGGCGACCCCGTCTTTGCGATCCGCACCCGCGTCCCCGGCACCTATGTGATCTCGGCGCAGAAGGTGGAGAACGCCTCCGGCGCGCTCTCCCCGCGCAGGATCACCGACGCCGACCGCGCCGAAGAGCGGCGGGAGGCCGCCTCCAGGCCGGCCTCCGACGCGCCCGAGGCCGCCCCCAGGGCCAAGGCCGTCCTGCCCTCCTTCGCCAAATAAGACCGCGCGCCCCGTCCCCGTCCGCAAAGGGCGGGGACTTTTTTTCCGCCGTCCGCAGGAAAACGCGCCGAACGCCGCACTCTATGGTTGGAGCTTTGCGCATTTTGTGTTATGATTGTGTTGCGGCGGCCGCCCGGAGGGGCGGCGCGGCCAGATGTGGGGGGATTGCCATGGGCAGCAGGGACTACCGCACCAGAAAAATCGAATATTACGGGCGTCCGATGGGCGCGCTGAATCTCTATATCTACCTGCTTCTGCCGGTCTTCGTCGTCTGGCAGGCGGTCAGCTTTACCTGGCGCGCCACCGTCGCGAGCGCGCAGTTCGGGACGGTCACCGAGTTTTTGTCGGCGTTCATCATCCTCGTGCTCGGCGCCGCGGCGTGGCTGTCGGTCTACGGCGTCGACCGCTACGCCTTCTTCAGCAACATCGTCTTCCTCTTCGCGGCGGGGGCGTCGCGCGTCGTCCAGACCTTCTTCCCCACCCTGCTAGACGGGCGGAGCGGAGCGGTCCCCGCCGACCTCCAGGCGGGCATCGCCCCGGCGGCGCAGGCGGCCCTCTCGATTTCCGGCGGCCTCACGGCCTTCTTTTCCTCCCTTCAGGAGGGGGTCGCCGCCGCGGCCGGGAGCTCCCTTTCGATGTTTTCCGGCGGGGGGATGGGCGCGATGGGCGGCATGGACCCGTCCGGTGCGATGGGCATGGCCGGGATGGGCATGCCCGGCATGATGGGCGGCGCCCAGGCCGCCGGGAGCACCTCCCTGATCGGCAAGCTCGTCGGGCTGTTCGTCAAGACGGGCGAGGACTTCACCCTCTTCGCCAACACGGTCGAGTGCGGCCTCTTCGTGCTTGTCTGCCTCTTTTTCCTTTTTTACTTTTTCGGCAACCGGAAGTTTTTCTTTTCCTCCCTTGAGGATTTCCGCGTGCGGGACGAGGCGGACTGAAGAAACGCTTTTTTTCCGGCTCCGCTGCGGCGGGGCCGGATTTGTTTTTTCCCCGCACCCCTCCCCCCGCCCGCGCATATCCTGTCAATGGGGGCGTTCCCCCGTCTTAGGAAGGCAGCCAAAGCTGCGCCGCTCTGCCGTACCATGCCTTCCCGGGCAGATACCAGCCGTTCTCCTGTTACACCCGACCCTCCTGTTATAACCACACCGGCACAGATGTCCCGCGCCCGCGGCTTTCGCGGGCGCGGGCGGGGCCGG
>NZ_CABUCJ010000101.1 GCF_902490045.1 uncultured Anaerotruncus sp.
GAACGAGTGTACAGCAACCCGCCAGCCGCCGCGCCGCGGGCGCAATGCCTCTGCCGGCAAGTCTCAGGAGCCGTACCGGAAGTGCTTTCGGGGAGGCACGCCTTGTCTGTAAGCGAGCTCGCCCGGGTTTGGCACGCGGGGAAGGACGCTCGCGCTCCGGTTACTCACTGAAGAAAGATTTTATTGAAAAAAGAGATGGTCACCAAATGGTGACCATCTCTTTTTTCAAAGGGCATGACCTGCATTTCCTACAGAATCTTATCATAAAATAGGACTTGGTCAAATTTTGACCAAGCTATGGCACGGCTTTCGGCTACAATAAGTACTGAAAATTTTAAGCTCCTCTATCATAAGACACGGTGATAAAGATGAAAGGCGACTTTATAATCCCTCCCCGGAAGTGGACGGGAGAATCTTCAGTGATCTCCGCAAGGCTGCCGAATACCATTATAGAAAAGCTCGATGGAATCGCACGAGAAACCGGGCGAAGCCGCAACGAGCTCATGCTGCTTTGCGTTGAATATGCACTTAACGATCTGGTCTGCGGCGGTTAGTTTGCCATCCGATGAATACAGAAGAGGGCGTGCCGCGCCTTCCGTTTCCCGCTGCTGGGAGCACCGAGATCAGGTTGAGCCCTCAGCTAGTGTACCCGTGGGGTGCGGCGGCAGTTCGCGGGTCTTGGCAAGGTACTCCCGGAGATTCCTAAGAACCCGGCGGAGGGTTCTTAGGCGCCCTTCTTTCGTCCATTTCTTGGGCGCGCAAGAAATGGACCCGCCCGCCGGGGCGGGACCCGGCAATTTCCGCCGCCGCAGGCGGCACATCTAAAGCGCCCCGAAGGGGTGCGTAAAAAAGCCCTCCGCCCGCTGGACGGAAAATCTAAAACCGCCGGTGCGGCCGTCGGCGGGACACGCTTCCGACATCAGACCTGCGGGCCGTCGGGACCCGGAAATCCCCGCCGCCGCTCGCTGAGCGGCAAAACAAAAAAGCCCCCGCTCAGCGGAGGCTTTTGCTTTGCGTGGTCGAAGGATTACAGCGCGCGCTGAATCTTATCGGAACGCAGGCAGCGGGTGCAGGCATAGATGTGGCGGGGAGTTCCGTCGACGATCGCCTTGACACGCTGGACATTGGGTTTCCAAGCGCGGTTGGAACGCCTGTGCGAATGAGAAACCTTGATTCCGAAAGTAACACCTTTACCGCAGATATCGCATTTTGCCATGTTCTGCACCTCCTCTATCATTAAGAAAGATTTTACACCTGTATTGTAGGTCAACGTTAGTATTCTACCAGATTCGGCCTTTAAATGCAAGTGGTTTTTCGCAAAATTTTCGGGGAAAGGGGAGGAAAAGGGAATTGCCGGCAAATCCGCTTGTATTTCCACCCCGGAACAGGTATAATAAACGAGCGGACGCGGCGTTTGACGCGAAGCGCCGCCACATTTTCGACGGGAGAACGCCATGCTGAACTGGGACATGCAAAGCTTTATTGTCACGCTGATCGTCCTGATGACCTCGATGCCGGTGCATGAGTGCGCCCACGCGTGGGCGGCCTACAAGCTGGGGGACGACACCGCGAGCCTGCAGGGGAGGCTGAACCTCAACCCGCTCGCGCACCTCGACCCGGTCGGTTCGGTCATGCTGCTGCTGACCCAGCGGTACGGCTGGGCGAAGCCCACTCCCGTCAACCCACGCAATTTTACCCGCAAAATCACGATGCGCGCCGGCATGGCCCTCACCGCGCTGGCGGGTCCGGTATCCAACCTGCTTCTCGGCCTCGCGCTGCTGCTCGTCAACAAGCTGGCGGTGCTCGCGCTCGGCTACGCGGGCCGGACGGACGCCGCCGTGATCGTCAGCTATATCCTGCTCATGATGGTCACGATCAACGTGTCGCTGGCAATCTTCAACCTCCTGCCCGTCCCGCCGCTCGACGGCTACCGCATCCTGGCCTATTTCATCCCCGCGAAGTGGGAGGCCCGGATCGCGCAGCACCAGCAGATCATCTACATCGTCGTGCTTGTGGCGGTCTTCATGGGTGTGCTGAGCGTCCCGATGGGCTGGCTGTCCCGGTGGATCCTCCGGTTTTTCGCCCTGATCACCCAGACGCCCGAACTGCTTTACGTATGACGATGGAAAAACTGCTGTTTAAAACGGAGGAGTTTGAAGGCCCGCTCGACCTTTTGCTCTTCCTCATCCAAAAGCACAAGCTGGACATCTGCGACATTGAGATTTCCGCACTGCTCGAGCAGTATCTGACCTACATCCGCTCGCTGGAGGAGCAGGACCTCGAGGTGGCCAGCGAGTTCCTGGAGATGGCATCCCGGCTCGTCTACATCAAGACGGTCATGCTGCTACCGCGGCACGAGGAGGAGGGGCTCCAGCTCAAAACCGAGCTGCAGGGCGAGCTGCTCGAATACCAGGTGTGCAGGCAGGTGGCGGCGCAGCTCGGCGCGCGCAGCCGGATGCACCTGCTGTTTGTGCGCGCGCCGATGAAGCTCGAGGCGGACAACACCTACCGTCTCACCCATAGGGCGGACGAGCTCTACGCCGCCTACCAGGACGCGGCGGGACGCGGCCGCCGAAGGCTGCCGCCCCCGGCGCAGGCGTTTTCGGGCATTGTGTCCCGGCGGGTGGTATCGGTCGGCAGCCGCATCATCCACATCCTGAAATCCCTCTACCGCAGCGGGCGCGCCTCCTACGAGAGCCTCTTCTCGTCGAGCGGCGACCGCAGCGAACTGGTCGCGACCTTCCTCGCGGTGCTCGAACTGGTGAAGGCGCGCAGGATCACGGTGGAGGGGAACGAGGTGCGCTTCGACCGGTCGAAGCAGGAGCACCGCGCGCCGGAGGGGGCCCCCGGCGGTCCAGACTAACGCTGCCGCGGACGCGGCGGAACGGAGCGTTACATGATCGACCTCATTCAAAAACAGATTCTGGCCATCCTCTTCGCCGGGGGCGACGCGGTGGAACTCTCCCGCGTGGCGCAGGCGGTCGGCGCCGACGAGGAGGCGGTCGAACGCCTGCTGCCCGCCCTGCGCGGGGAGCTCGACGACGCGGGGATGCCCTTCGAGCTGCTGCGGCTGGGAGACAGGCTCCAGCTCGCGACGCGGGCGGAATTCGCCCCCGTCATCCGGGAGGCGCTCGAGCTGCGGCGCAACATCCCGCTTTCGCAGGCGGCGCTGGAGGTGCTGGCGGTCATCGCCTACAACCAGCCGGTCACCCGCGCCTTCATCGAACAGGTGCGCGGCGTCGAGAGCTCGGGGGTGGTCAACTCGCTGATCGACAAGGCGCTGGTCGAGGAGGCGGGGCGGCTGGAGCTGCCCGGCCGGCCGATCGCCTACCGCACGACGGCCAATTTCCTGCGCTGCTTCGGGCTTTCGAGCCTCGACGAGCTGCCCACCGTCCCCTCGGGGGAGGAGGAGCCGCTCCCGGTGCCCGACGACGTGCTCGAGGGGCAGGTCGCCTTCGGGGAGCTCGAGCTCGCCGGCGACGACGCATAACGAGAAAGGGAGGCGGAGGATATGGCGGCGGTCGTGGGGCTTTCCATCGCGGGCGTGCTCGCGGCGGTCCTGCTGCTGCTCTGCATCCCCGTTTCATTCACGGCGGCATACCGCACGGGGGAGCCGCCCGAGGCGTACCTGCGCTGGCTTTTTTTCACCATCGACCTGACGAAGGAGCCGAAGCGGGCCGGCGCCAAACGGAAAACGTCCCCCAAGCCGCGGGAGGAAAAGCCCAAAGCCGCCAAAAAGCCGCTGGAATTTTCCGAGCTGCTCGGGGTGATCGTCGACCTGCTCTCCTCCCTGGGGGGCGGGGCGGGGATGCTCGTCCGGAATTTTGTCTTCTATCGGATCCGCCTCTATATGGTGGTGGCGGGGGAGGACGCCGCGGACACGGCGATGGCCTACGGACGGGTCAACGCGGTCGTCTATACCGCCTACGCGCTCGCGCTCGGCTTCCTGCGCGTCGAAAAGCCGGATATCCAGATCCGCCCCGATTTCACGGCGGAGGAGGGGAAGGTCGACTTTTCCGCGCGCGCGCGGCTGACGCCGCTCGTGGCGCTCGGCGCGGCCATCCGCATAGGGTGCGCGTTTTTCGTCAAAACCATAAAGAGAAAACATGCGCAGGAACCGCAGAAGCCCCCGGCCCCGGAGAAGGACGCGCGGGGGAAAACCGGAGACTAACAGATCACAGGGAGGTCTTTTCGCTATGGGAAACAACAGCCATCCGATCAACGGGCTGATGGACAGCTCGCTGCAAAACCTGCGTTCGCTCGTCGACGCGGACACCATCATCGGCGAGGCGATCACCGCCCCCGACGGCACCATCATCATCCCGGTGTCCAAGGTCAGCTTCGGCTTTGTGTCGGGCGGCTCGGACATCCCCTCGTCCAAGCAGCCGGAGCTCTTCGGCGGCGGGGCGGGCGGCGGCGTCTCGGTGCAGCCGCTGGCCTTCCTCGTCATCAAGGACGGCAGGGTCGACCTGCTGCAGATGAACGACAACAAGACGACCGCGGACCGGGTGGTGTCGATGGCGCCCGAGATGATCGACAAGCTGGGCGCGCTCTTCCAGAAGAAGGAGAGGCCCGCCCGGGAAGCGAAAGCCGCAGGGGTCGACCCGCAGGCCGGGACGGAAATCCACATCGACCTGTAATGCGCGTGGAAAATCCCGCATAAAATGACCTGTATCGAATGATAACGAGGGTGCGGGTGAGGAAGATGCTGAAAAAGGGGATCGCGCTGCTGATCGCGTTTTTGCTTCTGCTGTGCGGGGTGCGGATGACCGAGGCGGCGGCCTTGGAGGAGTGGCCCGCGGCGGCGCAGTCGATCCCCGACACGCTGGGGGTCGAGACCGGGGCGAAGGCCGCGCTCGTGATGGACGCGGCAAGCGGCCGGGTGCTCTTCGCGAAGAACGCGAACGCCCGCCTGCCGATGGCCTCGACCACCAAGATCCTGTCGGCGCTGCTCGCGCTCGAGCAGGAGGAGATCGACGAGTGGTTCACCGTCGACACCGCCGCCATCCACGTGGAGGGCTCGTCGATGGGGCTGCGCGAGGGGGACCGGGTGACGCTGCGCGCGCTCGCCTACGGGATGCTGCTGCCCTCGGGCAACGACGCGGCGGGCGCCGCCGCCGTGCGCATCGCGGGCGGCATGGAGCGGTTCGCGGAGATGATGAACGAGCGCGCCGCCGAGATCGGCATGGAGGACAGCCATTTCGTCACCCCGTCGGGGCTCGACGACCCGGAGCACTACTCCTCCGCCTACGACATGGCGCTGCTCGCGCGCGAGGCGCTGGAAAATCCCATCTTCGCGGAGATCTGCGCGCAGCCGAGCGCGAAAATCCAGTATGGGAATCCCCCCTACGACCGGTGGCTGCAAAACCACAACCGGTTGCTGAGGAGCTACCCGGGCACGGTCGGCGTCAAGACGGGATTCACCGATTCGGCGGGGCGCTGCCTCGTCTCCTGCGCCGAGCGGGAGGGGGTGCGGCTGATCGTCGTGACGCTCTCCTGCCCCGACGACTGGAACGAACATAAAAAGCTCTACGACCGCTATTTCGGCCTGCTGCGGCCGGAGAGGGTCGGCGGGCTCGTGCCCGCGGTGGAAATCCCCGTGACGGGCGGGACGCGGGACGCGGTCGCGGCGGTCTTTGACGAACCCGGCCCCGTCGCGCTGATGGACGGCGAGCGGGTCGACGCCGCGGTGACCGCCGCGCCCTTCCTCTACGCGCCGGTCAGGCGCGGGCAGGTGGTCGGGAGCGTGAAATTCTCCTGCGGCGGCCAGCCGCTGGCCGAGGCGGTGCTGACCGCCTCGCGGGACGTGGACGCAAAGGAAACGAAGCCCTCCCTCAGGAGCCGGCTGTTCGGCTGGCTCGGACGGGGCGGGGACGACTGAAACGGATAGAAAGACAGGTTGGAATATGGCAAAGGTATCGGGAATCCGCATCCAGAAGGTGCTGTCGGACAATGGCATCCTCTCCCGCCGCAAGGCGGAGGAGGCGATCAGGCAGGGGCGCGTCACGGTGAACGGGCATCCGGCGGTGCCGGGCAACCCGGTGAACCCGGCGCGCGACGTGATCGCGATCGACGGGGTCAAGGTGGCGCTCCAGAAGAAAAAGCACAACGTCTACCTCATGCTCAACAAGCCGCGCGGCTTCGTGACGACGACGGCGGACGAGATGGGCCGGCGGTGCGTGACCGACCTCGTGGAGGACGCGCCCTCCAGGGTGTACCCCGTCGGCCGGCTCGACCGGAACAGCGAGGGGCTGCTCCTGATGACCAACGACGGCGCCTTCGCCAACATGGTCATGCATCCCTCCAACCACATCACCAAGACCTACCGCGTGACGGTGCGCCCCGGCATCACCGACGAGCAGGCCGCGCAGATGGGCGCGGGGGTGCCGCTCGACGGGAAGATGACCCTGCCGGCCACCGTACTCGTGCTCGATAAGAGCGAGGGCCGCGCCGTATTGCAGATCACCATCCAGGAGGGCCGCAACCGGCAGGTGCGCCGCATGTGCGAGGCGGTGGGGCTCGAGGTCGCGCGCCTCAAGCGGACAAGCGTGGGGCCGCTGAAACTGGGGATGCTCCAGCCCGGCCAGTGGCGGGAGCTCAAGCCCAGCGAGCTGATCGCCCTGCGCAACGCCGTCTCGAAGAAGTAGTGAAAACCTTTTTGTATAAATTGCAGAGTATATTACAAGGAGTAACAGGATGTTTCTGATCAAACGAGTGACCGACCCGCGCCTTGCCGCGCGCATCTGCGGCAGCTTCGGCGCGCCGGAGAACGGTTCCTTCGCCTATGCCGCCACCAAGGGGGAGGAGGTGCTCGGCACGGCGGTGTTCTTCACCGCGCCGGGCGGCTGCGTGACCCTCGCCGGCGCGGACACCGGCCGCAGGCTCGACGTGGGGCTCGTCGACGGGATGGCGCGCGCCGCCTTCACGGCGCAGATGCGCGCGGGGGCCTCCTCGGCAAAGCTCGGGGAGGATCTGCCGGAGGAGCTGCGCCTCGCGCTCACCAAGCTTGGCTACGGGGCGCGCGAGCCCTTTTCGCTCGAGGCGTTCTTCGCGAAAAAAAGCTGCGGCTGCGGACGGTGAGGTCCGCGGACGCCGCCCATACGCCCTATCCAAAACGCCGCGGGGAACCGCGGCGTTTTTCTTGTCAGAAACGCGAAAAAGAGCCGTTAATCTTTTATCAAAAAGCGCAAAAAACAGCTTGTTATTTGGGATGGAAAAGTGTATACTTTATTGTGGTTACATTTTGACATTTTCTTTTTTTCATCTGTGGAAAGTCGACAAATGCGACCGAATCCCGTATTTTGATCCCCGCCGGAAAGGCGGCCGCCCGCCGGGACGACGGGCGTCAGTTTAAGATAGGAGGAAAAAAACATGAGTGACAAGGCAATGTCACTGGCCGATGCACGCAACGAGGCCCAAAAGGCGACGGCGGCCCGCGAAAGGCTGACGGCGCTCTTTGACCCCGACAGCTTTGTCGAGGTCGGCGCGCTCGTGAAGAACGGCTGTGACGGCACCGGGGTGATCACCGGCTACGGCCTGGTGGAAGGCAGCCCCGTGTATGCGTTTTCCCAGGACTCCACCGTGCGCAACGGGGCGGTCGGGGCGGCCCACGGCTCCAAGATCAAGAAGATCTACGACCTCGCGGTCAAGACCGGCGCGCCGGTCGTCGGCATCTACGACTCCAACGGCGCCGCCGTGGACGAGGGCCTCGACGCGCTCGCCGCTTATGGGGAGATGCTCCTCTGGACCAACAACCTCTCGGGTGTCGTGCCGCAGATTTCCGTCGTGGCCGGCGTCTGCGCGGGCAGCGCTGCGCTGATCGCCGCCTCCGCGGACTTCGTCGTCATGAGCGAAGGCGCCGAGCTCTTTTTGACCCCCGCCGACGCGGATTCCGCAGTCGACGCGGCCAACGCCGCCAAGTCGGGCGTTGCCCATATCGTGGAGAAGGATGCCGCCGCCGCGGTGGCCGCAGCCCGCAGGCTGGTTTCCCTGCTCCCCTCCAACAACCTCTCCGCGGCCCCCTACTGCGACTTCACCGAGGCTCCCGGCGCGGCGGCCGCGCTCGACGCGCTTGCGGCGGGCATCGCGGACCATGCCGACGTGCTTGCGATCGCGGAGCAGATCGCGGACGCGGACAGCCTGATCGAGCTCCAGAAGGCGTTTTCCGGCACCGGCGCGCGGGTCGCGCTGGGCACCGTCGCCGGGACGACCGTCGGCTTCGTCGCCGCATCGGACAGCGGCGCCGTCTGCTCGGGCGGATGCAGCAAGATTGCCCGCTTCGTCGCGATCTGCGACTCCTTCCAGATTCCCGTCGTGACCCTCGTCAACTGCGAAAAGTTCGCGGCGGCCGACGGCCATGTCTTCCAGGGCGGCGTCCGCGAGGCCGCCAAGCTCGCCCACGTCTACGCCGAGGCGACCACCCCGAAGGTCGCGGTCATCGTCGGCAAGGCGTACGGCTCGGCCTGCGTCGCCCTCGCGGGGCGCGGCGCGAACGCCGACTACGCGATCGCCTGGCCGAACGCGGTCATCAGCGCGTTGGCCCCCGAGACCGCCGTGGCCTTCCTCGAGGGAGACAAGATCACCCTTGAGAAGTCCCGCGCCGAGGTCGAGGCGGAGTATCTCGCCAACGAGGCGGGCGCCCTCGCGGCCGCCGCG
>NZ_CABUCJ010000102.1 GCF_902490045.1 uncultured Anaerotruncus sp.
GGTGTTGGCGAGGATGGGACGGCGCGTGCGCGGGTCGATGCGCATGCCCAGCAGCGTGTTGATGAGGCAGACGCCGTCCGCGCCCGCTTCCCCTTTGGAAGAGCCGCCCGCCCTGAGCGAGCCCGGCGCGGAGGAACCGGCGGAACCCGTCTGGTATGACGCGGATTTCTACGCCCGCCCCAGGTGGAACGCGGCGGGGACCGAAACCGCGGTCAAAAACGGAGCGGTCCTCACCTGGGTGGGGCTCGATAACGAGGTCCTGCGCGCCGCGGCGTTCGACGAGCCCCCGCTCGATCCGCGCCTCGCGCCGGAGGACGTCACCCTCACGATTGGCGAGGGCTGGGTGCTGCGCACCCTGCCGGATACCCGCGCGGCGCAGCGGGAGGGGAAGTGGACGCTCCTGAACGCCGCGCTCTACGACCAGGACGGAACGCTTCTGCGCGCCTTCCCCGACGCCTCCCCGGCGGAGGTGGAGGAGGCCACGGGAGCCTATGAAAAGCAGACCGCCTATGTGAACGCCTTCCCGCTCGGCAGCGGGCATATCGCGCTCGAGACGGGCGCGATGCTGCTGCTCTACGACATCTCTGCCGACGCCCTCTCCCTTGTGGACGACTACCGCGACGTGCGCTGGCAGGGCTTCACCGTCTACGACGCGGGCGCCTACGGGATTTACCAGTGCTGGCCGTTCGGGGAGAGCTTCTACTATATGGCGAGCGTCGACCCGCCGCCCGGCGAGCCCCGCCGGGTGCTCTACCGCCTCAACACGGCGGGGGAGCGGGAGCTTATCTGCGACGACACGGGCTTTTTCCGCTACAAGCCGGTGGAGGGCGGCCTCTACGGCTTCAAGGAGTGGAACAACGGCATCTTCACCGACGAGGGCTACGAGTGGGGGATCGAGGCGTGGTTCCGCCCCGACGGGGGCGAATGGCGGTTCGTCGCGAAGGACAACACCGCCTCCGGGGACGGGCTTCCCTGCGACGCGGCCCACTACGACTGCACCTGGATGGAAAAGCGGGACGGCGAGGTGTGGCCGAGCTTCCGCCGCCACGACCCCGCGACGGGAGAGGAGATTTCCTTTTCCCCGCGCGACTACGACGGGCGGAAGCTCTATGACGGCGGCTACGGGTTCGGGCTTTTCTGCACCCGGGCCGTCGAGGGCGGCGTGCAGTTTGTCTACGTCGTCTCCGACGCCATGGAGACGGAGGACGGCAGCCTTATGGGAACGCGGGAATACTGGCTTTACGACACGCGGGAGGACGCCCCGCGCAGGCTGGAAAATCTGGACGGCGCGTCGATCTGGGAGGTCAACCCGCAGGGGACCCACGCGATCGAGGGCGCGGGCCCGCCCTGGCGGGTGGTCCCGCTGGAATGAGGAGGAATCGGAATGTTTGAGGGAAAAACGATCGTGGTCGGCGTATCGGGCGGCATCGCGGCCTACAAGGCCGCGCAGCTCGTGAGCGACCTTGCCAAGACGAAGGCCGACGTGCATGTGCTGATGACAAAAAACGCGACCGAGTTCGTGTCGGCGCTCACCTTTGAGACGCTCTCCAAAAACCGCGTCGCCGTGGACACCTTCGACCGCAGCTACGAATACGACGTCGAGCATGTGGCGCTCGCGAAAAAGGCGGACGTCATGCTGATCGCGCCCGCGACCGCCAACGTGATCGCCAAATTCGCGGCGGGCATCGCCGACGACATGCTCACCACGACGGTGCTGGCGGCGCGCTGCCCCAAGCTCGTCGCCCCGGCGATGAACACCGGCATGTACGACAACCCTGTCACCCGGCGCAACCTCGAGACGCTGCGCGGCTTCGGCTTCACCGTGCTCGAGCCGGACAGCGGCCCGCTCGCCTGCGGCGACACCGGCCGCGGACGGCTGCCCGCCCCGGCCGTGCTCTTCGAGGCGGTGCGCTCGGCGCTCACCGAACACGACCTGGAGGGGGTGCGCCTGCTCGTCACCGCCGGCCCGACCCGGGAGGCGATCGACCCGGTGCGCTTCGTCACCAACCACTCGACCGGGCGGATGGGATATGAGCTCGCCGCCGCCGCGCGCAGGCGCGGCGCGGCCGTCACCCTCGTCTCCGGCCCGGTCTCGCTCGCGCCGCCGCTCGGGGTGGCGGTGGTGCCCGTCGTCTCGGCGGCGGAGATGTACGACGCGGTCGTCTCCCGCGCGCCCGAACAGGACATCATCATCAAATGCGCCGCGGTGGCCGACTACCGCCCGGCCGACGTGGCCAGCCACAAGATCAAGAAGGCGGAGGGCGGCCTCACGATCGCGCTCGAACGCACGCAGGACATCCTTTCCCACCTCGGCCACAACCGGACGCTGGGACAGGTGATCTGCGGCTTTTCGATGGAGACGCGCGACCTCATGGAAAACTCGCGCGCCAAGCTCGCCAAAAAGAATGTGGACATGATCGTCGCCAACGACCTCAATACCCACGGAGCGGGCTTCGGCACCGCGACCAACCTCGTGACCATCCTCACGCGGGAGGGGGCGGAGTGCCTGCCGCTCATGGGCAAGGACGCGGTGGCGGAAAAGATTCTCGACCGCCTGCGCGACCTCTGCCGCGCCCAGGAGGAGAGACGGGAGGAGTGACGGCATGGAGTGGATCGACCTGGACGCATGGCCCCGGGGGGAACAGTTCCGGTATTTCTGCGGGCTCGACCGCCCGCAGTACGACCTCTGCGCGCGGCTTGACGTGACCCGCTTCTGCGCGTTCATGAAGGCGCGGGGCGGGTCCTCCTACCACGCGATGGGGTATTTCGTCACCCGCGCCGCAAACGGGATCCCCGCCTTCCGAATGCGCATCCGGGAGGGGCGGCCGCTGCTGCACGAGCGGGTCAACCCCTCCTTCACCGAGCCGCGCGCGGACGGCGAGCTCTTCAAGTGCGTCGGCGTGGAGTGGTGCGAGGACCTCGGCGGGTTCCTGCGCCGCTGCGACGAGGCGTCGGCGCGGCAGGGGGACCGTTTCCTGCTCGACTCGGAGGAGGCGCGGGACGACTACCTCTACCTCTCCTGCCTGCCGTGGGTCGATTTCACGTCGGTCTCGCAGGCGTGCGACTTTGACCGCGGCGACGCGGTCCCCCACATCACCTGGGGGAAATACGTCCGCGAGGGCGGACGGGTGACGATGGCGCTTTCGGTGACGGTGCACCACGCCTTCTGCGACGGCATCCACGCGGGAAGGTTTTTCGACGCGCTCCAGCGGATGCTGGACGCGCTTTAAATCCGGATATCCATCATCCGTGCGAAGGGAGGGGACCCCATGCCGCTGGTGGCGCGCGTCGTCGTGGAGAACGCGGCGCAGAGCTTTGACAAAATCTACAGCTACCGCGTGCCGGAGGGGATGCCCGCCCGTCCCGGCTGCCGGGTGACCGCGCCCTTCGGCGCGGGCAACCGCACCCGGTTCGGCCTGGTTGTCGCGGTGGAGGAGGAGCCGGACGCGGCGGGGCTCAAGCCGCTGGCGACCCTCGTCGACCCCGAACCGCTCCTGTCGGACAAGCTGCTTTCGCTCGTCTTCTGGCTGCGGGACAACACCTTCTGCACCTACTTTGACGCGGTGAAGGCCCTGCTGCCCCCCGGCATCGGGGTGGAGCTGGAATACACCTATGAGCTCGCGAAGGACGCGCCCGCGCCCGAAGACCCGGAGGAACGCCGGGTGTTCGACTACCTCGCGGGCCGCGGGAAGCCGGTGCGGGAGGAGGCGCTCCTCGCCGCGCTCGGGCTCGGGCGTGACGCGCCCGCGTTGCGGGCGCTCTGCGCGCGGGGAACGCTCCAGAAGGCGCAGGAGGTGCGCCGCCGGGTGCTCGACGGCAGGCTCGTCATGGTGCGGCTCGACGGGGAGATCGGGGAGCTCTCCGACGTGCGGGTGAAGCTGAGCCCCAAGCAGAAGGCGGTCGTCGAGCTGCTGCTCCAGGTGGGCGAGGCGTCGCTGAAGGAGGTCTGCTACTTCGCCGCCGTCGGGAAATCGGTCGTCGACCGGCTGGTTTCGGCTGGGACGGCGCGGCTCTTCACGCGGGAGGTCTACCGCAGCCCCTACGCGGAGGGCGCGGCGCGGGAGGACGCTGCGGCGATCGTGTTGACGGAGGAGCAGAGCGCCGCCCACGGGCGGCTGTGCGAACTCGCGGACAGCGGGGAAGCGCATACCGCGCTCCTCTACGGCGTGACCGGCTCGGGCAAGACGGAGGTCTTCCTGCGCACCATCCGCCATGTGCTCGACGGCGGGCGCGGGGTGATCATGATGGTGCCGGAAATTTCCCTCACGCCGCAGATGATCGACCGGTTCCGCCGGTATTTCGGCGGGCAGGTCGCGGTGCTGCACAGCGGGCTTTCGATGACCGAACGGCTCGACGAGTGGAAGCGGATCAGGAACGGCGGCGCTTCGATCGTCGTGGGGACCCGCAGCGCGGTGTTCGCGCCGATGGAAAACATCGGGCTCATCGTCATCGACGAGGAGCAGGAGGGCACCTACAAGTCGGAGATGTCCCCGCGCTACCACGCGCGGGACGTGGCGCGCTTCCGCGCGGCGCAGGAGGGGGCGCTGCTGCTGCTCGCCTCGGCCACGCCGAGCGTCGAGAGCTTCTACCGCGCCCGGGAGGGCCGCTATGAGCTGCTCACGCTGAAAAACCGCTACGGCGCGGCCAGGCTGCCCGACGTGGCGATCCTCGACATGGCGGCGCAGCCGCTCGGCGCGCAGAGCGCCTCCCTCTCCGAGCAGCTCGCCGCCGAGCTGCAAAGAAACCTTGACGCCGGGGAGCAGAGCATCCTCCTGCTCAACCGGCGCGGCTACAACACCCTCGTCAAATGCGCGGTCTGCTCGACGGTCGCCACCTGCCCCAACTGCTCGGTGGCGCTCACCTACCACAGCGCAAACGGGCACCTCATGTGCCACTACTGCGGCTACACCGCCCGCCCGGACGAGAGCTGCCCCACCTGCGGCAACAAGTTCCGGCGGTTTTCGGGCGCGGGGACCCAGAAGGTGGAGCAGGAGCTCTGCGAGCTTTTCCCCGACGCGCGCATCCTGCGGATGGATATGGATACGACGATGGCGCGTTTTTCCCATGAAAAGCATTTTTCCGATATTTTAGCCGGAAAATATGATATAATAATCGGGACGCAGATGGTCGCCAAGGGGCTCGACTTTCCGAACGTCACCCTTGTGGGGGTGCTTTCGGCCGACTCGGCCCTCTACGCGCAGGACTACCGCAGCTTTGAACGGGCGTTTTCCCTCTTCACGCAGGTGGTGGGGCGGTCGGGCCGCGCCGAAAAGGCGGGCCGTGCCTACATCCAGACCTTTACGCCGGAAAACCCGGTGATCGCGCTGGCCGCCGCGCAGGACTACGACGGGTTCTACGCGGAGGAGATCGACAGCCGCCGCATCCACCTCTACCCGCCCTTCTGCGACATGGTGGGGATCGGCTTCTCCGGCCTGGAATACGCCGGGACGAAGGAGGCCGCCCGGCGGTTTCTCGCGGAGTTCACCCGCCTGGCGAAGACGGAATACGCCGAACTCCCGCTGCGGGTGCTCGGCCCCTGTGAAAGCCAGATCGTCAAGCTCGCGGGCAAGTACCGCTTCCGCATGGCGATCAAATGCCGCTACGACAGGCGCACCCGCGCGCTGCTGCGCGGCGTCGCGGACTGGTATTTTTCCCAGCCGGCCCTGCGCGGCGTGACGCTCACCGTGGACCCGAAATATGAAAGCTCGATTTGACATTCGACTGGAGGACGACATGAAAAAAGTTTTAGTGGGAATCCTCGCCATGCTGATGGCGCTGTCCCTGGCCGCCTGCGGGCAGAAGACCGAGGCCGACCTCGTCAACGACGCGATGGAGCGGTTCGACAGCCTGGAAAACGGCGAGCTCGCGGTGACGGTGACCCTCTCGAGCGAAGAGGGGCTCATCGAGGGATTCGACGCCGTGACGGAGGAGGCGCTCACCTTTGTGCGCAGCGGCAGGCAGACCGACGCGGTCTACCGCTCGGAGACCACGATGGAGGGGGAAACCATCGTCACCGAGATGAAGATGCAGGGCGGAAAGGTCTATTCCCTCGTCGGGGGCGCATGGCAGGAGCAGGGGGAAGCGGGCGGCAGCTTCGCGCCCTTCGGCAGCCGCCTGAAAAACGGGATCGCGGTCGTCACCACGACCGAGTGGAGCACCGGAACCGAGTACACCTTCGAGATGAATGAAAAGGCCCTCGCCGAACTCAACAAAAAGGCCCCCGAGGGCCAGCGGGTGCTGGAGAGCAGCGCGACCTACCTCGTCAATCCTGAAGGGCTGCTGGTCAGTCAGCGGGTGACCTCGCGGGCCAGCGTGACGGTGGACGGAAAAAGCGACGTGCTTTTCTCCGAGACGGAGACGACGCTCACCGCATGGAACCAGCCGGATGTGACGATTGAATAAACGATAAGGAAATATTACCATACAGATTACAAAGGGGATAGAATCATGGCGCTGCGAACGATTATCAAGGAGGGGGACGAGCGGCTGCGTAAAAGGAGCCGCCCGGTCACCGAGTTTAACGACCGGCTGTGGACGCTGCTTGACGATATGTATGAGACGATGAAGGGGGACGGCGTGGGCATCGCCGCCCCGCAGGTGGGGATCCTGCGCCGCGCGGTCGTCATCGACGTGGGCGACGGCAGGCACGAGCTCGTCAACCCCGAGATCGTCGAGCAGGAGGGGGACCAGTACGGCGGCGAGGGCTGCCTTTCGGTGCCCGGCCAGTACGGCATGGTCCACCGCCCCCAGAAGCTCAGGGTGCGGGCGCAGGACCGCTACGGCAAGCCGTTCGAGCTGGAGGCCGAGGGGTATCTCGCGGTGGCGGTCTGCCACGAGACCGACCACCTCGACGGCGTCCTTTTTATCGATAAGGCCGACCGGATGCTCGACCCCGAGGAACTCGAGGAGACCGAATGACGGAGGGAACGCGATGAGGATCGTTTTCATGGGGACCCCCGATTTCGCGGCGCCCTGCCTGGCGCGCCTGCTGGACGACGGGCATGAGGTGGCCGGGGTGTTCACCCAGCCGGACAGGCCCAGGGGCCGCGGTTACAAGCTGGCGCCCCCGCCCGTCAAGGAGCTGGCGCTCGAACGGGGGCTTCCGGTTTACCAGCCCGCGAAAATGCGGGACGGCGAGGCGCTTTCCATTCTGCGGGAGCTTTCCCCCGAATTGATCGTCGTCGTCGCCTACGGCAAAATCCTGCCGAAGGAAATTTTGGAGCTGCCGGACTACGGCTGCGTCAACGTGCACGGCTCCCTGCTGCCCCGCTGGCGGGGCGCGGCGCCCATCCAGTGGAGCGTGATCTCGGGGGACGCCGAAGGGGGCGTCACGACGATGTATATGGCCGAGGGGCTCGACACGGGGGATATGATCCTGCGCCGCGCGACCCCCATCGGCCCCGACGAGACGTCTGACGAGCTCTACGGGCGGCTGGCGGCCCTCGGCGCGCAGGCCCTCTCCGAGACGGTGGAGCTCATCGCCGCAGGGAAGGCCCCGCGCGAAAGGCAGGACGACGCGGCCTCCTGCTACGCGCCGATGCTCTCCAAAGAGCTGGCGGAGATCGACTTTGCGAAGCCCGCGCGGGAGGTGCACAACCTCGTGCGCGGCATGAATTCCTGGCCGGTCGCGCGCACGACGCTCGGCGGGAAGCCGCTCAAGGTCTACCGCACCCGCGTCGCGCAGGGGAAGGGCGCGCCGGGCGAGCTGCTCGGCGGAAAGTCCTTCACCGTGGCGTGCGGCGAGGGGGCGGTCGAGCTGGTGGAAATACAGGCCGAGGGCGGCCGCCGGATGAACGCCGCCGACTACCTGCGGGGGCATCCGGTCGCCGCGGGAACCAGGCTGGGGGAATCCCCAACGAAAGGGAGTAACTGATGTTTTATCCGTTTGACTACTACTATCTGATCCTCGTCGTGCCCGCCCTGCTTTTCGCGGCGTGGGCGCAGGCGCAGGTTTCGGGCGCGTACAACCGCTATTCGCGGGTGCGCGTCTCCCGGGGGATGACGGGCGCGATGGCCGCCCGCCGCATCCTCGACGACAACGGCCTCACGGACGTGCGCGTCGAACGCATCGGCGGCAGGCTCAGCGACCACTACGACCCCGGCGAACGGGTGGTGCGCCTCTCCGCGGGGGTGTACGACAGCGACTCGGTCGCCTCGCTCGGCGTGGCGGCCCACGAGTGCGGCCACGCGGTGCAGCACGCGACCCGTTACGCGCCGCTCACCTTCCGCAACGCGATCATCCCGATCACCAATTTCGGCTCCAAGCTGTCGATCCCGCTGATCATCGCCGGGCTCTTCCTCTCGGGGACGCTCGTGGATATCGGGCTGCTGCTCTTCTCCCTCGTCGCGGTCTTCCAGCTCGTGACGCTGCCGGTCGAGTTCAACGCCTCCTCCCGCGCGCTCGCGACGCTCGAGGGCGCGAATTTCCTCGACCACCGGGAGCTGGAGGGGGCCCGCAAGGTGCTCCGCGCGGCGGCGCTGACCTATGTGGCGGCGCTGCTCGTTTCGGTGGCGCAGCTTCTGCGGCTGGTTCTCCTCTTCGGCAACCGCCGCCGCGACTGACCGGGGCCGCGCCATGACGGATGCACGGGAAGCGGCGGCGCGCGCGCTGATGCGGATGGACGGGG
>NZ_CABUCJ010000103.1 GCF_902490045.1 uncultured Anaerotruncus sp.
CGCTCAAGGGGACTTCCGCCAGTCCCCTTGAGAAACCCCCGGGAGTACCTTGCCATGACCCGCGAACTGCCGCCACACCCCACGGGTACACAAGCTGAGGGCTCAACTCAGGTTGCGGACGCTCCCAACGAGCGGGAACGGAAGGCGCGGGGCACCTGCCGGGTGGGGCATACAGGGGAGCTTTTGTTCGTACGGAACTCAAAAAGCGGCCGCCATCCGGCGGCCGCTTTTTTGTGGATCTTGTCAGGCGTTTTCCCTGCGCCACGCGGCGATCTGGGCCATGCGTTCCCGGACGCGGGCCTCGGAACCCTGCGCGGTCGGCCGGTAGTAGCTGCGCCCGGCGAGGGAATCGGGCAGGCACTGCATGTTGGTGAGCTTGTCCTCGCTGTCGTGCGCGTACTGGTAGCCCTCGCCGTAGTGGAGCTCCTTCATGAGGCGGGTGGGCGCGTTGCGGATCTGGAGGGGCACCGGCTCGGCGAGCATCTTCTGCGCGTCCTTCTTGGCGCTCTCATACGCCAGATAGAGGGCGTTGGATTTGGGCGCGAGGGAGAGGTAAACGGCCGCGTGGGTGAGGTTGACGCTGCATTCCGGCATGCCGATGAAATGGCTGGCCTGGTAGGCGGCGACGGCGATCTCGAGGGCGCGGCTGTCCGCCATGCCGACGTCCTCGGACGCGAAGCGGATGAGCCGCCGCGCGACATAGAGCGGGTCCTCGCCCGCCTCGAGCATCCGCGAAAGCCAGTAGACGGCGGCGTCGGGATCGCTGTTGCGCATCGATTTGTGCAGCGCGGAGATGATGTTGTAGTGCTCCTCGCCGTTTTTGTCGTAGAGCAGGGACTTCCTGCTGATGCACTGCTCGATCGTTCCGTCCGACACTATGACCTTTCCGTCCCGCCGTTCACCGTTGAGCACGGCCATTTCGAGGGTGCTCAGCGCGACCCGCGCATCCCCGTTGGCGAAGGACGCGACCATCCGCAGCAGCTCGTCGGGGAAGTCGACCTCCTGCCCGCCGAAGCCGCGCGGGTCGGAGAGGGCGCGGCGCAGGAGGGAGAAAAGCTCCTCCTCCGAAAGCGCCTGAAGGACAAAGACCTTGCAGCGGGAAAGCAGCGCCGAATTGACCTCAAAGGAGGGGTTCTCGGTGGTGGCCCCGATGAGCACGATGCTCCCGCGCTCGACAAAGGGCAGGAACGCGTCCTGCTGGGCTTTGTTGAAGCGGTGGATCTCGTCGACGAAAAGGATCGTCCGGTCGCCCATCCGCCGCCCGGTTTCGGCGCGCGCCATGACCTCCTTGATCTCCCGGATGCCGCTGGTCACGGCGGAAAAATCGATGAATTCCGCCCGGGTCCTGTGCGCGATGATCCGCGCGAGGGTGGTTTTGCCCACGCCGGGCGGCCCCCAGAAGATCATCGAGGAGACCCGGTCGCTCTCGATGAGCTGGCGCAGGACCTTGCCCTCGCCGAGCAGATGCTGCTGCCCCGCGAATTCCTCGAGGGTTTCGGGGCGCAGACGGCTGGCCAGGGGGGCCTCGGGCTCCCGGCTTTCAAAGAGGGACTGCTGACGCATGTGATCACCGCCTTTGCCCTAAGTATAGCCCTTTCGCGCGGCTTTGAAAAGAGGGATACGAAAAGCCCCGCCTTTTTGGGCGGGGCTTTTCGCTGTCTGTGTGAGAAGGTAGAGTGAGAAGTGTTCGCAATTAAGCGTCCTGAACGGGAGCCTCGGCGGCCTTGCGCTCTTTGAGGAGCATATTCAGGATGATGTTGAGCAGAACGCCCGAGACCACCGCGATGAAGACGTTGTTGTTGACGAACATCTTCAGGAACGGATGGAAGGAGTTCGCCCACTCCACGCCGGTGGTGGAGAAGAAGACGGGCATCATGACGCCCAGGCCGATCGTGGTGCCGGCGATGAGGTTGCTGCGGACGTCGCGGGTTTCAGAGATAACGACGTCGATGCCGGAGAACATGATCATGCTCGCGGAGATGAGGAAGACGGCGCCGACGATCGGGCGCGGGATGCAGGCGAGCAGCATGGCGAGCTTGGGCGACAGGCCGTAGATCAGGAACATGCAGGCGGCGATGCGGGTCACGCGGCGGGAAGCCACGCCGGTGGCGGCGAGGATGCCGATGTTCTGGGTGTAGCTGGTGACAGGCAGCGCGCCGAGCAGGCCGCTGCACATGCAACCGAGACCTTCCGCCATAATGCCCTTGTTGATGTGCTTGACGCGGTAGACCTGGTCGCAGACGGCGCAGGTCGCGGCGTAGTCGCCGATCGACTCGAACATCGAGCCGATGTAGCCGGTGAAGCCGGCCAGGATGGCGGCGAAGGTAAAGACGACGGGGGAACCGGTCGCGCTGGGAATCCCCTCAAAGTTGCGGAAGGGGAAGATGGTCGGCAGCGCGAACCAATCCTCCGCGAAAACCTTGCCCCAGTCGAAGATGCCGACGATCGACGAGATGATGACGCCGATGACGACGACCGAGATGAGGACGAAGCCCTGGGAGAGCAGTCCCTTGCCCCGGAACTTGAGGACGAGGGCGAAGAGGAAGGCGACCGCGGCGAGGATGAGGAAAATCGGCTCGTGGGAGGCGAAGATCCAGCCCGCGGCGATCTTGCACGCGACGAAACCGATGGTCGCGACGACCGAACCGGTGACGACGGGCGGGATGAATTTACGCAGCCTGCCGAGCACGCGGGAGACGCCGATGACGGCCTCGAGCGCGCCGCCGACGAGGACCGCGCCCCACATCGCGGGGAAGCCGTAGGTGGCGGTGACGCCGCCCATGGCGGTCAGAACGGAAGAGGACGGACCCTGGACGATCGGCAGACGGTTGCCGATGGTGGTCTGGATCAGGGTGCCGACGCCCATCGCAAGGAAGCAGGTCTTGATCATGACCGGCACGACGGTGTCGGGCAGACCCGCGAGAGAAACGAACATACCGGCCCAGATAAAGGGGGTAAAGTCGACGAGGGTGATTTGCCAGGCATAGAAGAGGGTCTCCCACCAGCTCTTGGGGTTTTCCTCCACGCCGATGGTTACCTTGACGGTGCTGTCGGGCTGTGTCTCAAAAATGGGTTGTTCCGGATTGTACATAAGCCGACCTTCTTTCCTGATATTGGGGGAAAGGCGCCGCGAAATCACTTTTCCGCGGCGCCCTTGCCTCTGCTGTCAATGATAGACGAAGCGGATTCCTTTGTCAAACTTTTTCCGGAGTCTCAGAGCAGCGTCGCCTTGCGCTCAAAGGATGCGATGACCTTTCCGCGGCGCAGGATGTAGGGGCGAGACGCGCGGGTGCGAAGCGCCTCCTGGACATTGTCCGCGTCGAGAATGTTGAGGTCCGCGTCGTTGCCGACCTCGATCCCGTACTTGGCGTTGGGGTCGAAGATGCGCATCGAGTTGGTGGTCAGCATGTCGAAAATGGTCTTCGCGGTGCCGGGGGTGTTGTACTGCGCGGTGTAAGCGCCCACCAGACCGTAGTCGAGCGGATCGCCGGTACCATAGAGGTGGAAGCCGTCGCAGATGGTGTCCTGCGCGGTGGCGACGTTGATTCCCATCTCTACCATCTCACGGATTCTGGTGACGCCGCGGGTGCGGGGCTCGGCGTCGATGCCCATGATCGCAAGCACCTGGGTGTTGGTGCAGATATTCATCCCGGCCTCTTTGATGAGCTTCATAACCTTGATCGCGTGGGACTGGTTCTGGTAGGTGATCGAGGTGCAGTGACCGCCGGTAACGCGGGGACCCCAGCCCTTCTGGAGGGTGAGCCAGGCGGTGTATTCCAGGGAACGGTCGAACATGTCCTTCGACTGGTCGATGTGCATGTCGATGGGGACGTTGTACTTCTCGGCGATTTCAAAGACGAGGTCGACGTGTTTGCGGGCGAGCTCGGGGAGCCACTCGGCCGCGGGCATGCCGCCGGCGATGTCGCAGCCCATCTCCATGGCTTCCCACATGAGCTTCTCGGTGCCCTCGTTGGCGTAGATGCCCTCCTGCGGGAAGGCGATGACCTGGAGGTCGCAGATGTCCTTGGTCGCTTCCTTCGCGGCGAGGACGCCCTCGAGGCCGACGAGGTTCGCCATGTTGTCGATGTCGACGTTGGTGCGCAGCTTGGTGGTACCGAACATGACGCACTCGCGGATCGCGCGCTCGGCGCGGGCCTTGACTTCCTCAACGGTGTAATGCCGCTTGAAGTCGTGCATGATATGAATGGAGTCCTCCAACGTTTCGACGGTGCTCTCGCGGCCCTGCAGCGCCGTGTAAGCCTTGTCGAAATGCATGTGCGTGTTGACGAACGTGGGAGCCGCAAGCATCCCGCGGGCGTCGATCACTTCACAGTTTTCGATTCCTTCCGCGCGGATTTCCGGCTTGATCTCGAGATACTTTCCGTCGTCTCCGATCAGGATGTCGGACATTCCGCGTCCCACAATGTTCGCATTGCGGATGAGCAGCATATTGAGTTCCTCCTCAAAAAAATTGATTATTCAGCGGTCACGAGGCCGCTTTACGGTTTCATCATAACAAGATGGGGGAGTGCTGTCAAATAAATTTATGTGAAAATTGCACTTAAAATTTGTAAAACTCAGCAGATTTTTAATAAATACGCCCGATAGTTTACGTAAACAACAAAACAAAAACGCGAAATTCTACCGAAAGCGTGGTGAATTTGTAAAAGTTCGACGGACGCATGCGGTCAAAACGGCGAATTTTCCGACGGGGGGCGTTTCGGCACAACTCCCAAATTGACAATGCGCGTGTGAGAGATTATGCTAAAAGTATGATTTGTGAACTATTCACGAAGGAGGCGGCAGTATGGTAACGATCCGCGAGGTCGCGCGGGAAAGCGGCGTGTCCGCGGCGACGGTTTCGCATGTGCTCAACGGGACCCGGCGCGTGGAACCGGAGACCGCGGCGCGGGTGCGCGCGGCGATTGAAAAGCTCGGCTACCGCCCGCTGCGGGAATACGACCGCTACGGCCTGCGCGGAATCCGGCTGGCCGGGTTCTTCGCCCACGGCACGGGGATGTGCGCCTGCGCGGATTTCTTCGGCCTGATGGAAGAGCGGCTGGCGGAGCATAAAATCCGGCTGGTGCTCATCGCCGCGCCGGAAACCCTCCCGGACGGGGAGCTCCGCGCGCTCCAGCGGTTTTACCGGCTGAGCTTCTGCGTCGTGCACACCTCGGTCCGGGTCCCGCCGGCCAGGCGGGAGGCTCCGCCCTACGAGGTGCCGACCGTTTTCCTCAGCAGCGCGCCGCCCCCGGCGGGCAATTCCTGCGCCGTCTCCTTCGATTACCGGCAGGCGGTGCGGATGGCGCTCTCCCACCTGATCAGCCGAGGGCACCGGGAGATCAGCATCCTCACGAGCATCCACAACACTGATATTACCGAGGAGATCCGCGCGGGCGCGCAGGCCCTCTTTGCCGACCGCGGGCTGGAGTACTGGCCCTCCCATTTTTTGAACATTGCCCGGAACGTGGAGGAGGGGAAGGAATCCGCCCAGGCGGCGGTGGACGCGCATTTTGCGCGCCATCCGGGCCTGACGGCGGTGGCCGCCGGGACGTGGGCGACGGTGCACGCGGCCGCGAGCCTGCGCAGGCGCGGGCTGGATTACCCGCGCGACATCTCGCTCGTGGCGATGGGCGGGCTCTACGCGATGGAGGAGAGCCGTCCCGACCTGACGCGGGTGGACCTCGGCGCGACCCAGCTGGCCGACGCGGTCGTCGGGGCGCTGCTCGGGGAGCGGATGGACGAGAGCCGCACGCTGCTGTTCCCCTCCTTCCTGCCGGGCGGCAGCACCCGGTCGCTTGCCCGCGCGCCGTCGGGCGGGCCCGCGTCGCGCCCCGAGCTGCTCGAGCTTTCGGAGGACGAGCTCGGACGCATCCGCTCCCGCCGGTTTACCGCCTGCATCGCGCTCGACGGCGCGGGTACGATGTTTTCGGAGCTCGTGCTGCAGGGGGTGCGGGAGTCACTGGCCAGCCTCGACATGACGCTGCTCGAGGTCGCGGAGGCGAAGGGGAGCGTGAACATGCGGGACATGCAGCTCCAGGAGCTCGCGCGGCTCGCCCCCGATGCGATCATCAGCTTTTCCAACGACCAGACGGCCCTGCGCGACCGGCTTCTCGCCCTGTCGGCCGGGCGTTCCAAGCTGATCCTCGGCGTGGACGTGCCGCCCGACCTGCCGGAATACGCCTACGCCACCTGCGTGGCGACCAACGAGACGGAGAAGGGACGGCTGGCCGGAAGGCTGCTCGCCTCCGAAATGATCAGGCGGGGAAAGCGCAAGATCGGCTTCGTCTGCAACGCGGATGTCAACTTCATTGCGCGCCAGCGGGACATGTCGGCGATCGGCACGGTGACGGAGGACTTCCCCCAGCTGGACATCGTCTTCCGCAAGGATTTCATCCGGGAACAGAACGCGCTGTCGGTGGTGCGGGACGCCCTGGAGGCCCACCCGGAGACGGAGGGACTCTATATCTTCAGCGCGGACGCGACCCTCACGGCGCAGAAATACCTGCAGTCGATCGGTCGTGAGGATATCCTGCTCGTCACCACCCAGATCAACGACGAGATCGCGCGCCTCTTCCTCATGAACCAGAATATCATCGGCATTATCTCGTCGCAGGCGTACGAGATGGGCCGGTATCTGGGGCTCGCGGCGGCGAGCAGCCTGCTCGGAAAGCATCTGCCCTCCTATATCGTCGTGGAGCCGGTGCTGATCACGGCGGGCAACCTCGAAACATCATGGGTGCGCACGGCGCGCCGCCGCCCGCCCACAAAAAAATAGAAAAACCATGCCCCCGGCCGACGCCGGGGGCATGGTTTTTTTGCGGCTGCGAAAAAGCCGCGGGATCTGTCAGCAAGGCGCCCGCGGCGTTGCCGGGGGGCTTTTCCGATCTGCGGCAAAACTGCGCCGAATCGGGAAAAAACCGGTGAAACGGCGTCCAAAATGGACGCCGTTTCACCTTTTTTGCGGCGAAAATGTGTTTGTCGGAATTGATGAAAAGAGACGATAAAAATCGGCGAAAGAGAGAAAAATCAATGCCATATTGACAATGGGAAACCTGAAAACTATAATAAGGGCAATGTTAAACGTTTACGTGTAATCGTTTAACATCGTCAAAACCGCAAAAGTCCGAGAAGGAGTTGACACAGAATATGGGCAGCATTCGTGAAATAGCCGACCTCACCGGCCTTTCGGTAGCGACGGTGTCGCACGTGATCAACGGAACCCGCAAGGTGTCGCAGGCGAGCACCGATCTGGTCATGAAGGCGATCGAGGAGACGGGCTACAAGCCCAACTACGCCGCCCGTATGCTCCGCACCCAGCGTTCCAACACGATCGCCATGCTTATCCCGCGCGTTGAGCAGGGGATGAGCACGAACATCTTTTTCATGGACGTGCTCAGCGGCGCGAAGGACTATTTCCAGTCGATCGGCTACAGCATGATCGTGGCCACCTACTCGGAGAACGACGAGGACGACGAGCAGGACATGCGCGACCTCCAGGTGCTCAAAAAGCAGTGGATGGACGGCGTGCTCGTCGTGCCCAACAAGAAAAAATACGCCCACCTGATGAAGATCATTGAGAGCAGCCTCCCCTTCGTGCTGCTCGACCGGTCGGTCACGGAGCTCGACTGCTCCTGCGTCTACAGCGACAGCACGAAGGTCTCCCGGGAGGCGGTCGAACTCTTCTTCCGCGGCGGCAAGCGGCGGATCGGCTATATCGGCGGCAGCACGAGCTTCTTCACCGGCTACGACCGGTTCAGCGGCTACCGCGAGGGACTTGAGAGCTGCGGGCTGCCGCTCGACGACGCGCTTGTCGTCACCTCGGGCAAGCATACCGTCCAGGCCGGCTATCTCGGCGCGCAGAAGCTCGTTAAAAACGGCGCCGACGCAATCTATATCTCCAACGACGTGCAGACGGTCGGCGCGCTCGAATTCCTCCAGAGCCAGCAGCTTCGCATCCCGAACGACGTCGGAATCATCGCCTTTGAGGACTACGAGTGGATGACGATCACCTCGCCGCCGCTCACGACCGTCCGCCAGCAGCCCTACAAGATGGGGTGGCTCGGCGCGCAGCTGCTCCACAGGAAGCTCGGGGACCCCGCCTTCAACGAGAAGATCCGACTCGACGCCGAGCTCGTCCTGCGCGACTCCCACGGCGCGGGGAAACTGTAAACGGGACCCTGGGCGGGCGTTTTGTCCGCCTGGCCATATACTCAGACAAGCAGGACCACTGAGAAAAGGAGAGAAAAAAATGAAAAAGACCCTTTGGAAACGAATCCTGATCACAGCCCTGGCGCTCACCCTCGCGCTTTCCTGCCTGGCGGGCTGCGGCAAGGCCGCGGAAGAGCCGGCCGCTCCGGCCCAGAGCGCCGGCGGCGGGGAGGAAGCCGCCGCGCCCGACGCCGCCCCGGCGGGCGACAACGGCAAGACGGCCGCCGACTACAAGGTCGCGGTCCTTACGATGCGCAAGATGACCAGCCCCGCCGACCTCAACACCCTCGAGGGCATCCAGCGCCTCAAGGACGAGATCGGTATCGACTGCAAGATCATCGAGTGCGTCGAGATCGCCGAGTACAAGGAGCAGATGCAGGCCGTCAGTGAAGAGGGCTACGACGTCGT
>NZ_CABUCJ010000104.1 GCF_902490045.1 uncultured Anaerotruncus sp.
CCCGCCGTTTTTCGCCCCCGCGTCCCCCGGCCGGGGCGCGCCAACCTGAAAAAGGAAGTGAATAAATGGCAAGCACCAACAGCACGGAGCACCTTCAGCTCAACCAGTGGAGCGCCGCCGATCGGCCCAAGATGGCCGACTTCAACGCGGACAATCTGAAGATCGACGACGCGCTTCACGCACACACGGCCGACGAAACCGCGCACGTCTCCGCGCAGGAGCGCGCGGCCTGGACGGGGGCCGCCCCGGTCTTCGGCAGCTACGAGGGGGACGGGCAGCCCATGCAGGAAATTCCCCTCGGGTTTTCTCCCTCCTTTGGGATCGTCTTCGCCGCCGGGAAAAATCCCTTCCAGCCGGTGGACCAGACTACCGTCGCCCTCCGGGCGGCGTTTCTCGCCGGGAGCGGTTCCTCGCAGGCCGCGCTCGTCACCGGGACGGGATTTTCGGTGCTCAGCTCGGCGACGCCCGCCGCCGGGCGGGTCGCCGCCCTCAACGACGCGGGCGTCACCTATCAATATCTGGTCTTCCGTTAAAAAAAGGAGGGCGGCGACCGCGCCGCCCTCCTTTTTTGCAGGAAAAATTTCTTGCGGGGTATTGCAATTTTCCAAAAAAGATGCTATCATAACTTGTACTGTCTGATGATATCCAGCGGACAAGGAGGTGTGAACCATGCCGAATATCAAATCTGCGAAAAAAAGAGTGCTCGTTGCCCAGAAGAAGGCGCTTGAGAATAAAGCGGTCAAAACCAACCTCAAAACCGTGCTGAAGAAGGCGGATGCTGCGGTTGCCGCCGGTGCCGCCGACTCTGCCGACGCGATCCGGGTCGCGATCAAGAAGGTCGACCAGGCCGCTGCGAAGAACATCCTGCACAAGAACGCCGCCGCGCACAGGAAGTCCGCTCTTATGAAGAAGCTCGCCGCCGCCAAGTAAGCGGCTCCACGCAGCCTTTTTTCTGTGACACTGTCACCTCCGGTGGCAGTGTTATTTGTTTTTTTGCGGGCCGCGCGCCCGGTTGACGGTTTTTCCGTTTTGCGGTATCATTGTAGCTGATGAATATTTCGGCGCCTCGCGCGCAAGGAGGGAAATCCCGATGGAACGGAACGACAAACGCTTTCTTTCCCTGCTGTGGCTGGTTGTCCCGGTCGCGCTTGCCGTTTTGGTATGCTGCGTCACGGTGGGGTATTCCATCTACCGCCGCGCCGTAGAGCGCGCCTACCATGAAAGCAGCTGGGGCGGCGGGAACGGCCTGCCCTTTTGAACGCGCCACAAAAGCCCCCGGCTCATGGAGCCGGGGGCTTTTTACCGTTCAAAGGGGCTTATAGCCCTTGAGGATTTCGTCGTGGGTCAGCCAGCCGAGGCAGCGCTCGAACATGACGCCGTAGCGCGTGTCGGTTCCGTAGCTGAAGGTCGTCTTGATCGCCAGCTCGACGAACCGGGTCGCGCGCGCCATTGCGATCGGGAAGCTGTCCCCCCGCAGCATCGCGCCGGTGAGCACGCTCGCGAAGATGTCCCCCGTGCCGGGATAGGCCGCCGGGACGTACTCGTACTCCACGTACCAGAAGGCGTTGCGGCCGCGGTCGTAGCCAGCAGCCGCGCACTCCCCCGACGCCAGCTCCACACCGGTGATCACCACATGGCGCGGGCCGAGCTCGCCCAGCCGCGCGAGCATGCTCTTGAGCGGCTGGCGCGCGAGGGGCTCGGGCCGGTAGGGCTCGCCGAGCAGGATGGCCGCCTCGGTCGGGTTGGGCGTGATGACGGCCGCGCTGCGCACGAGGCTGCGCATCCGCTCCATCAGCGCGGGGGTGCAGGTGCGGTAGGGCTTGCCGTGGTCCCCCATCACCGGGTCGACGACGGCCAGCGCGTCCGGCCACGCCGCGATGAAGGCGGCCACGTCGTCCGCCTGCGCCGGGTTGGAAAGGAAGCCGGAATAGATCCCCTCGAACCCGAGCTCCAGCCGCTGGTAATGCTCGAAGCAGGGGCGGATATAGTCGGTCAGGTCGCGGTATTCCACCTCGCCCAGCCCGCCCGTGTGGGTGGAAAGGACCGCCGTCGGCACAGGGCAGACCTGGATCCCCATCGCGGAGAGCGTGGGGATCACGACGGCGAGCGAGCTCCGGCCGAAGCCGGCCAGGCCGTGGATGGCCGCGACGCGCGGCGGACGGTCCGTCATGGCATTCACCTCTTAAAAATGGATTTTATTCCCTCGGATACCCGTTTCCAGAAAGTTTGCGTAATCGCCCAGCCGCGCGCGGGCATACTGTCAGTATGGGACGCATCGGGTGCGTTCCGCGGAACCAACTAAATTTACGGAGGTGCAGCCCTATGAACAAAACGGCGGCGACAGCGGTGACCGGCGTGGCGGTGGCGATGGCGGCGGGAACCGCGGCCTATATGATGAACCACAAAAAGAACCCCGGCAAAAAGCTCAAGCAGAACACGGCCAAAGCGATCAAGACCCTCGGCACCGTGCTGGACAGCGTGGAGTATATGATGCGGTAAACAGCCCATCGGCGGAAATTGCCGTTCTCACGAACGGCAATTTTTCATGCGGAAACGCCGCCTCAGCCGATCTGGATTTTCCCGACCGGCAGGATTTCCTTGCGGTTGGCGGTAGGGCGCATGGCCAGCGCGAGGAAGAAGGTCACCGGCCCGAGGCGCCCGATATACATCTCAAAGATGAGCAGGATGCGCGAAAGGGTGTTGGCGACCGCCGAAATGCCCGCCGAGAGCCCGACCGTCGCGAATGCGGAGACGCTCTCGAAGAGCGCGTCCACGCCGGTGACCGCGTGGGTGCGGCTCATCGTGGCGACGATGCAGGCGGCGGTGACCGTGACCGCGAGGATGCCCAGGATCATGACGGCCAGCGATTTATAAACCGCGCTCTTCTCCACCTTGCGGCGGAAGATGACGGTGTCCTCGTCGCCGCGCACGACGCAGTAGACGGTCATGAAGATGACCGCGAAGGTCGTGCACTTGATGCCGCCGCCCGTCGAACCGGGCGCAGCGCCGACGAACATCAGCAGCGAGGAAAGGATTTTCGTGATGTCGTGCATCGGCTCGAGCGGGAAGACGTTGAAGCCCGCCGTGCGGCAGCTCACCGAATGGAACCAGGCCGCGCCGAGCCGCTCCCCCGTCCCGGACAGCCCGCCCAGGGTAAAGGGGTTATCCCACTCGCAGACGGCGGTAAACGCCATCCCCACCAGGATGAGGGAAACGGTGGAGATGATGACGATGCGGGTGTGGAGCAGCAGCTTTTTGGTCCGCCGGTACTGGAGCAGGTCGTGGATGACGATAAAGCCGATGCCGCCCACGATGATGAGCATCCCCACCGTGCCGACGACGATCGGATTGCCGACGTAGCCGGTCAGCGATACATACGGCTCCGCCCGCCCGAAGATATCGAACCCGGCGTTGCAGAAGGCCGAAACCGAGGTGAACACCGAGATAAAAATGCCCTCCGCCCCGAACTCGGGCACGAAAACGGTCGACAGCAGGAGCGCGCCCGCCGTCTCGACGGTCAGCGCAGTGATCATGACCACCTTCATGAGCTGGTTGATGTCCGGGCCGGTGGAGGCGACCGACTCCTGCGCGAGGTGCATCCCCCGCAGGCCCAGCTTGCGGCCGATCGCGATGTTGAAAAAGGTGGTCAGCGTCACGAGCCCCAGGCCGCCGATCTGGATGAGCGCGAGAATGACGCACTGCCCGAAGGCGGACCAGTAGGCGTAGGTGTCGTGCACGACCAGCCCGGTCACGCAGGTCGAGGAGGTCGCCGTGAAGAGGCAGTCGAGAAAGGGGGTGAAAGCGCCCGCGCGGCTGGACACGGGGAGCATCAGCAGCAGCGTCCCCACGAGGATCACCGCGGCAAAGCTCAGCGTGATCGTGCGCGTGGGGAAGGAGAAGAGCCAGCTCCTTCGGATAGGTTGTCGATCCAAATCAGTTCGCCTGCGCTTTCATAATCATTCGGAAAAGCCGACGCGCCCGCTCAGTGTTCCCCGTCCTTTGCCAAAAAACGCTTGGCCTCGTTGATGAGGTTTTTGTCGTTGCGGAAGGTGACCATCCCGTCCGCGTCGTCCAGCAGGCACCACTGGTATTCGCTGATTTCCTCCTCCTGCCGCTTGACGGTGTCGTCCCCACCCGGATAGCCGAGAAAGTAGACCACCTGTTTTTTGACGTGCGGCTTGGGGAAATACTCGACGCTCTGCCGGAAGCCGTCCCGCAGGTTGACGTCCAGCCCCGTCTCCTCCTTGATCTCCCGCAGCGCGGTCTGGTACTCGTTTTCCCCCGATTCCACATGTCCCTTGGGGAAGGACCAGTGCCCGCCGTTGCGGTGCTTGATGAGCAGGAGCTCCACCCTGTCCTGTTTTTTGCGGTAGACAAGCGCTCCGCAGGATTTTTCGCGAATCATCCGTTTTTCCATTCCTCTCTTTTGCGGCGCCGAAACCGCGCCTGAGTCGCGCGGCCGCCCCCGTTGCCGCGGGGCTGCCGCGCCCGGTGCAAAGCACCAGCATATACAGTTATTAATATATCACTTTTTATGGGCCTTTAAAAGTGGGTTTTCGATTTTTCTGCGAAAACGCCGAATCCGGCCCGCCCCGCTCGGTTGACAAAAGCACCCCGCCGCATTATAATATTATGGTGCCGTGCGCCCGTAGCTCAGTCGGATAGAGCGACCGCCTCCTAAGCGGTAGGTCGGAGGTTCGAATCCCCTCGGGCGCGCCATCGACAGAACCGCTCTACAGGCCAATGTAGAGCGGTTTTTATTACCGTCCATCCTATCCCCGCCCGGCGGAGAGGCGGGAAAAGGCCCTCTGACAGAACCCGTATGGTTCGTCAGGGCCGCGGCGTGTGTTTGCAGGTTTGTACGATCATAACTGACAGGATCGATGGGAAAAGAGGGAGCGCCGACAGATGGATGCTATTTTAGCCGTCGTCACAGATATCGTTATCATTTTATTTGATCTTCTGATTTACTCAATGATGTTTGAACTCAAACGGAGCACCCCTCTCTACCGGCTGGCGATGTGGGGCGGCTGCGCGGTCATTGTATGCGCCTATATTTTGACCACATACAGGCTGCAGTGGCCGGCATCCCTGGCCTCCGCCGCCTGTATGAGCCTGCCGAGCTTCCTGCTTTTTTTTGGCCTGTCCAAATATAAAGGCAGCCGATTTTTGATGACCTTCTGCTTTGTCGACACCGTTTCGCTGATCATCGCCTTTATCGGGCGGTATATCGGCATAACGGTCCCCAACGGCGCGGAGGCGACGCTGGGGACCGTCCTTGTGCTGTGCGCGGCGGTCGTGATCGTGGGCAGGCCTTACTTCAAGCAGTATCACAAGCTGTTGGAGATGGCGGACGCCGGTTGGGGAGTGATGGCGGCCGCCAACGTGCTGATTTACTTTGCGCTGATCTTTTTTGCCGCCTATCCGAAGCCGATGGTGGAGCGGGTGGAATACGCCCCGACGTGGCTTGTCTTCGCCTCGGTGGTGTTGGCGTGCTATGTGGTGTTCATCCAGTCGATCCTCAAAACAAAGCGCATCCTGGAACAGAACCAGCGCCTGGAACAGGAGCAGCAGTTCTATAAGCTCATCTATGTGGACGCGCTGACCGGGCTGTACAACCGCGCGGCCTATACGGAAAGGATCAACGAGATCGAGCGGCAGAGGAGCGGAGAAACGCTGTGCTGCGTCATGCTGGACTGCAACCGCTTTAAACAGATCAACGACGATTACGGCCACCACATGGGGGATAAGGCGCTTCAAAAGGTGGCCGAGGCGCTCAGGGCGACTTTCCCGGGGGACACGGACCTCCTGTTCCGCATCGGCGGCGACGAATTTGCCGCCCTTTTGCAGGGGTGCGACGCGGAAAAGGCCCAGGGACTTCTGCGTCTTTTGGATCGGGAATTGGCCGATGGGAGCGCGGAGCTGCAAATTGACCTGACCGTGTCCAGCGGGTACGCGGCGGCGGCCCCCGGCGAGACGATCGAAAATGCGTTTATCCGGGCCGACAGGCAGATGTACCGGAACAAAAAGGGGTTCTATTCCGAGGCGGGCGACGGGACGGCGAATGACGGGCGGGGCGGTGAACCGAACCCGGCGCCGGACGGGCGGCATCGGCTATAATGGAAAAAAACCGGGCGCCCGGCGCGCCCCGCTGAAAGGAGCCGCCATGCGCACAAACCGGGACATCGACCACGGCCGCGCGTTCGACTGGGGGCGCGCCTCCGCCGACTACGCGAAATACAGGGACATCTACCCGCCGGAATTCTACCGGAGGCTGCTCGAGATGGGGCTCTGCACCAAAGGGCAGGCCGTCCTGGACCTCGGGACCGGGACGGGAGTGCTGCCCAGGAACCTCTACCGTTACGGCGCCAGCTTTGTGGGGACGGATCTTTCGGAGGAACAGATCGCGCAGGCCCGGCGGCTGGCGGAGGAGGCGGGCATGGAGATCGCCTTCCGGTGCGTTTCGGCGGAGGAGACCGACTTTCCGGACGCCAGCTTCGACGTTGTGACCGCCTGCCAGTGCTTCTTCTATTTCGACCACGCCCTGCTCGCCCCTCGGCTCAGCCGGATGCTGAAGCGCCCGGGGCGGGTCGCGGCGCTCTATATGGCGTGGCTGCCCGGCGAGGACCCGATCGCCGCGAAGAGCGAGGAGCTCGTGCTCAAATACAATCCCGGCTGGACCGGCGGCGGCGAAACCCGGCATCCGATCGCCGTCCCGGACGCGTACGGACGCGATTTCGAGGTTGAGCGGCAGGAGGTCTTCGATCTGCGGGTGCCCTTTACCCGGGAGGGATGGAACGGGCGGATGAAGGCCTGCCGCGGGATCGGGGCCTCCCTGCCCGCGGAGGAGGCCGCGCGCTTCGGCCGGGAACACCTCGCGCTGCTCGAACGGATCGCACCGCCGCGTTTCGAGGTCCTGCACTATGCGGCGGTCACGGTCCTGCGGACAAAGGAAACAGGCGCATCCGCGCCGCAATGAAAATGGAGGAAGCATCTATGATATGGAAGGACGCCTATCCGAAGGACCGCGCCCCCTCGGCGGGGGAGATCGACGGCTGGGTGGGAAGCCCGCTCTGGGGAACCCTCTGCCGTACCGTTGAGGAAACCTGCGGCGTCGCCCCCAGGATCGAATACAGCGGCTGCTCAATGGCGCCGGGCTGGAACGTCAAATACAAAAAGGGCGGCCGGGCGCTCTGCACCCTCTATCCGAACGAGGGGTATTTCTCCTGCATGGTGGTGGTCGGGGAGCGGTCCCTGCCTGAAGCGGAGCTGCTGGCCTCCTCCTTCGATCCCTACACGCGAGAGCTCTTCCAAACCACAAAGGTTTCGATGGGCGGCAAATGGCTCTTTATCGACGTAAGGAGCGAGCCGGTCCTGCGGGACGCCCTGCGGCTCATCTCCCTGCGCACCTCCGGAAAATGAACGAAATGGGACTTTATGGTCCTGCCCATGAAAAGGAGGGCGCGCTGCCGGCCGGCAGCGCGCCCTCCTTTTTTCATCCGCGCCCGTCTTTTTTCTCCCCGGCGGGCGGACGGCGCGCGAAGGAATCACCGGAGGCCCGGTTTTTTAATAGTATGGTAGAAATCGTGAAAGGAGATGGATCAACATGTATTCATCCGACAACATGGGCGGGTATTCCGGCCGGAATATCCCGGTCGCGCCGCTGCCCAATCCCGGGGAGGGCGGCCCGGCCGCCCCGGGCAGCGCGCCCTCCGTCCCACTGCCCGATTTCGGCGAGGGCGGCCCGGTTTCGCCCGGCAGCACGCCCTCCGTCCCGCTCCCCGGTTTCGGCGAGGGCGGCCCAACCGCGCCCGGCCCCGGCGCAAACTTTCCCGTCGTGCCGCTGCCCAGCCCCGGTGAGGGCGGCCCGACAGTGCCCGTCCGTCCCGGACAGACGCTGCCCATCCTGCCGGCGCCGAATCCGCCCTGTTTCTTCTGCGGGGCGGGCAGGTTTGGAAAGGTCCGCTTCCTCAACGCCGCCTACGGATACCGGCCCTTCCGCGTCTTTGTCAACAACCGCTTCATCGTCAACGGCCTCGGCTTTACCTCCCTCACCCCTTACGGGCGGGTGTCGAACGGATTCCAGACCGTGACGGTCACCGGCATGAACGGCTATGTCTACCTCCAGAAATCCATCCCCTTCAAGGCGGACGACAGCGCGACGATCGCCATCATCAACACCGCCAACGGCCTCGATCTTTTGCAGATTTCCGATACCTCCTGCGCGCGGCCGGCCACGATGTCCTGCTTCCGGGCGTGCAACCTGGCTTATTACAGCAACCCGGTCGACATCCTGCTGGGCGACGGACGCGTGGTCTACAGCGACGTGCGTTTCAAGGAGGTCACCTCCTTCAAGCGCATCCGCCCGGGCGACTACCAGATCGATATCGCCGAGACAAATCTGCGTCCCGAGCCGCGCATGGCGGACATCGAAACGCTCGACGACGGCGTCACCGTCTTTGAGCTGCCCCAGGCGCTGGTGTCCACCTTCGTCACCATCCGCCCGAACGCGACCTATACCCTGTACATTTTCAGCCGGGATACCTCCCCCGACGCGCTTCAGACCATGGTCGTCGAGGACCGGTGACCGCCTGCCGGCGGAGG
>NZ_CABUCJ010000105.1 GCF_902490045.1 uncultured Anaerotruncus sp.
CCCGGCAATTCCCGCCGCCAAAGGCGGCTCCTCTAAAGCGTCCCATAGGGGCGCGAACGAAAGCGCCGCCGCCCGCGGGGCGGCAAAGAAAAGCGCCGCCGCAACAAAATCCGCTTGATAAATCGGGGCTTAGCGAATATAATAGGAACGTTCAAATGAATTTCGGGGCGAAATTGGAGGCAGCTTATGGACAGCAGGGTAGACCGCTTTTTCCACGGCATCAAGGGCAGGAAAATCTCCGTCATCGGCATCGGGGTGAGCCACAGCGACCTCATCAGCCGGCTGAACGACTATGGCGCGAAGGTGACCGCGCACGACCGCCGCACCCGCGAAGAGGTGGGGGAGGCGATCTGCAACAACTTTGAGGCGCGCGGGGTCAGGCTCCGCCTCGGGGAGGACTACCTCGAAAACATCGACGCGGACATCGTCCTGCGCACGCCGGGGATGAAATTTCATCATCCCGTGCTGGAGCGCCTGCGGCGTGACGGGGTCGCCGTCACAAGCGAGATGGAGCTCTTTTTCGACCTCTGCCCCTGCAAGACGATCGGCATCACCGGCAGCGACGGTAAGACGACCACCACGACGCTGATTGCCGAAATCCTCAAGGAGGCGGGCAGGCGGGTGCACGTGGGCGGCAACATCGGCCGCGCGCTCATGCCGCTCATCCGCGACATCCGCGAGGGGGATTTCGCGGTGGCGGAGCTGTCGAGCTTCCAGCTCATCTCGATGCGGGAGAGCCCCGACATCGCGGTGGTCACCAACATCACCCCCAACCATCTCGACGTGCACAGGGATATGCAGGAATATATCGACGCCAAGCGCAACATCTTCGCGCACCAGGGGGCGTTTTCCCGCACCGTGCTCGGCGTCGACAACGACGTCGCCGCCTCCTTCGCCAATCCCGAATGTGTGCGCGGCCAGCTCTTTGAGTTCTCGGTCAAACGCCCGGTGCGCACCGGCGCCTTCCTCGGGGAGGACGGGATCATCTATATGTCGGTGAACGGCGAGCGCACCAAGATCATGCACGCGAACGAGATCAAGCTCCCCGGCCTGCACAACGTCGAAAACTACCTTGCCGCGATCTGCGCCACCTGGGGCTATGTCGACCAGGAGGCAATTTACAACGTCGCAGTCGAGTTCGACGGGGTGGAGCACCGCATTGAGTTCGTCCGGGAAAAGGACGGGGTGCGCTGGTACAACGATTCGATCGCGACCACTCCGACCCGCACGATCGCCGGGTTGGAGAGCTTCGACCAGAAGCTCGTCATCATCGCGGGCGGCTACGACAAGAAGATCCCCTTCGACCCGCTCATCCCCAAGCTGGTGGAACGGGTCAAGACGCTCATCCTGATCGGCGCGACCGCCGACACGATCGAGGCGGAGGTGCGCGCCTATCCGGGGTTTGACCCGGCGGAGCTTGCAATCCTCCGCGCCGGAAGCCTCGAGGAGGCGGTGAAGATGGCGGAGGAGGCCGCGAAGCCGGGCGACGTCGTCTCGCTCTCGCCCGCCTGCGCGAGCTTCGACATGTTCCCCAACTACGGCACCCGCGGCCGCCGCTTCAAGGAGCTCGTAAATGCGCTTTGAGCGGAAAATGATTTTGAAAAGCACAGGAGGTTCCCATGACCACCACGGAACAGATATTGACCCTCGCGGGCGCGCTCGGCGTGTCCGGCGGGGAGGATGGGGCGGTGGAAGCGGCGCGGCGGATGCTCGCGCCGCTCGGCGCATGTGAGCGCGCGCCGCTCGGCTCGCTGCTCTGCCGGATAAAGCCGGTCCCCGCCTCGGGCGAGCATGTGATGCTCACCGCCCACATCGACAGCGTCGGCATGATCGTCACCTACATCGATGACGATGGATTTCTGCGCGTCTCAAACGTCGGCGGCATCGACTGCGCGCTGCTGCTCGCGGCGCAGGTCACCGTCCACACGGCAAAGGGCGATCTGCCCGGCGTCGTCTGCACCGTGCCGCCCCACCTCAATTCCGACGACACCCGCCTGCCCAAGATCGAGGACATCTCGATCGACGTGGGCCTTTCGGCCGGGAAGGCGCGTGAGAAGATCGCGCCGGGCGACCGCGTGACCTTCTGCTGCGAGGCGCGGGAGCTGATGAACGGGCGGGTCAGCGCGCGGGCCGCCGACGACCGCGCGGGCTGCGCGGCGGTCATTTTGGCCGCGCAGAAGCTGGCGGAACAGGAGCTTTCCTGCGGGCTGACCGTCGCGCTGACCACCCTCGAGGAGGTTGGCGGGCAGGGCGCGGCCACTGCCGCGAACATCCTCTCGCCCACCCACGCCATCGCGGTGGACGTCTCCTTCGGGCACGCGCCCGACTGCCCCCGCGCCAAGTGCGGCGAGATGGGCGGCGGCCCGATGGTCGGCGTCGCGCCGGTCATCGACAACGGCATGTCCTCCCGCCTGCGGGAGGTCGCCGTGCGGGAAAAGATTCCCTTCCAGGTCGAGGTCATGGGCGGGAACACCGGCACCGACGTCGACGGCATCGCCGTGTCGGGCGCGGGGGTGCGCTGCGCGCTCGTCTCGATCCCCCAGCGGTATATGCACACGCCGGTCGAGATCGTCCACGTCTCCGACGTGGAGGCGACCGCCGAATTGATCGCCGCCTATGTGGCGGACGCGTTTGGAGGTGCGAGGTGATGCTCTATGAGACGCTTGAAAAGCTGAGCGCCATCCCCGGCGTGTCCGGATGCGAGGAGCAGGTGCGGTATGAAATCCTTAAGATGATCGAGGGGCGCTGCATCTACAGGGTGGACGCGCTCGGCAACATCCTCGCCTTTAAAAAGGGGAGGCGGGCCCCGGCCCATCCGCTGCTCTTCTCGGCGCATATGGACGAGGTGGGGCTGATCGTCACCTGGGTGGAGGAGAGCGGCCTGCTCAAATTCACCACGGTGGGCGGCATCGACCGCCGGGTGCTCCCCGGCAAATCGGTGCGCATCGGCGAAACCTTCGGCGTGATCGGCTCCAAGGCGGTGCACATGAAGGCTCCCGACGAGCGGGACAAGGCCCCCGAGCCCGACGCGCTCTTCATCGACATCGGCGCGAAGGACCGTGACGACGCGTTCTCCCGCGTCGCGCTGGGAGACCGCGCGGTCTTTGTCTCCCAATACGCTGCCTTTGGGGACGGCTTTCTGCGCGGGCGGGCGCTCGACGACCGGGTCGGGTGCGCGCTGCTCGTCGAACTGATCCAATCGGAGCTCGCCTGCGACGCCCACTTCGCCTTCACCGTGCAGGAGGAGACGGGCACGACGGGCGCGCGCACCGCGGCTTACCAGGTGGGCGCGGAGATCGCGGTTGCCGTCGAGACGACGACCGCCTGCGACATCCCCGGCACCCCGCCCGAAAAGGTGGTCTGCTCACTCAAAAAAGGCCCCGTCCTCTCCTTCATGGACAAGGGCACCGTCTACGACATGGACCTCTACCGCCGCGCGCTCGCGGCGGCAAAGGCGGGCGGCATCGCCTGCCAGCCCAAGGAGGGCGTTTACGGCGGCAACGAGGCGCGGTCGATCCAGATCGCGGGAAAGGGAACGCGGGTGCTCGCCGTATCGGTGCCCTGCCGCTACCTGCACACCCCCTCCTGTGTCGTCAACCGGTTCGACGTGGACGAGACGCTCCGGCTGCTCGGTGCGCTCGTCGCTGATTTCGGCGAATGATCCGTTTTGTAGACGGCGAATGGGCGGCGCTTTTTGAGGCGTCGATCGGCAAATTTGGTATATTTGGAACAAAAATATACTCACAGTATCAGACTTACGGCACTTTGGACGGCGTGCTCGACCTCTGGCTGCTGCTGGAGGGAGACCGCGCCGTGGGCGCGGCCTCCCGGCTGGACGGCGCCGTAACCCTCGCGGCGGATAGCGCGGCGGACGCGGACGAGCTCGCCGCCTTCCTCGGGGCGGTCGGCTGCCGCTCCTACGAGGGGGAGCAGGCGCTCTGCGAACGGGTGAACGCCGTGATTCGCGGCGGGCTTCGCTCGTCGCGAATCCTGCGGTGGGGCGGGCATTTCCCGCGGGAAGATGCCCGCCCCGCCGCGCCCGCGCCCTGCGCGGACGGCGTTCCTCCGGGGCGGGTCGCGCCCGCGGAGAACCTGGGGGCCGTCTACGCGCTGCTCTGCGCGGCCGACCCTGAATTCGCCGCGCGGACCGATTACGCCGCCTGGCTCACTGAGGTTTCCCACAAGCGGCGGCACGGGCTGGCGGATGTCTACATACTAAAAGTAAATAACCAGATTATTTCAACGATTGGTATTTATTTTAAGGGCGCCGACCGCGCGATTCTGGCAGGTTTGGCGACCGACCCGGCATGGAGGGGGCGGGGATACGCCCGCCGGATGATGGCGCACGCGGCGAACGCCGCGCTTGCGCAGGGGCTCGAGCCCTGGCTGCTGACCGCCGAGGAGGGTGTCGCGGCTTTCCACCGCGCCTGTGGGTTCGTGGATGCGGGTTTCTGGTCTAAAGGGAACTTTCGAGAAAGTTCCCTTTAGAATCCCTCAAAGCTTTCGGCGCAGGCGGGGCGCGGCGGCTTCCCGCGCGCTCGCCCCGTGCGGCGGGGTTGAAATGGTCGGGGGATGCGGTCGGCGATTGGGACGGGGCACGCCCGAATGAAAAGTTTTAGAAAGGGTCTGGGGAAGCCTTTTTCAAAAGGTTTCCCCAGGAAGAAAGGGGGCTGGGGGAAACTTTTTCAAAAGTTTCCCTCCAGAGTATGGTTGAACAGTTTTTTCACATCGACCCGTATATCGCGCGGATGGCGGAAGAGGCGGAGGAATTCTGCCGGGAGGCGTTCGCGCGCATTGACGGCAACGCGGAATACAACGGCATGAAGGTGCTCTCCGCCTTCATCGAAAACAACGTGAGCGAAAGCCATTTCGCGGGCACGACCGGCTACGGCTACGACGACCGGGGCCGCGAGGTGCTCGACCGGGTGCTGGCGCAGGTGATGGGCACGGAGGACGCGCTCATCCGGCACAATTTCGTCTCGGGCACCCACGCGATCACGACCGCGCTCTTTGGGGTGATGCGGCCGGGCGACCGGATGGTGTCGCTGACCGGCCTGCCCTACGACACCCTTCAGCCGGTGATCGGCATCGTGCCGGGCGGGCACGGCTCGCTGGAGGAATTCGGCATCCGGTACGGGCAGCTCGACCTGCTGCCCGACGGTTCCCCCGACTACGCGCGCATGGCGGACGCGGTGAAGGGGGCGAAGATGGCATATTTGCAGCGTTCGCGCGGCTATTCGCTGCGGGAGTCGCTGAGCGTCGCGCAGATCGAAAGGATTGCGGGCATCGTGCGGGAGGCCAACCCCGGCGCGCTGATCGTCGTGGACAACTGCTACGGGGAGTTCGTCGAGCGCAGGGAACCGACGCAGGCGGGCGCGGATCTTGTCGTCGGGTCGCTCATCAAGAACCCGGGCGGCGGCATCGCCAAGACGGGCGGCTATATCGCGGGGCGCGCCGACCTGATCGAGATGTGCGCCTGCCGGCTGACCGCGCCGGGCGTCGGCAAGGAGGTCGGCTGCACGCTCGGCCAGCTGCGCGGAATGTTTATGGGGCTCTTCTTCGCGCCCACCGTGGTGGCCGCCGCGCTGAAGACCGCCGTCTTCTCCGCTGCGCTCTTCGAGCGGCTTGGCTTCGAGGTCTACCCGAAATCTGACGCGCCGCGCACCGACATCATCCAGGCGGTAAAGCTCGGCACGCCCGAGGGACTCTCCGCCTTCTGCCGTGGGGTGCAGAAGGGCGCGCCGGTCGACGCGTTCGTCACCCCCGAGGCGTGGGACATGCCCGGCTATGACAGCAAGGTCATCATGGCGGCGGGCGCGTTCACGATGGGCGCGTCGATCGAGCTTTCCGCCGACGGGCCGATGCGCGAGCCCTATGCCGCGTGGCTGCAGGGCGGGCTCACCTGGCCGAGCGGCAAGACGGGCGTGATCCTCGCGGCGCAGTCGCTGCTCGAATCGGGCGTGCTCCGCGGGGACGGTTGACAAGCCGCGCTGCGGAATGGTATCATGATTCTGCCGCCGTCCGGCGGCGCCGCGCGGGTATGGCGGAATTGGCAGACGCGCAGGATTTAGGTGACGCCACCTCAGTGAAGGTTTTTGAAATATGAATGACATGTTGGAACGGTTGGCAGAAAGTGATTCGATTGAGCATTACGAAGGAACAGCAGGGTATTTGCTGTTCACAACAGCGAGCGCCATCTTTCCATTTGTCAAGTTTGAAGAACAGTTATCTGAAATCAATGACTATTGTCTTTATCTTCTCACCTGCCTAAAAGCAAAGGTAAAGGAATTCGAACCGTTTGACATTGATAAAGATGATTGGGGCGCTCCGGAGTCTTGGGAATATCGCAAGCTTTTGTCTTGGGAGTTTCTCTACCAGGATATAAACAAATGTACCCTTTTGTCCCTCCTGCTGGCATTTTTTGAATCAACGCTGAATGAAATCACGAATTGGTTTTCTGACGAAGCCGGTAAGACTACAGAGTGGAGAAAAATAAGAAATCCAAAAGTCTCCGACTATATTGCTCAAATAGGCTTGTGCTGTGAGGCAGACTTGCAGCACGAGCTTGCGGATGAGCTCGCGTATTATGATTCCATTCGCAGAATACGAAATCAGTTTGTTCATAACGAATGGGAGCAAATCACAGACCGATATAAAAAGTTTGTGCTCGCTGATGTGATTAATATGATTTCTCATGTCCTTATGAAGATTGAGCAACGAGCATTATCCTCTGGATTGATAGGGTGATGGTTGCAGCCTTATACGATCAAAGCAGGCTTGCCTGTTTCGATAGACGCGGGTCAAGGGGTTTCCCTTCCGCTCCGGGCGCCTTCCCCGGATGAAAATAGAAGGTGCTGCGGATTTCAGCTTTGCGCTCCGCCCCGGGTTCCTCCCCCCGAGTAAAAATGGGGGGAACAAAACAGCGGCAGGCAACCCCTGCCGCTCATATGTGCGGGTATGGCGGAATTGGCAGACGCGCAGGATTTAGGATCCTGTGCCGCAAGGCGTAAGGGTTCGACCCCCTCTACCCGCACCACCAGGCTAGGGCCTGGAGCCGATTCGCGCTCCAGGCTTTTCCCTTTGCCCGAAGCTTCGCGCCCGCGCCAAAAACAGTGCCTTTTATCGCACTGCGCCAAATAAAAAGCGCCGGTCGGAAGACCGGCACTTTTTATTTGGCGGCCGCGCGGCGGCTCAGACACGTTCCCACAGCAGGCGGTTGTCCTCGAACCGCGCGGCGGCCAGCCCCTCGTCGCAGAGGTAGCTGAGATAGGAACGCACCGTGCTGCCCACGAGGACATACTGGTTGAAGTCCATCGCAAGCCCGTAGGCGGAGAACACCTCCCGGATGATCTCGTCGGGCGTGCGGGGCTCGGCGCAGAAGTCGAGGACCCGCCCGGCGATCTCCCGGACCTTGGCGCGGTTTTTGGCGGCGAGCGGGCGGATATCCTCCGTCGCGGGGGCGTGCGCCGGGACGAAGAGCTTCGCCACGAGCGTCTCCACCCAGTCGAGCGTCCCAAGGTAGGCGCGCACGTCGTAGATAAAGCCGACGTGGTATTTTTTGAGGACCGCCTCCCCCGACAGGCAGTCGGCCAGGAAGCAGACGTCGTCGGGCGTGCGGAAGCCGACCATCCCGAAGAAATGCCCCGGCAGCGGAAAGACCTCGAGCCCTCCGGGCAGCGGGGCGTCCTCGATGGGGACGGGTTCGCTCTCCTGCGCCAGCAGGAACTTGTTGCGCAGCGCCTTGCAGGGAAATCCGCCGTAGAGGAAGGCGGGTTCGAGCTGGGGGGAGCGGATAAATGCGTTTTCCACCGGTGTGGAATAGACGGGACAGCGGTACCGGTCCTGCAAAAACCGGTTGCCGCCGATGTGATCGGCGTTCGAGTGGGTGTTGAGGATGCCCGCCAGCGTCCAGCCGTTCGCGTCGAGCAGCTTGCGCACCCTGCGGCCCGCGTCCTTGTCGTTGCCGCTGTCGATCAGCCACGCGCCATCCTCCGCAAGATAAAGCCCCATTTTCGCGGGACAGTCGATATACCACGTCCGCTCTCCCGCTTGGATCAGCTCATACATGCCGACGCCTCCCTGTTTGGATGATGAACCCATTCTACCACAAAAGCGGGGCGGCCGGAAGTCCCTTCCGGCCGCCCCTGTCGGGGTGCTGTTATTCGCCTGAGAAGAGGGGGGTGGAGAGATAGCGGCCGCCCGTGTCGGGCAGCAGGACGACGATCGTCTTTCCGCTGTTCTCGGGACGGCGCGCGAGCTGCGCCGCCGCCCAGACCGCCGCGCCCGACGAGATGCCCGCGAGCACGCCCTCCCGCCGCGCGATCTCCCGGCCGGCGGCAAACGCGTCTTCGTTTTCGACGGCGATGATCTCGTCATAAACCGCCGTGTTGAGAGTGCCGGGAACAAAACCCGCGCCGATGCCCTGAATCTTGTGGGGGCCCGCCTTGCCGCCCGACAGGACGGGGGAACCGGCCGGTTCCACCGCGACGACCCTGACCGCCGGGTTCTTCGATTT
>NZ_CABUCJ010000106.1 GCF_902490045.1 uncultured Anaerotruncus sp.
ATCTCGCGGACGCGATGAAGGGGGCGGACGTTTTGATCGGTGTCTCCCGCCCGAACCTCGTGACGCCGGAGATGGTCGCCTCTATGGCGAAGGACCCGATCGTTTTCGCGATGGCCAATCCCACCCCCGAAATCATGCCGGATCTGGCCAGGGCGGCGGGCGCGGCGGTGGTCGGGACGGGACGTTCGGACTTCCCCAACCAGATCAACAATGTGCTTGTCTTCCCCGGCATCTTCAAGGGGGCGCTCGCGGTGCGGGCGCGGGAGATCACCGAGGAGATGAAGGTGGCGGCCGCGAGGGCGATCGCCGCGATGGTGCCGGACGGGGAGCTTTCGGCCGAACGCATCCTGCCCGACGCGCTGGACAAGCGGGTCGCCGACCGGGTGGCCGAGGCGGTCGCGGACGAGGCCCGGGCCTCGGGCGCCGCGAGAATTTGATTGACGGAGGATCGGTATGAAGATCAGCTATAAACCAAAAGGCGTCTGCTCGCGTATGATACATGTAGAGGTTGAAGACGGCGTCGTCAAATCCGTGGAATTCATCGGCGGCTGCAGCGGCAACACGCAGGGCGTGAGCAGGCTGGCGGAGGGCCGCCCGGTGGAGGAGGTCGTGGAGCTGCTCGGCGGCATCCGCTGCGGCATGAAGTCGACCTCCTGCCCCGACCAGCTCGCGCTTGCGCTGGCGCAGGCGCGGGATTAGGGAGGCCGCGGCCGTTTTCACAGGAGGGAGGGCGTTTCCGATGCGGTTCGACGACAGCGATATCAAAATAGCGCCGGACGATCCTTCGGAGGTCTTTGACAGTTCGGAGGGGGCGGCGGCGGCATTCGCGCGCGAAAAAGCCAACGGCAACATGGAGAAAGCGCGCGCGCTCGGGGTCCAGTTCGCCGCCGAGCTGACCGCCGACGAGCGGGGGATCGTCTTTTTCGGCATCGGGGCGTTCGACAGCGCCGAGACGCTCTCCCAGCGGAAAGTGCTCTTTTCCTATCTCGTCGGCCGGGTGATCGAGGATATGGCGCCCAATTCCATTGTGGCGCAGTCCGCGATGTCCGCCTATTATGACGAGCTCCAGCGGGCTTCCGGCGAGACCTACCGGCTCGTCAGCGATTCGGCGGCGCTCTCCCTCTATATCCTTGCGGGGCGTTCCTCGCCCGACGACATCGGCGCGGTCGGCAGGGTGTTCGCGCGCCTCTGCGGCAGGGAGGACGATCCGGTCTTCGTCCGGTACGGCAGCGAGCTCACGGGCTATTTTGCCATGTACTGCACCCAGCTTGCGCTGCGCGCGCAGCTGATCCGATAGACGGGACAACAAAAGAGCCGGCGCTTTGCGCCGGCTCTTTTTTGATCAATGCTCCCTGTGGAGCCTGTGAAGCCAGTCCATGACCCTCTGCTTGCAGAGGATGCCGAACAGCCCGATCGCCGCGGTCAGCAGGAAAACGACGATTGCCATCTCCCAGTTGCCGCGGCTCACCGACGCGCCCATCCAGGTGGAGGTGATGACCGAGGGAATCCGCGCGAAGGTGGAGATCAGCAGGAACTGCGCGGGCCTGATCTTACTGACGCCCGCCAGATAGGTGAGCATGTCCTTTGGAGTGCCAGGGATGAGGAAGAGGATGAAGGTGACGGTTTCCACCTTTTTGGTATTGTTGATGAACTTGAACTCGCTGAGCTTCTGCTCGCCGAAGATACGCGCCACCAGCCGGTAGCCGAACCGGCGCACGAGAAAGAAGATGGCGGAGGAGGCGATCACGATTCCGAGCAGGCAGGTAAAGAGTCCGCCCCAGGCGCCGTAAAGCGCGCCCGCGAGCAGCTCGACCGGCTCGCCGGGGATAAAGGCGATCACAATCTGCAGGATCTGGACGCCGAGCAGGACCAGCCAGCCGGTGAAGCCGAGCGAATTGATCCACGCGCGGAGCTGTTCCTGATTGCCCGGGTCGGAGAGGCGCTGGAAGAGGGGCATGCAGAGCAGGGAGAGAACCCCGATGATCAGGACAAGGCCCACGGCGGCCATAATCAGTTTTCGATATTGTTTTTTTTCTTCCGGGGTTAGGTTTTTCATCTTCACATCTCTTTTTCCGAAAAGTTCCTTTGTCTATCTAACGAGATTTCCCGCCCGCCTGCTTCAAACGGGAGGAAAATTCAATTTCAACACCAATATAGCATGTTTGCGGGAAAAAGCTGTTTCGGGATTGTAAATTTTACGGAAAGTGCAAAAAGCGGGTCAGACAATAGGTTTTGCTTTTTCCTCCGAAATATTGTATCATAGGGAATGGAAACCGACGACTGTGGGGTGGAAAATTTGTACGAGGGATTCCGGGCGGGCGTGGAGCCGGGCGGGCTGACCACCGACTATGAGATCAAAATCCTGATCTGCTACGTCCTGAAGCATATCGAGCGGCCGATGCCCGTTTCCGCCCTGATCGAACTGTTTGTGGGCGAGGGAATCGGCAACTATTTTGAGGCGGCGAGCGCGGCGGCCGCGCTTGTCAAGAGTGGGCACATCGCCATCGGCGGCTGCGAGGGGGAAAAGTGCTACACCTTGACCGGCCTTGGCGAAAGCGCCGCCGGGACGTTTGAGAAAACGCTTCCGCTCAGCGTGCGGGAAAAGGCAGTGGACGCCGCGAACCGCTACTTCATCCGGCGGGAGCGCCGCGCGCACAACAAGGCGGAGGTCCAAAAGGCGGACGACGGATACCTTCTGACGCTGACGATCACCGACGTGGGCAGCGACCTGCTGAAGCTGACCATCCTTCTGCCCGACGAGGAGACCTGCGGGCGGATCCGGGAACGGTTTTTGGACGACCCGATCGTGGTGTATAAGGGGGTCGTTGCCTCTCTGACAGGCAGCTTCGAGAACGTCGGCGCATTGTTGGACGACGCGGAATAGACCCTGCAAAGCCGCATCAGACGGGCAAAACTTGACAGAAACGGCGGAATCGGTTACAATAACCCTTACGCAAATTTGCGCAAAAAACGGATTGGAAACGGGGGGAAGTTTTTGCTCAGAAAGCTGATGCTCTATCTGATGATTTTGGCGACGGCGGCCAAGTTCGCGTCGCTGGCATATGTGTTTACGACAGATATTGAACGGCTTCCGGTGGCGGTGTATGTCTCGACCGGAATCGTCGTCCTCTTTGGGCTCTTCCTGCTCTGCAAAAACATCGTGAAACGGGTCAGCAGAAAAGAGCTCGCCTCCTATTACGGCTTGTTGGCGGCGGCCGTCTTCTTCAACCTGATTTTCATGAAGATTTTCAGCCGCGCGGAAATCGCCACGCTCGACCTTCTCATCCTCGGCACCATGATGGATATCCTCGTGGGAGTGGTCTTTGTGGTGCTGACCGTGCGGGAGCACAAATATGTGCGCATCAAGATGGGAACGGACTCCTGAGGGGGTTAAAACCGTCCGCCCCGGCGGGCGGTTTTTTCTTGCAGAAAAATTGGCAAAATTTTTTAGGTCAACATATTGCTTTTTTGCGATCTGCGTAGTATAATAATCAGGTGCCAATCGCGCGGACAAGTCTGGAGATGTCGCCTAGCTGGTCGAGGGCGCACGACTGGAAATCGTGTAGGGGTCAAAAGCTCCTCGAGAGTTCGAATCTCTCCATCTCCGCCAAAAACCCCGCAAACAAGCTGTTTAAGCCTGTTTGCGGGGTTTTCTTTATGCCTGCTTTGCCGCTTTTGAAGGTGAAAATTGTGCACTTGGTTGCACCGGATTGACGTGAGGATCGGATTATCGACGGACCCTGCACCGGGTCCGTATCAAAAGAGTAGCTGGATTTCTAGCCGCTCTTTTGTCATTTCGGACCGCGTCCGCCCGGGCGCAGGGTGAGGAGAGCGCTGATACCGGTGACGGCAAAGAGCACAGCCCCCGACAGGAAGAACCAGAGCGGTACGCCGAAGCGTTCGGCGACCGGTCCCGCGATCAGCAGTCCCACCGGCATGGCCAGGGACATCATGCTGCCCAGCAGGGAGAAGACGCGCCCCTGTGCCTCATGGGGAACGGACTCCTGCATGTAGGCCATGAAGGGGATGCCGTAGAGGTTCCCGCTGGCGCCCATAACGGCGCAGAAGAGGGCGAAGGGCCAGAAAAAGACCATGTCGCCCGGCAGGATTCCGCATAAAAGGGTGCTTGCCGCCAGACCGAGCAGGCCGAGGTGGATGACGAAAAATTTGTTTTTGATCGTCCCGACCGCGCCCAGACCGGCGGCGCTGAGCATCATGCCCGCCGCATAGAGCAGCTCCACGAGGCTGGCGTGCCAGGCCGTCGCCTGGAAGTGGTCGCTCGTCATCAGCGGATAGAAGGAGGATAGCGGCATGTAGAAGATCATCCCCACGCATACGCAGAGGGTGAGGGTGAAGAGTCTGCGGTCGCGCAGAAAGACGGCCGCGCCGTCCCTCATCTCACGCAGAAAATACGGCAGCTCCTGTCCGGAACGCGGGGGATCGGGGATTTTCACCACCGCGACAGTAGCGCTCGCCACGACCGCGCCGACAAGGTCGGAGAGCAGGATGACCGGAAGCGGAAGCGCGGCGTACATCGCCGCGCCGAGCACCGGCCCGAGCATAAAGGCGCCCGACTGCATGAATTGGCTCCAGCCGTTGGCGCGGACGAGCTGTTCCCGGGGTACGAGCATGGGGATCGCCGCCTGGATCGCGGGGGTGTGGAAGACGTTCCCAACCGCCCGGATGCCCAGTACGAGACAGGCCGACCAGAAGGGCGGCCTGCCGAGCAGGAAGACGCCCGCGAAGACGGTCGCGACCAGCCCCATGAAGAGATCCGCGGAGATGATGACGGTCTTGCGCTTGAGGCGGTCGACCCACACCCCGACGAACGGCCCGAGCACAAGCTGCGGCAGGAAGGCGAAGAGTCCCGCCAGCGCCATCGTCATGGGGGAGGAGCTTTCGCTGGCAAGCCACCAGATCAGCGCGAACTGGACCGCGCTGCTTCCGACCAGCGAGACGGTCTGCCCCGCCGCGATTGTAAAGAAGCCGCGCTTCCAGCCGTGAGGCTGCGATTGTTCCATAAAACCTCCTTTTGATTTGCCGGACGGTCAAAAAGACGCAGACACGCGCCCGTCCGGCTGTGTTTGCGTCTGCGGTCAAAAGACGGCCCGCCGCAGCGTACGGCAAGGTCTTCCGGAGTTTGTGAATGGAATTCCATTATAGCAGGCCAATCCCGTTTGTCAAGGAGGTTTTTTAAAGGGGAAAACCGCGCGCAAAAAGGATCCCGCCGGCACCGCCGGCGGGACCCTTTTATGCTTGTGGCGATCAGACCGCGCCCAACTGCTTGAGCCACTCCTCGATCTGGAATTTGGATTTGGCGGCTACGAGCGGCTCGCTTTCCATGCCGCCGCGGAAGAGCAGCAGGGTGGGGATGGTCATCACCGAAAACCGCTGCGCGAGCGAGGGCAGATCGTCGATGTTCACCTTAGCGAACCGGATTTTGCCCTCGTAGGCCTCGGCAAGCTGGTCGAAGATGGGGGAGAGCATCCGGCAGTAGCCGCACCAGGGCGCCCAGAAGTCCACGAGCACGGGCTCGTTCGATTTCAAAACCTCGGCCTCAAAATTGTCCGACGTAATTGTCAAGATATTCATATAATCATCCTTTCCGTTTTGTTTCCCTCTATCTGTAATTATAATCATTACAGATAGAATTGTCAAGCACTTTTTCAAAAAAGTGCTATCGGAGCTTCCCGGAGAGGAACTCGTCGCAAAACCACACCTTCTTCACCTCGAAGCTCCTGCCGTTCAGGTAGTTGAGGGGACCCGCGTCGCTCTGGAACCGAAAGGTAAGCTTATAGGAGTATAGGGCCTGGAACTGGTAGCCGGTGCCGTGGTTGTCGCGGTTGTGTCCGTATTTGGCGTCGCCGAGCAGCGGATGGCCAATGGAGGCGAGGTGGGCGCGGATCTGGTGGGTGCGGCCGGTCAGCAGGTCGACTTCCAGCAGGGAGAACCGCCCGTTTTGGCCGAGCACGCAGTAGTGGGTGAGGATGGTGCGGCCGCCCGGCACAGGATGGTCGCAGATGGCGACGGCGTTCGCCGCGCCGTCCTTGACGAGGAAGCCCTTGAGGGTGTCCGACTGACGCGGCATCGTGCCGTGCACGACGCAGAGGTAGAGCTTTTGCAGCTCGCGTGCCTTGATCTTTTCATTGAGCACGCGCAGGGCGGGCGCGTTTTTGGCCGCGATGACGATGCCGCCCGTATTGCGGTCGATCCGGTTGCAGAGGGCGGGGGTAAAGCTGTTCTCCCGGGCGGGATCAAACTCGCCTTTCCGGTAGAGGTAGTGGAGGATGCGGTTGATCAGCGTGTCCGCCTGGCCGCCCTCGTCCTCGTGGACAAGCAGGCCGGGGCGCTTATCCGCGAGGAGGATGTTTTCATCCTCGTAGACGACGTCGACCGCCGGGGGGACGGAGAGGAAGACGGGCACGCCGGGTTCGCCGCCGAAAAATTCATCGTTCAGGTAGAGAGAGAGCCGGTCGCCCTCGCACAGCCGGGTGGAGATTTCACACCGTCTGCCGTTGAGCTTGATCCGCTTGGTGCGGATGGATTTGTAGAGCAGAGCCTGAGGAAGAAGCGGGACCGCCTTGGTCACGAATTTGTCCACACGCTGGCCCGCGTCGTTTTGGTTGATGACGAATTCTCTCATGGCAAACCTCCGCGGCCCCGATGATCGGAGGGGCCCTGTAAATCGATGGCCGCGCGGTGTTGAAACCGCCCGCGGCGGGAAAAGCCGATGGCCTGCGCCTATTATAGCACACAAGCTCGTCCGGCGGAAGCCGGGAAAAATCGACGGGGTCTAGGCAAACAGGAAATATTTTGATATAATAAGCACCAAGATACTGGAAACGCGGGCGGTGATGAGCGGATGGCGAATGTGCACGAGGGACACAGGCAGCGGCTCAAGGACCGTTTCCTAAAGGAGGGGCTGGACGGCTTCGCGCCGCACAACGTCCTCGAGCTGCTGCTCTTTTATGCGGTGCCCCAGCGGGACACCAACGAACTGGCGCACCGCCTGCTCGCACGTTTCGGGTCGCTATCCGGCGTACTGGACGCGGATTTCGACGAGCTCTGCCAAGTGGAGGGGGTCGGCGCGAACGTCGCGACGCTGCTCAAGCTGGTGCCCGGGCTCGCGCGGCGGTACCTCGACGACTATGACGAAAACGGCGTGGTCCTCGCCACGATTGAAGAGGTGGGGACCTTCCTGCGGCCGAAATTCATCGGGCGCAGCAACGAGATGATCTTCCTGCTCTGCATGGACAGCCGGGGCGGCGTCGTCTACGGTGATTTCATCGCCGAGGGCAGCATCAACGCCGCGCCGATGTACACCCGCAACATCCTTGAGGCCGCGATGCGCAGCCACGCGGTGTCGGTAATCCTTGCGCACAACCATCCGCGCGGGCTCGCGCTCCCATCCAACGCGGACATGCTCGCGACGCGCTCGGTCTTTGACGCGCTGGCGGCGGCGAAAATCCGTCTCGCCGACCACCTGATTTTCGCTGGGTCGGACTACGTTTCGATGCGCGATTCCGGTTTCTTTTCCTTTGAGCGGCCCTAGGGCCCATTCTAATTCTGAGAGATGGAGGGACCACAGATGGAGTCAGGAACCCTGGGAGCGGTCAGCCCCACCTCCGTTTGGGTATTTGTTGACAGCACGGAGGACCACGACCTGAACGGACGCCTGGCAGCCCCGGCCTTCGGCGTCACGGCGTTTTCCGGCGTGCTCGCGTTGATCACCCGCATGGAACAGTTTTATAATGAAAAGCGGTTCCCGCAGAGCGCCATGCAGATCCGCTCTTTCCAGAAAAAGAAGCGGGGAAAAACGGCGGCGGAAAGGCCGGAGCCCCCGGAGGCGCAGCAGAGCGGGGAATTGGAGGAGGCGCTCGCCCGCATCGGCAGGGAGGAACCCGGGAAACGGGCGACGTTTGTGGTCAGCGTGTTCTTCCGTCAGAACGCTACCTGGCAGGGCACGGTGCGCTGGCTCGACCGGGACCTGGTCCGGCAGTTCCGCAGCACGCTCGAACTGGTCTCGCTGATGGAGGACGCCCTCTCCCGGGAGGACGCGTCCGGCGAGCCGGGCAGGTGGCGGGAATCCGCGGACAAAACAGAAAACGAATGACGGCAGGGCGCTTCCGCTTGGGAGGCGCCCTTTCTGCGCCGCGCGCCTGGCAGAATCTTTCGGCGGCGGCCATTTGAAATCATGCGGAATCTGTGATAAAATAAACTGTTGACTTTTGATGGAAAAGAAGCTAAACTAGATGAATCGAACATCTGTTCTTTTGAGCGCGTGGATGGAAACCGATTGATCTGACGGCCCAAAGCGGGGAAGGTATATGGAAGAAGGAAAATTTGAACTGGTCGCCCCCTACAAGCCGACGGGGGACCAGCCGCAGGCAATTGAAAAGCTGACCGAAGGGGTGCTGGCGGGCCGGAAGGAACAGGCCCTGCTGGGCGTCA
>NZ_CABUCJ010000107.1 GCF_902490045.1 uncultured Anaerotruncus sp.
CCGCGCCGCCTCCGGTTGGCCTTCGGCCAAAGTCGGCGGCGCCCGTGACACGGATCAATGAACGAGTGTACCGCATCCCGCCAGCCGCCGCGCCGCGGGCGCAATGCCTCTGCCGGCGAGCCTCCGGAACTGTATCAGAAAATGCTTGCGGGGAGGCACGGCCGCTTCTGTTTCGCTCGCATTTAACGCGAGGAGGCGGAAAACCGGTCGGCTTCGCCGCCCACGCGCGTAAAGCGTGCAAACGCCCGGAATGGGCGTTGTTTTCCGCCGGATGGTTTTACCGCGCTATCCGTCTCCACCTGTTGGGAGATTCGAGATTAGGTTGAGCCCTCAGCTAGTGTACCCGTGGGGAGCGGCGGAAGTCTGCGGGTCTTGGCAAGGTACTCCCGGAGATTCCTAAGAACCCGGCGGAGGGTTCTTAGGCGCCCTTCTTTCGTCCATTTCTTGGGCGCGCAAGAAATGGACCCGCCCGCCGGGGCGGGACCCGGCAGCTCCGCCGCTCGATGAGCGGCAAATCCAGAGTGATCAGGCCGGTCTACTACCGGCAATCCCCACCGCTTGATGAGCGGAAAATCCCCAGGAGGAAAGCGATGAACATCCTGCTCGTGGCAATCAACGCAAAATACAGCCACACCAACCTCGCGGTGCGCGACCTGCAAAACGTGCTCGCGGCGGAGGGGATGGATTCCGGGATCGCGGAATATACGATCAACCAGCCCGCGCGGGAGATCCTCAGAGACCTTGCGCGCCGGGGCGCGGACGCCTATTGCTTTTCCTGCTACATCTGGAACATCGAGCATGTGCGGAAAATCGGCGCGGACCTGCGCCTGCTCTTCCCGGAGGCGTCCATCCTGCTGGGCGGGCCGGAGGTGAGCTTCGACCCGGAGGAACGGCTCGCGGCGATGCCGTGGGCGGACGCGGTCCTCTGCGGCGAGGGGGAGCCGCTGATCGCCGGGGTCCTGCGGGAGGGCCGGCCGCGCGGAGTCCGGCGCGCCGGACGGTTCACCGACCTGGACGCGCTGCCCTTTCCCTACCGTGATCTCGACGCGCTCAAAAACAGGGTGCTCTATTATGAGTCGTCGCGCGGGTGCCCGTTCGGATGCAGCTATTGCCTCTCCTCGGCCGACCGGACGGTGCGCTGGCGTTCGCTGCCGCGCGTCTTCGATGATCTGCGGCGGTTCCTCGACGCGGGGGTGATGCAGGTCAAGTTCGTCGACCGCACCTTCAACCTCGACGCGGACCGCGCGCTTGCGGTCTGGCGGTTTCTCGCGGAGCAGGACAACGGCGTTACCTGCTTCCAGATGGAACTGGGCGGCGACCTGCTCACCGGGGAGCAGCTGGCGTTTCTCTCCGCCGTGCGGCCGGGGCTCTTCCAGTTCGAGATCGGCGTGCAGAGCACCTGCGGCGAGACGCTCGTGGAGGTCTGCCGGAAAACGGACGTCGGCCGCCTGATGGAGAATGTGCGCGCGCTTTCGGCCGCCGGCGGCCCGCACCTGCACCTCGATCTGATCGCGGGGCTGCCGGGCGAGGATTTCGCGCGCTTTGCGAAGAGCTACGACGAGGTGTTTTCCCTGCGGCCGGAACAGCTCCAGCTCGGCTTTCTCAAGCTGCTGCGCGGCTCCGCCCTCTACGCGCGCCGGGAGGAATACGGCTTAGTCCACAGCGAAACGCCGCCCTATGAAATTTTATGCACGCCGCAGCTCTCCTTTTTGGAGCTGGCGCGGCTCAAATCGGTCGAGGAGATGACCGAGGCCTACCATAACAGCGGGCGGTTTTCCCATACGCTCGAATATTTGCTGGAATTCATCCCCTCTCCGTTTGAGGCGATGCGCGCGCTCGGGGAGCGGATGCCCGGACGCGCGGTGGGCAAGTACGAGTATTACGATCTGCTTTACGCGCTCTGCGTCGAACGGGGCGGGGACCCGGACGTCTGCCGCTGGCTTGTCCGGTACGACCTCTGCCTGCACGAGAAGCCGCGCCGGCTGCCCGCCTGCTGCCCCGAGGCCCCGCGGGAGGCGCGGCGGCTCGCGGCGGCGCGGAAGCTGCCCCCGCAGGCGCATCTCGAGCTGTTTCCCTTCGACGTGACAAGCCCCGGACGGGAGCCGGGGGAGACGGCGGTCTGCTTTTTCCACGGGGAGCGCGACCTGCGCGGCAGGGCGCGCGCCGAACGGATTTTTTAAAAGGCCGGACAGTTTGCCCGGCTTTTTTTGTATACCCGCGGCGCCCGGCGGCTGTATTTTTTTGCAAAAAAATTGGGGAAATTTGTGGGATTGTGTTGACTTTTCGCTGCAATTATGCGATCTTTATAACAGTACGTTCACAATTTGTTTTTATTTGAGGGGGACGAAAGAAAGATGGAACCTGTATTCGTAGGCTGGCTGTCGCTGCTGCCGCCCATTATCGCGATCGGGCTCGCGCTGATCACCAAGGAGGTCATCTCCTCGCTGATGATCGGCATCCTGTCGGGGGCGCTCATCTATGCGCTCAATACCGGCCTCAACCCGGTGGTCGGCGTCGCGGAGACGACCTTCAAGCTGATGGCGGGCCGCATGGATGTCAATATCCTGCTCTTCCTTGCGTTGCTCGGCGCGCTGGTCGTCGTCATGCAGATGGCGGGCGGCTCGCGGGCGTACGGCCGCTGGGCCTCCAGCAAGCTCAAGAGCAAGCGCAGCGCCCTGCTTGCGACAAGCGCGCTCGGCGCGCTCATCTTCATCGACGACTATTTCAACTGCCTCACCGTCGGCACCGTCATGAAGCCGGTCACCGACAAGTACGGCGTTTCCCGCGCGAAGCTCGCGTACATCATCGACGCGACGGCCGCGCCCATCTGCATCATCGCGCCGATCTCCAGCTGGGCGGCGGCCGTGGGCTCCAACCTGGCGGTGACGGGCGCGTTTGAAAGCGACCTGGGGGCCTTTGTGGCCACCATCCCCTACAACCTCTACGCGCTGCTTTCGATCGTCATGGTGGTCGCGCTCTGCTGCACCAACCTCGACTTCGGCCCGATGGCGGGCGCGGAGGCGCGCGCGGCCAAGGGCGAGCTCGGCGCGGTGGACTCCACCGTTGGCGAGGAGCTGCCCGTCAACGACAAGGGCCACGTCTACGACATGATCATCCCCGTCGTGGCGCTGATCATCTTCTCGATCCTCGCGATGCTGTGGAACGGCGGCTACTGGGGCGAGGACCCGGCCTTCCATTCGATCGCCGCGGCGTTCGGCAACTGCACCGCCTCCGAGGCGCTGGTCATCGGCGGCTTCGGCGGCCTGATCGTGGCGTTCCTGCTCTTTGTGCCGCGCGGCGTCGTCCACTATAAGGACTTCATGGCCGGCATCGGCGAGGGCGTCAAGTCGATGGTCCCCGCGGACATCATCCTCATCCTCGCCTGGACGATCAGCGGCGTCTGCCGCGACCTGCTCATGACGGGCGAATTCGTCAAGGGCCTCGTCGAAAACGGCGGCTTCCCCGGCTTCCTGCTGCCCGCGCTGATCTTTGCGATCGCCGCCTTCCTCTCCTTTGCGATGGGCACCGCCTGGGGCACCTTCGGCATCCTCATCCCGATCGTCGTTCCCGTCTGCATGGCGGCCGCGCCCCAGCTGCTGGTCGTCTCCCTCTCCGCGACGCTGGCGGGCAGCGTCTTCGGCGATCACTGCTCCCCGATTTCCGACACGACGATCCTTTCGTCCACCGGCGCGGGCTGCAACCACATCGAGCACGTTTCCACCCAGATGGTCTACGCGATCACCGTGGCGGCCTGCTGCTTCATCGGCTATATCGTGGCGGGCCTGACCGGAGGCAGCATCCCGGTCACGCTCGGCGTTTCCGTCATCCTGCTGCTGGGCGCGCTCTTTGTCCTCCACCGCCTGTTCGCCTCCAAGGGCGAAAAACAGGCCGCGTAAAACCTGCCGCGCAGATAAATAACCGGGCCGCTGCCATTGGCAGCGGCCCGGTTTTTATCGCGGGGAATTCCCGGTTCAGCCGTTGAGGAACTGGTCGACCACAAAGCGGGGACGGTGCTTGACCTCCTTATAGATCTTGCCGATGTATTCGCCGAGGATGCCCAGGCAGAGCAGCTGGATGCCGCCGAGCGCCCAGACGGAGCCCATGAGGGTGGTCCAGCCCTCGACCGTGTGGCCGAAGAGCTTGGTGACGAGCAGCCACAGCAGGCAGAGCACGCTCGCGGCAAAGATCAGCACGCCGAGGGTGGTGATGAGGCGGATGGGCTTGACGGAAAAGGAGGTGATGCCGTCGATCGCGAAGGAGAGCATCTTTTTCAGCGGGTACTTGGATTCCCCCGCGAACCGTTCGCTGCGCTCGTAGGCCACGACCGAGGTGCGGAAGCCGATGAGCGGCACGATGCCGCGCAGGAAGAGGTTGACCTCGCCGTACTCGGAGAGCGCCTCGAGGGCGCGGCGGCTCATGAGGCGGTAATCGGCGTGGTTCTGGACAATCTCCACCCCCATCCACCGGAGGAAGCGGTAGTAGCCGACCGCCGTGGTGCGCTTGAAGAGGGTGTCCTTTTTGCGGGAGGAGCGCACGCCGTAGACGATGTCGCTGCCCGCCTGGTACTCCGCGACGAACCGGTCGATCGCGCCGACGTCGTCCTGCAGGTCGGCGTCCATCGAAATGGCGATGTCGCAGAGGTCCTTGGCCACGGTGAGGCCCGCGACGAGCGCATTTTGGTGGCCCTGGTTGTGGGCGAGCTTGAGGCCGGAAAAGAGCGGGTCGCGCTCATGCAGCCCGGAGATGAGCTGCCAGGTCGTGTCGCGGCTGCCGTCGTCCACAAAGAGCACGCGGCTCTCCGGGGAGACGGTCCCGGCGGCGATCATGCCGCCCAGCTTTTCCTTGAGGCGTTTGGAGGTCTCGGGCAGCACCTCCTGCTCGTTGTAGCAGGGGATGACCAGGTATAAAATCTCATTCATTGCGTTTCCTCCCCGGAATCGGGCGTTTCGTCAAACCAGGAGGCGGGCGGCGGCTCGGGCGGGCCGTCCGCGTCCTCTTCGCGCGGGCCGTCCGGCTCCTTCCACTCGGCCGCCGGCTCCCCGCCGTCCAGCTCGTCGGTCATCTCCCGCAGAGGAGGCCGCGGCGGGTCGTCGGGCGTTTTCCCGTACCGCTTCCAGAGCAGCAGGTAGACGGCCAGCAGCAGCGCCGCGCCCAGCGTGAGGGTGACGCCGGCGTAGAGGCCGGGCGTCGTGTAGGTGAAGCGGATGACGTTGTCCCCGGCGGGCGCGCGCACCGCCATGAAGCCGAGCGCGGCCTTTTCGATCCGGGCGGGCTCGCCGTTCACGGTGGCGGACCAGCCGGAATCGTAGGGTACCGAGTAAAAGACGAGGTTTTCCCGCGGCAGGTCGATGCGGGAGGTAAAGCCGCGGCTGTCGGTTGTGAATTCATAGCCGGCGGTCTCCCGCCGCGCGAGGCAGTCGGCGAAATAGTCCTCCTCGTCGAGGCTTCCATAGTACTCCTCGGGCATATATTCGAGGATATCGCCGTGGCGGCCGGCCGCCTCGTCCTTGAGGACGAGCGCGTGCAGCAGCACGGCGGCGCGGTCCTCCTCGGGGACCGCCTCGAGGTCGCGCACGGTGATATAGTAGTCGTAGGTGAAGCCCATGGGGATGAAATAGTCGTTCTCATAGAGGTTGTAGCCGAGCTGGACCGACCGGGGCTCCCAGCCGGGCATCGGCTCCTGCTCGGGGTCGTCCGTCTTGATGAAGAGCCAGCGCACCGAAAGCAGCGGGCGCAGCTGGTAATATTCCGTTTCGGGCTTGGAGGAGACGTCCCGCTTGACGCCCACCTTGGGGTAGAATTCCATGATCGAGACGGGCACGATCGAATGGAAGGCCTGGATGTTGGGCAGGTGCCAGAACATGCCGAGGTTGTCCATGCCGTGGTAGATGTCCGCGCGGGCAAAGACGCCGTCGTCGGGCAGCTCGAGCTCGTAACGGCCCGCCAGCGCGGTGTCGCGCAGGAAATCGGGCTTGTCCGAATGGGTTTTGCCGGTTGCGATGAAGGTGATCGAATAGCTCGCGCACACAAAGCAGAGCGCGGCGGTCATGATGCGCATAAACGCCTTTGTGTTGCGCCAGCGGCGGACAATCAGCCAGAGGGCGGCCAGCGAGAGGATCGCGATGCCCGCGGTGGCCGCGAACCGCTCGGGATATTTGGCCAGCCCGATTTTGACGCCGCCGTCCGACTGGAGGGTCGGGGTGAGCCCGAGGATGGCGGTGACGACGGCGGTAAAGAGGAGCGTCCACCGGAAGCCCCTGTCGAGGTCGATCGAGCGGTTTTCAAACGCGAGCACGGTGGCGAGCGCCATCAGCAGGATGGGCATGTAGTACCAGCGCGCGTAATAGGAGTTGTTGAAGAGGATGAAGATGCTGTTGAGCCCGGGCACGAGCGCGGCGACGGCGCAGACGAGCAGGATGCGGCGGAGCCAGTCGCGCTTGGAGCGGACGTAGGCGATGACGCCGGTCATGCTGACGAAGGGCAGCCACGCCGAAAGGGAGGCCCATTTGGCCCCGCGGTCGGGGAAGAGGTTGGGGCGGCTGGGCAGGTCGGGCGGGAAGAAGGCGGAGGAGACGATGGCGGGGTAGAGCTGCTGGTGCCAGTAGAGCCAGAGGTTCCAGCCGCTGAGCAGCTCGTCCGCGCCGGTGCGCGGGTTGCCCATGATCGCCATGACGGCGGGCAGAAAGAGCGCCATCGAAAGCAGCAGCCCAAGCACCGATTCAAACGCCGTCCAGAAGAAGCGGCGCAGGTTCATGCGCCAGTCGGGGGAGAGGGCGCGGATGATGAAATAGAGGATGACGAAGACGACCTCGCCGATGAAGAACCAGTAGTTGACAAAGGCATTGATCGCGACGGCGAGGGCAAAGACGCCCCGGCGGTTGTGTACGATCAGCTCCTCGAGGCCGACGAGCAGCAGAGGGAAGAAGATGATCGCCTCGTGGAAGTGGTTGAAAAAGATGTTGTAGACGGCGAAGCCCGAAAAGGCGTAGAGCAGCCCGCCGAAGACGGCGAAATCGCGTTCCTTCACAAACCGTTTGAGATAGAGGGTGCCGGTAAAGGCGGCGCAGGCATGCTTGAGGATGAGCAGCGGCCCCATCAGGTAAGGAACGAACGAGGTAGGGAAGGGCAGGGTCAGCCAAAAGAAGGGGCTCCCGAGCAGGTAGAAGCTGTAGGAGCCGATGAAATTGGCGCCCAGGTCGGTATACCAGTTCCAGAAGAGATCCCCCGAACGCACCGCCTCGTGGGCGAGCTTATAGAAAGGAATCTGCTGGACGTTAAAATCCCCGTAAAAGAAAAAGTACCCCTTGTCCCAGATGATGAACGGGAGAAAGATGACGGCGGCCGTCACCAGCGCGATCAGAAACGCCCTGCGGCAGCTGCCCTTATTCTGTGTCTGTGACGTGAGCGGCATTGCAAAACCTCCAAGCTGACAGATGGGGAAGTTACCTTACTAAATTATACCACAAATGACGAAGTTTAAAAGCCCGCCGAAAATTTTCCTGCAAAGGCTTTCTTTTCTTTCAGTGGCTGATATGGTATGATTTGATGCAGAAGACCGCCCAGGAAAGGAGCAGAACGATGGAACCCTACGGATTTTTCGCAATGCTTTCCCGTATGAAATACATCAGCCGCTGGGGCCTCATGCGCAATTCCCGCACCGAGAACCTCAGCGAGCACACCCTCGAAACCGCCTACTTCGCCCACGCGCTCGCCCTCATCGAGGGGGCGGACCCCGCGCGGGTGGTGCTCTGCGCCCTCTATCACGATTGCAGCGAAATTCTCACCGGCGACCTGCCCACCCCCGTGAAATACCACAACCCCGCCATCAAGGAGAGCTATAAGGCCATTGAGGAGGCCGCCGCCGACCGGCTGCTCGCCACCCTGCCTCCGGAGCTGGCTGAACGATACCGTCCCTGCTTCTTCGAGGAGGACCCGCAGGTCCGCCGCCTCGTCAAGGCCGCGGACAAGCTCTCCGCGCTCGTCAAATGCATCGAGGAAATCCGCATGGGCAACGACGATTTCCTGAGCGCCCGGGAGTCCCAGCTCACCGCCCTGCGGGAGATGGAAATCCCCGCAGTCGACGTCTTCCTGCGGGAATACCTGCCCGCCTTCGACCGCACGCTCGACGAGATCAGCAGGTGACGGGGGCCGCTCAGTGAGCGGCGGAGCTTGCCGGTAGTCGACCGGCGGAGGCCTTAGATTTGCCGCTCAGTGAGCGGCGGAGTATGTCGGTAGTCGACCGGCGGAGGTCTTAGATGTTCCGCTCATCGAGCGGGGGAGCTTGCCGGGTCCCGCCCCGGCGGGCGGGTCGACTTCTTGCTCGCCCAAGAAGTC
>NZ_CABUCJ010000108.1 GCF_902490045.1 uncultured Anaerotruncus sp.
CCCCTCGAGGCGGAGCTGGCTCGTATAGGAGCGGCCCACGTCGCCGCCGATCACGCCGATCCTCGTGTGCCCGCGGTCGATCAGGTAGTCGACCGCGCGGCCCGCGGCCGCCGCGTCGTCGGTCGAGACGCTCGAAAGGTTCTGGAAGCCGAGCGCCCCGCCGGGGTTGGTGACGAGCACGCTCGGGATGCGGATCTGCCCGAAGGTCTCCCGGAAATAGGAGAGGTTGCCGCCCAAAAAGAGGATCCCGAGCGGCTTCTGCTCCCGGCAGAGCAGCAGCGCGTGGCGCACCTCGTCCGAGTCCTCGTCGAGGTAGTAGACCACGTCGGTGTAGCCCGCCGATTTGATGAGGTCCTGCATCCGCTCGACGATGGGTGCGAAGAGCATGTTGGAGGTGCCCTTCACGACGACCGCGATGCTCTTGGTGGCCGTCTGCTTGAGGTGCTTGGCGTTGTTGTTGGGGATAAAGCCATGCGCGTCGATGACCGCCTGGATACGGGCCTTGGTTTCGGCGCTGACGTCGGGGTGGTTGTTGAGCGCGCGGGAGACGGTGCTCACCGCGTACCCCGATTCCCTGGCAATGTCCTTGATCGTCACGTCGCCGGCCTCCCTTCACGCGTCGTTGTGCTGGTTCCTATTTTACCCCTTTACCGCGCCCGCGACAACGCCCTTGATGATATATTTTTGGCAGACGAGATAAAAAATGATGATCGGTATGATCGACAGCACGAGCACCGCCATCAGCGCGCCCATGTCGCGGGAGCCGTAGCCGCCCTGCAGATACTGGACCGCGATGGGGATGGTGCGGTACTTGTTGCCGATGATCAGGTAGGGCAGCAGGTAGTCGTTCCAGATCCACATGGCGTTGAGGATCGCGACAGTGATCGCGGTGGGCCGGAGGATGGGGAAGACCACGAGGAAGAAGGTCTGGATGGGGTTGCAGCCGTCGATCATCGCGGCCTCCTCGATTTCGAGCGGGATCGATTTGACGAAGCCGCTGAACATGAAGACCGAAAGCCCCGCGCCGAAGCCGAGGTAGATGACGATGATTCCCACGGGGTTATCCAGGTGGAGCAGGTTGGCGATCTTGGACATCGGGAACATGACCATCTGGAAGGGGACGATCATGCTGAAGACAAAGAGGTAATAGAGCGCGCCGGAAAACTTCCCCTTCGAGCGGATGATGTACCAGGCGGTCATCGCGGTGAAGAGGATGATCGCCCCCACCGAAAAGACGGTGATGAAGAGGGAGTAGCCGAACGCCGAGAGGAATCCCGCCTTCTCGATGCCGCTCAGGTAATTTTTGAACCCCACGAAGGTGGCGGGGCCGTCGGCGGTCTCGGTGAGGGTGGGGAGCCTGAAGGGCGCGTCGGAGATGAAGAACTGCCCCTTGAAGGAGTTCATCAGCACGACCAGGATGGGCGCGAGCACCAGCAGCGCGAGCAGGAGCATCAGGATGAAGATCACCGCGTTCGTGAATCTGCGTTTTTCCGCCATCAGTTCTCCACCTCCTTCCTGCGGGTGAGCATGAGCTGGGTAAAGGCGATCACGCCGACGACGATGAAGAAGACGGTCGCCTTGGCCTGGCCGACCCCCTCGAAGCCGACGCGCCCGTAGAAGGTGTTGTAGATGTCGAGCGCGAGCATCTGGGTCTCCTTGGCCGGCGCGCCGCCGGTGAGCGCGAAGTTCTGGTCAAAGAGCTTGAAGGAGTTGGTGAGGGTGAGGAAGGTGCAGATGGTGATCGAGGGCATCACGTTGGGAATCGTGACGTGGATGAGCGACTGCCAGCCGGACGCGCCGTCGATGGCCGCCGCCTCGGTCAGCTCGCCCGAGATGTTCTGGATGCCCGCGATGTAGATGACCATCATATAGCCCACAAGCTGCCAGTTCATCAGCACGACCAGCCCCCAGAAGCCGTATTTGGCCGAGAAGGTGATGTCCACCCCGAAGCGGAGCAGGAAGCCGTTGATGATGATCTGCCAGATGTAGCCGAGCACGATGCCGCCGATGAGGTTGGGCATGAAGAAGACGGTGCGGAAGAGGTTGGTGCCCCTCATCGCGCGGGTGAGCAGCATGGCGAGCGCGAAGGCGAGCAGGTTGATGGTGACCACCGAAACGACGGTGAATTTCACGGTAAACCACAGGGCGTTGAGGAAGTCCCTGCTGCCGGTAAACGCCTTGACATAGTTGGAAAGCCCCACCCACTGGGTGTTGGTCACCGTTGTGAACTCGGTAAACGAGAGGTAGACGCCCATCACGAACGGGATGAGAAACGATACGGCGAACGCGATGAACGTCGGCAGCGCGAAGAAGGCGAAATACTTTCTCAGCGTTTTTGACATGACATCCCCTCCTGTCGGATAACAAATGCCGTCCCGCACCGCGGGGTGCGGGACGGCGGGAAACGCAGCGGATGGGACTTTGCCCGCTGTTACATGCTGCTTTCAGTCTTCCACTCGTCAACGACCAGCGTCTTAACGTCGTCCCACGTCTTGGTGCCCTGCGCGTACTGGAGCAGCGCGGCGCCGAAGTCGTCCTTGAAGGTCTGGCTCGGGAAGACGAGGAACGCGCTCCACGGCACGGAGGAGACGCCCTCCTTGCTCATCCAGGCGCTGACTTCCCTGGCGAGCGGGTCGGTCGGGCGCTCATCCTCGGCGAAGGTGTCGAACGGGGCGATGAAGCCGAGCTTGTTGGTGACGAATTCCTTACCGGTGTCGGAGGAATAGAGCCAGTAGATGAAGTCGGCCGCGAGCTTCTGCTTATCGGCGGGCGCCTGGCTGTTGATCGCAAAGAAGTTCTCGGTGCCCACGCAGATGCCCTGGGACTCCTCGCCCTCCGCGCCGATGTAGATCGGCATGAACTTGATGTCCTCCTCCTTGACGGTGTTGCCTTCGACCTCGGCGATCTGGCTCCACGCCCAGTTGCCGTTCTGGACCATCGCGCACTGTCCGAGCGCGAATTCCGCCATCGAGTCGGCGACCTGCTTGCTGCCGAGCAGCTTGGGATCGACGGTCGAATTGTTCAGGTAGAGGTCGAAGATGTTCTTGTAGTTGTCGCCGTACTGGAAGGTGATCTCCTTGGTGGCGTCGGTCGAAAGGTCGACGTTGTTGGCCTCGAACTCATAGTGGATGGGCAGGTTGGCCAGATGGGTCTGCCAGCGCCAGTCCTCGCCGGGCTTGAGGGAGGTGGAGGCGAAGACGCCCTTGATGCCGAGCTGGTCCTTCTTGGCGGTCATGTCCTCGACGACCTCCTTGAGCTTCTGGAAGCTCCGGATCTCATCCATCGATTTGGCCTTCGCGCCGTCGAGGGCGAAATACTTCTCCATGATCGCGTTGTTGTAGATGATGCCGTAGCCCTCGACCACGTAGGGGATGCCGACGACCTTGTCGCCGTCGGTGATCGCCAGGCCCTTGTCGGTCAGGTGCTGGTAGAGCTCGGTGCCGGAGAGGTCGGCGCAGTAGTCCTTCCAGTTGGCGTAGCCCTTGGGGCCGTTGATCTGGAAGAGGACGGGGGCGTCCGCCTTGGCGATCTCGGATTTGAGCGTCTGCTCGTAGGTGCCCGACGCGGCGGTCACGACGTGCAGCTTGACGCCCGTCTCCGCCTCGTAGGCCGCCGCGATCTCGTCATAGACCGGGGCGATCTCGGGCTTGAAGTTGAGGTAGTAGAGCTCGCCGCCCGCGGAAGGCTGGGCGGCCTGGTCGCCCGTGGCCGTGCCGCTGGGGTCGGCCGCCGGGGTGCTCGGGGTACTGGCGTCGCCGCCGGTCGAGCCGCAGGCCGCCAGCGTGGCGAGCATTGCAATCGCAAGGATCAGTGCCAATAGTTTTTTCATTCTGGTTTCCTCCTGTTATCGGTTGTGTGTACGGATCAAACCATAGGACTGCAATTGTTTTCTGAAACGTTTCCGGTAACGCTACCGGAAACGTTTCCAGTTGACGCTTTCAATATATCCTCTCTGGAAAAAAAGTGCAAGGGCCTTTAATGAAAAATAGCGGGATACCTAAACATATCCAAACTCTTTTAGATAACGTGCACAATTTTTCCATTGCCCGCGCGCGTCGGCGCGGCGCCTGTGGATTATTTTACGCCAAGCCAAAGGAATTATTGATCGAAAAGCAAATTTTCATGCAGCCTCCCCCGGAAAAACGCGGCTTTTTCGCCGCGCGCCCGCGTTCTTTTACAAAATACAGCCGCATATAGATTAGTAGACAGAACGCAGGGGAGGTTTCGCTTTGAAAGGTTTGCCGGAGGAGCGCGCGATCACGTTCGCCCACTATATCATTGACAACAACACCACCGTACGGGCTACCGCCAAGGAATTTCATATATCGAAATCGACGGTACACAAGGACGTCACCGACCGGCTCAAAAAGATCAACCCGCTGGTATACGCGCAGGTCAAAGAGGTGCTCGACCGCAACAAGTCAGAGCGCCACATCCGCGGCGGCATTGCCACCCGGGAGAAATACGCGCGCCTCAAAACCCACGCCTGATCAAGCAGAACCGGAAAAGGCCCGCCGCGGATGCGTCTGCATCCGCGGCGGGCCCTGTTCTTTATCAGAGCGGTTTCACGTAGAAGCGCCGGGTGCGAGGGCCGTCGAACTCGCAGAAGTAGACCGCCTGCCACACGCCGAGCGCCGGCCGGCCGTCTTCGACCGGCAGAAGCACCCCCGATCCCACCGCGCTCGCCCGGAGGTGGGCGGCGGAGTTGCCCTCCATGTGGCGGAACTCCGGCCGGTCGGGGTAGGCCCGCTCGAGCCCGAGCAGCATGTCGGACACGACGTCGGGGTCGCTGTTTTCGTTGATCGTGATCCCCGCGGTCGTGTGCGGGCAGTAGACGAGGCAGGCGCCGTCGGCGAGGCCGCAGGCCGCGATCGCCTCGCACACCCGCGCGGTTACGTTGTAGAAGCCCTGCCGGCCCGTCTGAAGCGTGTATTCACAGAGCATCCGTTCCCGCCTCCCCGCCGCGCAGATACACGCCGCCGCTCCCCGGCTTCCAGCTTCCGCCTCCCGCGCCGATCTCAAAATGCAGCTTCGCGATGCCGAGGTCGACCGCCTGGAGGGAGGCGTAATCGGGGACCGACGCGCTGACCGCGCCGTCCCGCCAGGAGAAGGCGGCCGGCTGCCGGTTGAGGGCGGACGGCGCGCGCCGGACTGCCCGCATCCCGACCATAAACCAACCGGGCGGCGTCTCCCCGCCCGCGTCGTAAAGCGCCTCCAGCGGCTTGGTCGAACGGCGGGCCACCCGGCGGATCAGCCGCTCCTTCCCGCCGGGCTCCCCGGCGACGTGCCCGACCGTGATCACACAGACGAGCTCCTCTTCGGGGAGCAGGCGGCAGGGGCAGGCCGCGCGATCAAAGGTGCCGCCCACCCAGCAGGTGCCGAGCCCGAGCTTGACGGCCTCCAGGACGAGCTTCTCCCCCCAGTAGCCCACCTTCTCCCGCAGGCAGAGGTCGGCGCGCCTGCCCGCCATCGCGAAATAACTGTTGACGCCCGAAAACATCCCATAGCTGCGGCGAAAGCCCCGGAAGGCCTCCGCGCCCTCCCGGACAAGCTCGATGCGCAGCCCGGCGCGCCGGTTGTACTCTCCCACCAGCGTGAGCAGCGCCCCCGAGGTGAAGGGCTCGAGCGGCGTCTCCAGATAGCTGCGGCGGGAAATCCGCCGTTCAACGGCCTCCAGGTCGGTCATATCCTCACTCCCCAATAATCTTGATCAGCACCCGCTTGTCGCGTTTGCCGTCGAATTCAAAATAAAAGATCTGTTCCCACGTCCCGAAATCGAGCCTGCCGTCCGTCACGGCCACGACCGCCTCCCGGCCCATGACCGTCCGCTTGAGGTGGGCGTCGGCGTTGTCCTCATAGCCGTTGTGGCGGTACTGCCCGTAGGGCTTTTCGGGCGCGAGCTTTTCCAGCCACACCTCATAGTCGTGGTGCAGCCCGCTTTCATCGTCGTTGATGAAGACGCTCGCCGTGATGTTCATCGCGTTCGCGAGCAGCAGCCCCTCCCTGATTCCGCTCTCCCGCAGCGCCTCCTCGACCTGCGGCGTGATGTTGACGAGCCCGCGCCGGGCGGGCAGGTGGAAATGCAGCTCCTTACGGTAGGATTTCATCGGCAGCGCCCCCTTCGCATCTATTATAACACGCGCCCCCACCCGGTACAACGCCGCGGCCGGACATCTTTTGTTCATTGTTCCGGCCACAGACGGGACACAGTTTGTTCATATTCTTGCACTATGATGGTATTTTAAACATTAACGACAGAGGGGGACTGGGAGACCGCCATGAAACAGGATATGGATTACCGGTTTGCCAACGAAAACATACCGAAGCTGATTTTGTCGCTTTCCGCGCCGGCGATCGCGGCGCAGGTGATCAACGCGCTCTACAACGTGGTCGACCGGATGTACATCGGGCGGATGCCCGGGGACGGCACGATCGCGCTGACCGGCGTGGGGCTGGCGTTCCCGATCATCATGGTCATCTCGGCGTTCGCGGCGCTGGTCGGGTACGGCGGCGCGCCGCTCGCCTCGATCAAAATGGGCGAGGGCAGGCGCGACAAGGCGGAGGAGCTGATGGGCAACTGCTTCACGATGCTCGTGGGGGTCGCCGTCCTTCTGACCGTGACGCTGATGATCTTCAAGACCCCGCTGCTGAACCTCTTCGGCGCGAGCCCCGACACGCTGCCCTACGCGGACAGCTATTTGGAGATCTACCTGATCGGCACGATCAGCGTGCAGATCGCGCTGGGAATGAACCAGTTCGTTTCGGCACAGGGCTATGCCAAGACCGCGATGCTCACCGTCTGCATCGGCGCGGCGCTCAACATCCTGCTCGATCCTATCTTCATCTTCGCGCTGGATATGGGCGTGCGGGGCGCGGCGCTCGCCACCATCCTCTCCCAGACGGTTTCCGCGGTGTGGGTGCTCGTCTTCATCTCATCCAAACGTTCCACCCTGCGCCTGCGGGCGCGCAACTTCCGCGTAAACCCCAAGGTCGCGGGCCCGGTGCTGGCGCTCGGGCTCTCCCCCTTCATCATGCAGAGCACCGAAAGCCTCGTGCAGGTCACCTTCAACTCCTCGCTCCAGAATTACGGCGGCGACGCCTATGTCGGCGCGATGGTCATCATGAGCAGCATCATGCAGTTCTTCATGATGCCCATCATGGGGCTTGCGCAGGGCTCCCAGCCGATCATCAGCTACAACTACGGCGCGGGGAACCACGGGCGCGTCAAGCAGGCGATCAAATACATGACCGCCTTCTGCGTGACCTTCGGGATCCTGCTGTGGATCGTCATGGTCTTTTTCCCGCAGCTGCCCATCCGCATCTTCACCGACGACCCCGCCGTCATCACGCTGACCTCCCGACTGATGCGCATCTTCTTCCTCGGCATGGTGGTCTTCGGCTTCCAGATGTCCTTCCAGCAGGTGTTCATCGCGCTCGGCCAGGCGAAGGTTTCCATCTTTATCGCCATGCTGCGCAAGCTGATCCTGCTCATCCCGCTCGTGCTGATCCTGCCGCATTTCATCACCCCGCAGACGACCGGCGTCATCATTGCCGAGCCGATCGCCGACTGCACGGCCGCGCTCACCTGCTGCGCGCTCTTCGCGTGGAAGTACCGCCAACTGCTCAATGGCAATCCAAGCGCGCCGTCGAAGGAGCAATAGCCGCCGCAATAAAGGGGCCCGCCGGTTTCGCATCCGCGAAGCCGGCGGGCTTTGTCATTGCGCCTGTGCGGCGGGAAACGCCGGGGGCCTCACGCGGCCCAGCCGTCCTCGAGGTCCCGAAGCGCCTCCTGCTCGGTGTCGGCCGAAAATTGGAACTCCCCAAGCCGGTCGTACACTTCCACATGCCCCTGCACCCATCTGATCTGATAATCCGCCATTGCCGACACTCCTTTCCGTGTTGTGCGCGGTTTTGTTTTTTCGTGTTTTCGTCAGTCCTCCCGGACGGCCCGGAGGTAGCGCTTTTCGCTGCGGTAACCCTCCCGGGCGGCCTTCCGGCACTGGCCCATCATGTAGCGGTAAAAGCCGTAGCTTCCCGCCAGCCAGACGATTGTTCCCAGCATCTTTCTCCCTCCTTCCATCTTTATTATAAAGGAGGTTATGTCCGATAAAACGGACAGATTGGAGGTTTTCCGCCTTGCGGCCGGAGGGCTTGCCGGTAGTCAACCGGCGGCGTTCTTAGATATTCCGCTCATCGAGCGACAGAGTTGCCGGGTCCCGACGGCCCGCAGGCCTAGTGTCGGAGGCGTGTCCCGCCGACGACCGCCCCGG
>NZ_CABUCJ010000109.1 GCF_902490045.1 uncultured Anaerotruncus sp.
AGGCCAACCGGAGGCGGCGCGGGGTCGCAGGGGCAAAGCCCCTCGCGCCCTTCTTCCGTCGACTTCTTGGGCGAGCAAGAAGTCGACCCGCCCGCCGGGGCGGGACCCGGCAACTCCGCCACTCGGTGAGCGGAACATCTAAAACCGCCGCCTTCTGGGCGGAAAATCCCAGAAGGATTCCGCCGCTCGATGAGCGGCAAACAACGAAAACCCTCAGCGGCTGAGAAGCCAGATGACCTCCGACTCGTGGCGCTTGGGGCGGTCCATGAGGTTGCGGATCGCCTCGTCGGGGCTGCGGTCCTCGTAGAGCACCGCGTACACCTGCTCGATGATCGGCATTTCGACGTTCCGTTTCCGGGAGAGCTCGTAGGCGCACTTGGTGGCGGTATAGCCCTCGACGGTCATGCCAACCTCGTCGATCGCCTGCCGGGCGGTACGGCCCTTGCCGATCAGGATGCCGGCGCGGCGGTTGCGGGAGTGCATCGAGGTGCAGGTGACGATCAGATCGCCCATGCCGGAGAGCCCGGCGAACGTCTCGGTCGAGGCGCCCATCGCCACGCCGAGGCGGGCGATCTCGGTGAGCCCGCGGGTCATGAGGGCGGCCTTGGCGTTGTCGCCGAGCCCCAGCCCGTCGCAGGCGCCCGAGGCGAGCGCAATCACGTTTTTGAGCGCGCCGCCCAATTCCACGCCGGTGACGTCGTCGTTGACATAGATGCGCAGGGTGGGGTTCATCAGCGTGTCCTGCACAAACTCCGCGGCGGCGCGGTTCCGGGAGGCGGCCACGACGGTCGTGGGCACGCCGCGCGCGACCTCCTCCGCGTGGGAGGGGCCGGAGACCATGACGACGCTGTTGTGGGGCAGCTCCTCCGCGATGACGACCGACAGCGATTTGAGCGACTCCTGCTCAAAGCCCTTGGCCACGCAGGAGACGACCGCTTCGGGGGAGAGGATCCCCTTTACCGAGGCGCAGACGCCGCGCACGGCGAAGGAGGGGGTCGCGACGATGACCAGGTCGGCGTCCGACCGCTCGGGAAGCTGCCAGATCATCCCGACAGACGGGGGAATGATCACGCCGGGCAGCAGCTTTTTATGCTCCCGCGCGGCGGAAAGGGTTTCGATCTCCTGCTGGAACGGGGAATAGAGGGTGACCCGGTGCCCGCACTTGTCGCACATGACGGCGAGCGCGGTCCCAAAGCCGCCCGCCCCGAGAATGAGGATGTTTGCCATGGAGGTTCCTCCTTACACACATTGCGCGGAACGGCCGGAAGGTCATTCCCGCTTGTTTTTATCCTGCCCGAAGCGGTATTCGGTGCCGTTCAAAAGGCGCTTGATGTTTTCGCGGTGCATAAACGCGCCCAGCCCGCTGAGCAGCAGAGCGAAGAGCAGGTCGAAGCCGAAGGGCCGGCCGGTGAAGTGGTCGACGGCCACCGTGAAGATGGGAAAGAGCACATAGCCGATGATCACGGTGAGCGAGACGATCTTGACGATGAAGACTACCGGAACGAGCAGCACCACCAGCAGCAGAAAGACCTTCCAGTTGAGCATGAGCACGACGCCCAGGCTGGTGAGCACCCCCTTGCCCCCCTTGAAGCCGAAGTAGAGGGGGAAGAGGTGGCCGAGCAGCGCGAAGAAGCCCGCTATGTAGCCGCCGTCGACGGCGGCGACCCCCAGCAGCAGGAAGATGATCCGGCCGAGGGCGACGGCCACCACCCCTTTGCCGAAGTCCCCGACGGCGGTCAGGGCGGCCATCTTCTTGCCATAGTTGCGCAGGATGTTGGTCATGCCCGCGTTGCCGCTGCCGTGCCTGCGCACGTCGTCCTGCGCGCCGATGCGGGAGACGATCACCGCGAAGCTCACGCTTCCGATCAGGTAGGCGGCCAGCGCGGCCGCGGCCGCGGCCATCCAGAAGCGGGGGGTAAACATATTCATTTCATCACACCCTCAAAGCGTTATTTGCCGGGTCATTTCTTTCCGTCGTCCCGCTCGCGCACCACGATGCGCACCGGGGTCCCCTCCATCCCGAAGGTGGAGCGGATCTGGTTTTCGAGGTAGCGCTGGTAGGAGAAGTGGAACAGCTCCCTGTCGTTGCAGAAGAAGACGAAGGTCGGCGGGCGGGTGGTCGCCTGGGTGCAGAAGTAGATGCGCAGCCGCTTGCCCTTGTCGGTGGGCGGCTGCACCCGCGCCGTCGCGTAGGAGAGCATGTCGTTGAGCCGCCCGGTGGGGACGCGCATCGCGTTCTGGGCGTTGACGAAGTTGATCAGCTCGTAGAGCTTGTCGATCCGCTGGCCCGTCTTGGCGGAGATGAAGATGAAGGGCACGTAGGACATGAAGGAAAAGTCGTTTTCGAGCTTTTTGCGGTACTCCTGCATCGTGCGCCCGTCCTTGTCGACGGCGTCCCACTTGTTGACCGCCACGATGCAGCCCTTTCCCTGCTCGTGCGCGTAGCCCGCCACCTTGCTGTCCTGCTCGGTGAAGCCGACCGTCGCGTCGAGCATGATGACGCACACGTCGCTGCGGTCGACCGCCATATAGGCGCGCAGCACGCTGTACCGCTCGATGCCCGCCGTGTCGATGAAGACGTATTTGCCGAACGCGTTTTCCACCACCGTGTCGGTCGCGTCACGGGTGGTGCCCGCCACGTCCGAGACGATCACCCGCTCCTCCCCGGCCACGCGGTTGATGAGGGAGGACTTGCCGACGTTCGGCTTGCCGATGACTGCCACCCGGACATATTCGGGATCGTAGGAGTCCTGCGCGTCGAAATCGATGTGCGAAAAGCAGGCGTCGAGCAGGTCGCCGGTGCCGTGTCCGTGCACCGAGGACACCGCGATCGGGTCCCCGAGGCCGAGGTTGTAGAATTCGTAGAACTCGGGCGGCGGCTCGCCCAGCCGGTCGGCCTTGTTGACCGCCAGCACCACCGGCTTGCCGCTCTTCTGGAGCATGACCGCCACGTCCTGGTCGTTGGCCGTCACGCCCGACTGGATATCCACCACGAGGATGATCACGTCGGCTGAATCGATCGCGAGCTGCGCCTGGCGGCGCATCTGCGAAAGGATCTGGTCGTCCGAATAGGGCTCGATGCCGCCGGTGTCCACCAGCATCACCGTTTTGCCGCGCCATTCGCACTCGTAATAGATGCGGTCGCGTGTCACGCCGGGCGTGTCCTGCACAATCGAGATGCGCGCGCCCGCCAGTTTATTGAAGAGGGTCGATTTCCCCACGTTGGGGCGGCCCACGATTGCTATCAGCGGTTTGGACATGCTATTCCTCCTTTGCCGCGGAGACGCCCGCGCGGCCGGTCATGGCCGCGTAGAGCTCGTATCCGTCGTTGTCCACCGGCAGAACCGGCACGCCGAGCGCCTCTTCGAGCGCCCCGAGCGTCATGTCGTCCAGAAATTTGTCCCGCTCGTGCCGGAGCATGGCCGACGGCAGCAGCACCCGGTCGCCGAGCGCCCCTCCGCCGAGCTGCTCCGCGAGGTCGGCGCCGGTCACCAGCCCCGCGACGGTGATCTTCTCGCCGAAAAAGCGGTTTTCGATCGCGCGCACCCGGATGTCGACGCCCGGATAGCGGTCCATCACCCGCCGCGCCAGCGACGAGATGAGCGGGTAGGCCGCCTTGCCGGTGGCCATCGTGAAGACGCCCTCCGCGGCCGCCTCCCCGTCGTCGTCCGAAAACGCGCCGGAAAACTCGTCCTCCAGCAGGGAGAGCAGGCCCACGCCGTTTTCGAGCTGGCTGAACTCGCCGTAGTAGCCCGCCTCCGGGATGGGGCGGCCCGCCAGCAGGAAGAACTCGTCGGACGGATAGGCCACCCGCTCGCCGTGCCCCTCCAGCATCTCCCGCTGGAACGCCTCGATGCGGTCGATCGTGTCGCCGGCCTCCGCAGCGGTGAAGGACCGCAGCTCGGCCAGTCCCTCGCGGTATCTGGTCAGCCCCACCGGCACGCAGGCGACGCTCTGCACGCCCGGATATAGCTTGCCCAGGTCGGCGAGCGTTTTTGCAAGCGCCTCCCCGTCGTTCCAGCCGGGGCAGAGCACGAGCTGGGTGTTGACGCGGACGCCCGCCCTCGCCAGCCGCTCGATATACCGTAGCGACCCGGCCGCGTTGGGGTTCTTCATCATCGCCACCCGCAGCGCGGGGTCGGTCGTGTGGACCGACACGTTCACGGGGGAGATGTGCATCTCTATGATACGGTCAATATCCGCATCCGTCAAGTTGGTCAGCGTGATATAGTTCCCGAAGAGGAAGGAAAGCCGGCTGTCGTCGTCCTTGAAGTAGAGGCTTTCGCGCATGCCGGGGGGCATCTGGTCGATGAAGCAGAAGATGCACCTGTTTTTGCAGGAGTGCTGTTTGTCCATCAGGTAGGTCTCGAAGTCGAGACCGATATCGTCGTACTCCGCCTTCCTGATGCGCGCCGAATAGGGCGCGCCTCCCCGCAGCAGCGACAGCTCGAGCTGCCGGTCGGTCATATAGAACCGGTAGTCGAGCACGTCGTTGATGGGGCGGCCGCCGATCGTGAGCAGCGTGTCGCCCGGGCGGATGCCCGCGCGCGCCGCGTGGGACCCGGGGGCGACGGTCTGGATGAGAACTGGCATGGTGGGCGCTCCTCCTTTGGAAAACAAGAAAAAAGAGGTGGAAAACTTCCACCTCCGTCGCACATCGCTTTCGGCTCTTACGCCTCGACCTTGATTACTTCCCTGTCTTTGTAGTAACCGCAGCTGGGGCAAACCTTATGGGGAGCCTTCAGCTCGCCGCAATGGGTGCATTTCGAGAATGCGGGAGCATCCAGTTTCCAAACGTTGGAACGCCTTTTGTTTTTACGCGCTTTCGAGGATTTTCTCTTTGGTACTGCCATCTTGTGGCACCCCCTTCAATCTGTTATGTTACCGGTACCCGCGCCTGTTAGCCGGAGCAGGCGCCGCTTTTGTTACAAAGCTAGTCCTTCAGCAGTTCCCGGAGTTTGTCCAGCCTCGGGTCCCGCTCGGTTCGGTCGCAGCCGCATTCCCCCTCGTTGAGGTTTGCGCCGCATTTGGGACAGAGCCCCTTACAGTCGTCGCCGCACAGGATCGAGGTGGGGAGTTCGAGGAGAATATCGGAGGTCGCCAGCTCCGCCAAATCGAGCTTGCCGTCCGGTATTACTATATACTCATCGTTGTCCTCACGGTTCAGGGATAAAACCACCGTGTGCGAGAATTCCTGATGCCCGGGCCTGGTGAGCGGCGTAAGACACCGGTCGCACACCGTCTCGAGCACGAAATCCACCGTATAGCCGACGTCCACGATTCCCGCGCGGTTGCGCGCGATGCCGGCGATCCTGACAGGCTGGCGGAACAGCCCGCTTCCCCACCGCCTGACGTCCCCAAGGTCCAGCGCCGCGGAAAATTCCTGCGTCTCGCCCGGGTTGTCGAACAGTTTGGAGAGATCGACCTTCATGCGTCACACTCCGTTCGGTCGCGTTTTCGGGGTTCGCATCTGCGGATTTGAGCGCAGTGCCCCCCGCAAATGTCACGAAGATTATTATAACCGCTCCATCCGCGAATGTCAAGGGTGCGCGGACAAAAAGATCAGCGGAGGAGCTCAAGCAGGGCGGCGACATAGACCGCCGTGCCAACGGCTCCGATGAGCGCCCCAATTTTTCGCAAGAGCCCGGGATGCCGTTTCTCAAACGCCTTTTGGATGGACCGGTGGGAGGGCGTGCCTCCCCGTCCGGAGGCGGTCATCCATGCGAAAAACAGCCATACGAGGTACGCGGCGGTCACGGGAAGCAGGCCCGCCAGCTTATCCGGCGTCATTTTGGCGCGCCTCCGCGAAAGAAAGGTCCATCGTTTTCAGGTCCTCCGCGACCGCCGCGTCAAAGTCGAGCAGGTCGAGGATGTCGCGGCGCAGGTCGATCCCCGGCGCGATCTCGCAGATCTCGAGCCCCCGCTCCCCCAGCCGGAAGACGCACCGCTCGGTGACGTAGAGCACCCGCTGGCCCGACCTGTGGGCGTTGAGCGCCGAAAAGCTCACACTCTGCACCGCCCTTACGAACTTGCGCACCCGCCCTTCCCGCAGGATGCGCAGCTTCCCGTCCTCCACCGCGACCTCCAGGCCGCCCGCCGTGAAGTTGACGCAGAAGACGATCCGCCCGGTCGACTGGGTGATATTCGCAAAGCCGCCGATCCCCGCCGGGCGGCCGGGCAGCCGGTGTGCGTTGACGCTGCCGTCGCTTCCGACCTCGAAGCCGCCCATGAAGCAGATATCCAGTCCGCCGCCGTCGTAAAAATCGAACTGCTGGGAGGTGTCCGTAATGACGTCCGCGCCGATCGTCGCGCCGAAGGCGAGCCCCGGCGCGGGCAGCCCGCCGATGCCGCCCGATTCCACGGTAAGCGTCAGGGAGCCCAGCAGTCCGAGCCGCGCGGCGGCCGGACCGACCGTCTCGGGGATGCCGATGCCGATGTTGACCACGTCGCCCGCTCGCAGCTCTTTCGCGGCGCGCGCGCCGATAATCTCGTGCGAGAGGTTCGCCGCCTGCTCCCCGCGCTTTCCCGACAGCCGCAGACGCCCCATCCAGTAGTCCATATGCGTGGGCGGCACATGGATATCCCCCGAGAGGGAGGGGTTGTATTCGGTTTTGATGATCTGGTGCTGGTCGGGGCAGACGACCACCGCGTCGACGAGCACCCCCGGCACGATGACGCTGCGCGGACGGGTAAAGACGGGCGACAGCCCCTCGACCTGCACGATCACCCTGCCGCCGTTCGCCTTGGTCGCCTGCGCGAGCGAAAGCGCGTCGGCCGTGACGCACTCCTTGTCGAAGGTGATGTTGCCGTTGGGGTCGGCGGCCGTGCCGCGGATGAACGCCACGTCGAATTTGGGCGCGCGGTAGAAGAGCAGCTCCTCTCCGTCCACCTCAACCAGCTTCACCCACGCCTCTTTGGAACGCTCGTTGAGGCCGGGGCCCTCGAGCCGCGGGTCGACGAAAAGGTTGAGCCCCACCCGGGTGTACACCCCCGGCTGCCGTCCCGCCGCGGCGCGCTGCATCTGCGCCATCACGCCGAGCGGCATGTTGTATCCCTCAATCCGGTTTTCGCTGATCATCCGGAGCGCCGCCGGCATGCTCATGAAGTGCCCCGCCACGATGCTCTTGACCGCGCCCGCGGCGATGTACGGATCGGCGCACAGCCGCTCGTCCCATCCGCCGAAGCCGGACGCGCAGTAGAGGGTCAGCCCGTTCGGGTGGCCGCTTTCGGCATAGCGCGCGGCCAGCGCGTCCTGCAGCCGCGAGGGGTTTGCAAGGGACAGAAACGCGTTGATGCCGATCGTATCGCCGTCGCTCACGAGCGCGGCGGCCTCCTGCGGGGTCATGATCTGGAACATGGCGGGGCCCCCTTCCTGTTGTTACCGCTCCATTGTACCCGAACGGCGGCGCGGTTGCAACCCGTTTTCTTTTGCCGCTCATCGAGCGGCGGAGATTGTCGGGCTGCGCCCGGCGGCGGTCTTGGATTTTCCGCCCAGCAGGCGGAGGACCTGCCGGTAGTCGACCGGTGATAGTCTTAGATCATCCGCTCATCGAGCGGCACAGTTTGTCGGTAGTCGACCGACAGCGACCCTATTGTCTCGGCCTAAGAGCCGCCCTACGGGCGGTTGGCCTCGATCGGCGGCTGCGGCCGCGCTCTTGTACGGACAAGAAATAGGGGAAAGAAGCCGCAAGGGGAGACCCCCTTGACCCCCGCGCCGCCTCCGGTTGGCCTTCGGCCAAAGTCGGCGGCGCCTGTGACACGGATCAATGAACGAGTGTACAGCAACCAGCCCGCCGCCGCGCCGCGGGCGCAATGCCTCTGCCGGAGAGCCTCCGGAACCGTACCAGAGGTACACGCGTGGAGGCGCGGACGGCTTCGCCGCGCCTTCCGTCTCCACACGCTGGGAGAACCGAGACTAGGTTGAGCCCTCAGGACGCACGTCAGTTGCGGCCCCAGACCGCAACTGACCTCGCGATCGGTCAAGCCGATGCGCGTGCGCCTCAC
>NZ_CABUCJ010000110.1 GCF_902490045.1 uncultured Anaerotruncus sp.
CGGGACGCGCCGCGGGGGAGCGGGTGCTCATCTGCCGCGCGCGGGAGGGCTCGCCCGACCTGACGCGCGCGCTCGACGCGGCGGGGATTTCCTATGACGACCTCCCGCTCTACGAGACGCGCTGCGCCCACCCGGACGCGGAGCGCGCGGCGGAGCTGCTCGACGCGGGGGAGATCGACTATGTGGCGTTTACCAGCGCGTCGACCGTCCGCGGGTTTGTGGAGACGCTCGGGAAACGGGACTATCAGCGGGTCTGCGCGGTGTGCATCGGGGAGTCGACCGCCGCGGCTGCGCGGGAATACGGAATGCGGGTGGAGATCGCCGCGGAGCCGTCGCTCGACGCGATGGCAAGGCGGATGACGGAATTGAGCGAGAAGGAGCGCAATTGATATGGAGCTTATTGAGAGGCCGAGAAGGCTGCGGAAAACCCCCGCCGTCCGCGGGCTGGTGCGGGAGACGCGGGTGTCGAAATCCGCGTTGGTCTACCCGATCTTCGTCAAGGAGGGAAGGGGGATCGCCGAACCGATCCCCTCGCTCGACGGGCAGTTCCGTTACAGCCCCGACATGCTGCACGCGGAGCTTGAGAAGGTGCGGAATGCGGGGGTGCCCGCCGTGCTGCTTTTTGGCCTGCCCGCGCATAAGGACGAATGCGGTTCGGGCGCGTGGGATGACGAGGGCGCGGTGCAGCAGGCGCTGCGGCTTGCCAAACGGGACTTCCCCGAACTCTATCTCATCACCGACGTGTGCATGTGCGAATACACCTCCCACGGGCACTGCGGCGTTTTAAACGGCCGCGAGGTCGACAACGACAGGACCCTCGAGGTGCTCGCCAAAACCGCCCTCTCCCACGCGCGGGCGGGCGCGGATATGGTCGCGCCCTCCGACATGATGGACGGCCGGATTCTCGCGCTGCGCTGGGCGCTCGACGGGGCGGGCTTTGCGGACACGCCGATCATGTCCTACGCGGTCAAATACGCCTCCGCCTTCTACGGCCCCTTCCGCGACGCGGCGGGCTCCGCGCCCGCCTTCGGCGACCGGCGGGGCTATCAGATGGATTACCACAACGTCCGGGAGGCGGTCCGGGAGGCGGCCCTCGACGTGGAGCAGGGGGCGGACATCCTGATGGTGAAGCCCGCGTTCTCCTACCTCGACGTGGTGCGGGAGGTCAAATCGCGGTTCGATCTGCCGCTGGCGGCCTACAGCGTCAGCGGGGAATACGCGATGATCCGGGCGGCGGGGAAGGCGGGGCTGATCGACGAGGCGGCGGTCGCCTGCGAGGCGGCGGTGTCGGTCTTCCGCGCGGGCGCGGACATCCTCATCACCTACTATGCCAAGGAGCTCGCGGGCTGGATCGACGAGGGGAGGATCGGCTGATGGGGCGTTCGGAGGAGCTGTTCGCGCGGGCGAAAGCGGTCATTCCCGGCGGGGTCAACAGCCCGGTGCGGGCGTTCGGCTCGGTGGGGCTGGCCCCGCGCTTTATCTCCCGCGCCGACCGGCAGAAAATCTACGACGCGGACGGCCGGGAATACACCGATTACGTCGGCTCGTGGGGGCCGATGATTCTCGGGCACAATCACCCGGCGGTGCGTGAGGCGGTCGAGCGCGCGGTGAAGGACGGCCTCAGCTTCGGCGCGGCGACCGAACGCGAGGTGGAGATGGCGGAGCTCGTCTGCGGGGCGGTCCCGTCGGTCGGGATGGTACGGATGGTCAATTCGGGTACCGAGGCGGTCATGAGCGCGGTGCGCGCGGCGCGCGGCTTCACCGGGCGGGACAAGCTCGTCAAATTCGCGGGCTGCTACCACGGACACAGCGACGCGATGCTTGTGAAGGCGGGCTCGGGCGTGATGACGGCGGGGGTGCCGGACAGCGCGGGGGTGCCCGCGTCCTGCGCCGGGGACACGCTGACCGCCGCTTACAACGACCTCGGAAGCGTCGAAGGGCTCTTCGCGGAGAATCCGGGGAAAATCGCGGCGGTCATCGTCGAGCCGGTCGCCGCCAACATGGGCGTGGTGGAACCCGCCGACGGCTTTTTGAAGGGGCTGCGGCGGCTCTGCGACGAAAACGGCGCGGTGCTCATCTTCGACGAGGTGATCACCGGCTTCCGGCTGGCGTTCGGCGGCGCGCAGGAGCGGTACGGCGTCGAGGCCGATCTCGTCACCTACGGCAAGATCATCGGCGCGGGGATGCCGGTGGGCGCCTACGGCGGGCGGCGGGAGATCATGGAGCGGGTCGCGCCGGTGGGGAGCGTCTACCAGGCGGGAACCCTCAGCGGCAACCCGGTCGCGATGGCGGCGGGGCTCGCCCAGCTTCGCTTTTTGCGGGAGCACCCGGAGGTCTACACGCATGTCGAAAGCCTCGGGCTGAGGCTGCGCGCCGGACTTCGGCAGGCCGCGCCCGGCTGCACGGTGACGGGCGCGGGATCGCTCTCCTGCCTCTTTTTTACACCCGGCCCGGTCACCGATTACACGACGGCGAAGGCGGCCGACGCCGGGCGGTTCGCGCGCTGCTTCCGGTTTTTGCTCGACCGGGGAATCTATACCGCGCCCAGCCAGTTCGAGGCCCTCTTCCTCTCGGACGCGCACACGGAGGAGGACGTGGACGCCCTGGCCGCCTGCATCGCGGATTTCTTCCGCGCGGAAAAAAACTGAATGAAACCGGAAAGGGCCGCCGCGGTTTTCCGCGGCGGCCCTTTCCCATTGCCAAACCCTATCCACCCGATTCGTTTTTTCAATTGGCAAGCGTCCCGTCAACCATGTTATACTATTCACAAAGGGAGCCGTGCCGTCCGGGGACGCTCCATCCTACGAGGAAAGGCGGATAAAAACAGATGGGATATCGCTTGAGCTATCCGGAGGCAGACGAGCTCTTCCGGAAACTGTCGGCGGAGTATGAAATCTACGCGCCGAAGCTGTTTGAAAAACAGGGCCGTTATTCCGACACGGACCTGGTCCGGTACGACCGGGTGAAACGGGCCGAAGAGATCGTCTGGGACCGCAAATCGGACTTTTCGGCCAAGGAGGTCGTCAGCCCGATCACCCAGACCATTTTTTATTTTACCGAGGACGAATACCGCGAAAGCCGCACGGGCGGCAAAAAGCTCCTCATCTTCCTGCGCCCCTGCGACATCAACGCGTTTGAGCACCAGGACAAGATCTACCTGGAAAACGGCGGCGTCGCCGACGTGTTCTATCAGCGGGTGCGCGACCGGGTGCGCTTTGTGATGATGGAGTGCGTCGGGGGGTGGGACACCTGCTTCTGCGTCTCGATGGGTGCCAACCGCACGAACGACTACTCCGCCGCCGTCCGGCGCGATGGAAACGGCCTGCTCTTCACTGTTCCCGACCCGGAGCTGGCCCCCCATTTCGCGGGGAGCCGGGAGGAGCCGTTCGAGGTCCGGTTCATCGAGCAAAACGATTTCACCGTGGAAATTCCCGAGATTCCCAATAAGGACGCGCTCAACCAGCTCAAAAGGCATCCGATGTGGCAGGAGTTCAACGACCGCTGCATCAGCTGCGGAAGCTGCACCGTCGCGTGCAGCACCTGCACCTGCTTCACCACGGTGGACAAAATCTACGACGAAAACGCCCACGCGGGCGAACGCCGCCGCGTGGCGGCCTCCTGCCAGGTGGCGGGCTTCGACTGCATGGCGGGCGGGCACGAGTTCCGCACGACGGCGGCCGACCGGATGCGCTACCGCGTCCTGCATAAGGTGCACGACTACAAGGCCCGCTTCGGCGATTTCCACATGTGCGTGGGCTGCGGGCGGTGCAGCGCGAGATGCCCGAAGTTCATCTCGTTCCCCGCCACCATCAACAAGATGGCCGCCGCGCTCAAAGAGATCGCCGCCGCCGGACGCCAGTGAGAGAAGGAGGATACCGATGAGCAATCCCGTCATGCCAAAACCCCACAAGATTCTGGATATCGTCCGGGAGACCAATCTGGAATACACCTTCCGGATTGAGACGGATATGCGTCCCCAGCACGGGCAGTTCTTCCAGCTCTCCCTCCCGCGCGTCGGCGAGTGCCCCATCTCGGTGAGCAATTTCGGGGAGGGATGGATGGAGTTCACCATCCGCTCGGTCGGCAAGGTGACCGACCAGCTTTTCTCCCTCCGGCCGGGAGACGAGCTCTTCGTGCGCGGCCCCTACGGAAAGGGCTGGCCGGTCGACGAGCTGCGCGGAAAACACCTTGTCGTCGTCGCGGGCGGCACGGGCGTCTCGCCGGTGCGCAGCCTGCTCAACAAATGCGCCGCCGAGCCGGATTTCGTCAAGAGCGTCGACCTCGTCTGCGGCTACAAAAACGAGGACTGCATCCTCTTCCGCCCCGACCTGAAGCGCTGGGCGGAGAAGTTCCGCACGACCTACACCCTCGACTGCCAGGTCTGCGAGGGGTGGGAGACGGGGCTTGTCACCACGCACATCCCAAAGGTGCCGTTCGACTCCTTCGGGGAAAATTACGCGGTGATCATCGTCGGGCCTCCCGTCATGATGCACTTCTGCGGCCTGGAATGTAAAAAGCTCGGCATCCCGGACGAAAAGATCTGGGTCTCCTTCGAGCGCAAGATGTCCTGCGCCGTGGGCAAATGCGGGCACTGCCGCATTGACGAGACCTATGTCTGCCTGGAAGGCCCCGTATTCAACTATACGGTCGCCAAAGACCTGTTGGATTGAGGAGGGAGCAAGCGGATGAATCAGGATATCAACGTTAAAAAACTCCAGAAGAACTGCTGGCGGCAGTCGAAGGTGCCGGGAGAGTTCATGCTCCAGCTACGGGTGCCCGGTTCGATGATCCACGCAAAGCACCTCGAGCGGGTCCAGTATATCTGCCAGACGTGGGGCAACGGCAATTTCCATGTCGGCATGCGCCACACCCTCAACGTGCCGGGCGTCAAATACGAGGACATCCCGGCGGTCAACGACTACATATCCCGGTACCTCGAGGAGGTCGAGTGCGATATGTGCGGCGTGGAGATGGAGACCGACGCGGGCTACCCGACGATCGGTTCCCGCAACATCATGGCCTGCATCGGCAACACCCACTGCATCCTCGCCAACTACAACACCCAGGACCTCGCCCGCAAATTGGAGCCGCTCGTCTTCCCGAGCCACTACCACATCAAGATGTCCCTCTCGGGCTGCCCGAACGACTGCGGCAAGGGCCACTTCAACGATTTCGGCATCGTCGGCATCTCCAAGATGGTCTACCACTACGAGCGGTGCATCGGCTGCGGCATGTGCATCGACGCGTGCAAAAAGCACGCGACCGGCGTGCTCTCCTTCACCGAGGACAAAAAGATCGCCAAGGACACCTGCTGCTGCGTCGGGTGCGGCGAGTGCGCGACCGTCTGCCCCGCGGGCGCGTGGACCCGCAAGCCCACCAAGTTCTTCCGCGTGCTGGTGGGCGGGCGCACGGGCAAGCAGTCCCCCCGCATGGGCAAGACCTTCCTCAACTGGGTCACCGAGGACGTCCTGCTCGCGGTCATCGGCAACTGGCAGAAGTTTTCCGCCTGGGTGCTGGACCACCAGCCCGTCTACATGCACGGCGGCCATTTGATCGATATGGCCGGCTACGACAGGTTCAAGGAGATGATGCTCGAGGGCGTCACGCTGAACCCCGAGGCGACGGTGGCGCAGCGCATCCTGTGGACCGAGACCGAGTACCGCGCGCAGATCAACGTGATCCCGCTTTCCGAGCACCCCAAGGCGGGCCCGCAGAAATAACGGATGAACCGGAAAAAGCCTCCCGCGCATTCGCGCGGGAGGCTTTTTCGACGCCGTTCAGCCCTCCGAAAAGGAGGCGCAGACCTCGCCGAGAACGTCCAGAAAGGCCCCGATGGCATCGGGAAGGGGACGGTTGTCCGGGAGGATGTAGGAGAAGTCGCGGGTGTAGGAGCTCCGGACGGGCAGCTCGACCAGCTCGCCGGTGCGCAACTCGTCGAGCATGACGAGCCGGGAGAGGAAGCAGACGCCGAGCCCCCGCTTGACGACCTCCTTGATGGCGAAATTGGAGTTGTATTCGATGCGGTTTTCCACGCGGATGTGGTTGGAGGAGATGAAGCTGTCGAGGTACTGCTCGGTGCCGGACCCCTGCTCGCGGGTGATCCACAGAAGCCTGCCCAGCCTGCCGGGGCTGGCGTCGCCGAGCTCCCGCGCGAGGGCGGGGGAGGCGGCGAGCACGAGGTGGTCGGTGTAGAAGTCGGTGCGCTGGAAGCTGTGGAGAATGTCCCGCCCCTCGATGAGCCCCACGTCGATCCGCCCTTCCTCGAGCGCGTCGCAGATCTCGCGGGTGTTGCCGACGAGTACCCCCGCGCGCACGTCGGGATACCGCCCGCAGAAAGCCGCCAGGACCCTGGGGAGCATGTGGTCGCCGATCGTCATGCTCGCGCCGATCTCCAGCCGCCGGACGGCGGCGCTGCGCCGGATGCGGTCGAGCTCCCCGAAGGCGTCCTCCAGGGTACCCAGCACCTTTTTGGCGCAGCGGTAGACCGCCTCGCCCGCCTCGGTCAGCTCGATCTGCCGGGAAACGGCGGAACGGGTGAGCAGGCTTGTCCCGCCGAAGAAGATCTCCACCTTTTTGACCTGCTGGCTGATGGTGGGCTGGGAAAAATTCAGCTTCTGCGCCGTGCGCGTAAAGTTTTTGCTCTCCGCAACCTCCACAAAGGTCCGCAGTTCCTCGAACACCCCGGTCACTCCCCTCAATGTGTTGTCCCTATCATACCACCTATCGGCCCCGGTATCAAATCTCCGGACAAAATTGCGCGGAGGGGATTGGAATTCCCGGGGAAATGCGGTACAGTGTAAGAGAATCGAAGAAAAGACAGGGGGAACTCGTCATGCGATTTGCTGTTATCGGCACCAATTTTATCACCGACCGGCTCCTGACGGCCGCGGGAGAGGTCCCGGGATTCCGGCTGGAGGCGGTCTGCTCCCGCACGGCAGCGCGCGGGAGGGAGTACGCCGCGAAGTGGGGCGCGCCCCGGGTCTTCACCGAACTCGACGAGCTGGCCGCCTGCTCGGAGGTGGACGCGGTCTACATCGCGAGCCCCAACGCCCTGCACCGCGCGCAGGCGGTGGAGATGCTCCGCGCCGGAAAGCACGTGCTCTGCGAAAAGCCCGCCGCCTCCAACGCGCGGGAGCTGCGGGAGATGTACGCCGCCGCGGACGACGGCGGGGCGTTGCTTCTGGAAGCGATGCGCCCGGCGTTCCTGCCCTCCCTCGGGCAGCTGCGCGAGGCGCTCCCGCGAATCGGCAGGATGCGCCGCGCGGTGCTCAGCTTCTGCAAATACTCCTCGCGCTACGACCGGTTCCGCGCGGGCGTCGTCGAAAACGCCTTCAACCCCGCGCTTTCCAACGGCGCGCTGATGGACATCGGCGTCTATTGCGTGCATCTGCTGCTTCTCCTCTTCGGGGAGCCGGATCGGATTCAGGCGGCCTGCGTGAAGCTCGAAAACGGGGTGGACGGCGCGGGGACCATCCTCGCGTCCTACGGGGGGATGACCGCCGAACTGCTCTACTCGAAGATCAGCGGCATGGACGACCGCAGCGAGCTGCAGGGGGAGGACGGCAGCATCTTCCTCGGGGACATCAGCCACCTGGGGGATATCCGGCTCTCTCTGCGGGGCGGGCAGGGGGAAAAGCCCCTCCCGGTGGAAACGGCGGAGCACGATATGCGGTACGAGCTGGAAGCGTTCCTCGAAATGGCTGAAACGGGCCGCGGGGAGGCCCCCCACCGCCGCCGGTCGCTCGCCGCGATGGAGCTGCTGGACGAGGCGCGGCGGCAGTGCGGCATCCGTTTTCCCGCCGACGACATGCCGTAA
>NZ_CABUCJ010000111.1 GCF_902490045.1 uncultured Anaerotruncus sp.
TGGTGCGGGTAACAGGACTTGAACCTGCACAGCCTTGCGACCATTAGAACCTGAATCTAACGCGTCTGCCAATTCCGCCATACCCGCATATCAGCACGATTCTGAACAATCGTGCTTGATTATTATATCATCGGGAATCTGGCTTGTCAACCGCTTTTCCGGAAAATTTCAGATGCGTTCGTCGAGGAGGAGCTTCTCCATCAGGCGGTGCCCCTCGGGGATGAAAAGCCCCGTCTTCGCGGCGAGCGCCTCGGTGTAGGCGCTTGCGTGCAGCGGCGATTCGCGGTCGCTGCGGTAGAGGACGAAGGGCACCGGGTCGCTGCTGTGGGTGCGGATGGACAGCGGCGTCGGATGGTCGGGCATCAGCAGGACGGCATAGTCCTCCCCGCGCTTTTGCAGCGCGGGCAGCAGCCGTCCGAGGATTTCCCGGTCGATCAGCTCGATCGACCGGACCTTGTTTTCCACCTCGCGGCGGTGGCCGCATTCGTCAGGCGCCTCCACATGGATGTAGACGAAATCGCAGCCGTTTTCCAGCAGCTCGATCGCCGCTTCCGCCTTGCCCTGGAAGTTGGTGTCGACATTGCCGGTCGCGCCGGGCACGTCGACGCTGCGGAGCCCCGCGCAGATGCCGATTCCCTTGATGAGGTCGACGGCGGAGATGACGCCGCCTTTCACGCCGAACCGCTCTTCAAAGGAGGAGAGCGCGGGACGCGTCCCCTCGCCCCAGAACCAGCAGCAGTTGGCGGGGCGCAGGCCGCGCGCGGCGCGCGCCCGGTTGACCGGATGGTCGCGCAACAGCGCGTAGGAGCGTTTCATCAGATCGAGCAGCTGCCCGCCGTAGCGGCCCTTCGGGAGGTACTCCCGGACGGGCTTCAGCGAGATGTCGTGCGGCGGGGTGCAGTCGGTGCCCGTTTCGGCGCGGCGCAGCACAAGGCAGTGGCGGTAGCTGATGCCCGGATAGAGGTCGCGCGCTTCGGTGTGGAACTCCCGGTTCAGGAAGTTTACAAGCTCGGTCGACTCGGCCGTCGTGATCTCATCGGACGAGTAGTCGACCATCGTCGCGTCCTCGAGCGCCCCCTCCTCCGAGAGGTTCACGAGGTTGCAGCGGAAGGTCACGTCGTCCGTCGCGAGCGGGATGCCCATGCTCACCGCTTCGAGCGGAGAGCGGCCGCTGTAGTAGATTTTGGGATCATAGCCCATCACCGAGAGGTTGGCGGTGTCCGAACCGGGGGGCATCCCCTCGGGAACGGTGCGCGCCATGCCCACGGTGCCGTGCTGCGCAAGGAAATCCATATGCGGCTTGACCGCCGCTTCGAGCGGGGTTTTGCCGCCCAGCTCGGGGACGGGGCGGTCCGCCATGCCGTCGCCGAGCATTACCACATATTTCATACGATCACCCGTCCTGTCAAAATGGGGCGCTCAAACGCCCAGCCAGCCGCTTACGGCGTCCTTCATCCTTGCGGGCTCGACCGTCGCGGTAAACCGCTCGGTTTTGTCCTGAAGGCCCGCGAGCGCCTGAGGCGCGGGCTGTCCCGAGAGCTCCGACAGCTTTGCCAGCAGGGCGAAATCTCCGCCGTCCGCAGCCGTGTCAAAGGCCGCGGGCAGCACGCTGTTCGCGAATTTGAAGGGGCTCGCGGTGGAGGCGATGACTGTCGGCGTCCGGTCGCCGGTTTTGGCGGCGTAATTCCGGTAGACGTCCACCGCCACCGCGGTGTGGGTGTCGCAGAGGTATCCCGTCTCCCGGTAAGCGGTGCGGATGGCCGCGGCGGTCGCCGCGTCGTCGGCGCAGCCCGCCGCAAATTCGCTTTGCAGCTTTGCGAGGACGTCCGCCCCGACCGTGTATTTCCCCGTGTTGGCAAGCTCCTCCATATAGCCGCGCAGGACCTTGTCGTCCCGTCCGCAGAGCAGATAGAGCAGGCGCTCGAGATTGGAGGAGATGAGGATGTCCATCGAGGGGGAGGCCGTGACGAAGAAGCCGCGGTTGCGGTCGTAGGTCCCCGTCGTGATGAAGTCGGTGAGGACGTTGTTCCTGTTGGAGGCGCAGACGAGCTTTTTAACCGGCAGGCCGCAGTGCTTGGCGAAATAGGCCGCCAGGATGTTGCCGAAATTGCCGGTGGGCACCACGATGTTGATCGGGTCGCCGGGCTTCAGCTCCCCGGCGTTCAGCAGCTCGCAGTAGGCGGAGAAGTAGTAGGCGATCTGCGGGACGAGCCGCCCCCAGTTGATCGAATTGGCCGACGAGAGGATGTACCCCTTGCCCGCGAGCTCCTCGGCGTAGGCACGGTCGGTGAAGATCCGCTTGACGCCGTTCTGGGCGTCGTCAAAATTGCCCTCGGCGGCGAAAACCATGACGTTCTCCCCCGCCTGCGTGGTCATCTGGAGGCGCTGGATGTTGCTGGTGCCGCCGTCGGGATAGAAGACGCAGATTTTGGCGCCCGGCACGTCGGCAAACCCTTCGAGCGCGGCCTTGCCCGTGTCGCCCGAGGTGGCCACGAGGATGACGACCCTTTTGTCGCAGCCGGTCTTGCGCAGCGAGGCGGTCAGCAGGAAGGGCAGCAATTGCAGCGCGAAATCCTTGAAGGCGCAGGTCGGGCCGTGGAAAAGCTCGAGGATATGGGCGTTTTCGTCGAGCCGGACGACCGGCGCGACCGCTCGGGGCGGAAACTTCTCCGGCGCGTAGGCGCGCGAGACGTAGCCGCGCAGCTCCTCTTCGGAAAAATCGGTCAGGAAGCGGGAGAGCACGGCGACGGCCCGGCCGGCGTAGCCGGTCTTTGCCATCGCCTCGATCTCCGCAAGGGAGAACTGCGGCAGGCTTTCGGGCAGGAAGAGGCCGCCGTCGGGCGAAAGCCCCGACACGATCGCCTGCGCCGCGCTGACGCGGTGTCCGCTGTCGCGGGTGCTGATGTAATCCATCGAAACCAATCTCCTTTAAACTGTGCGCCAATGACACACAACTGTATTCAACTCAACTATCATAGCACATTCGCGCCGGTTTGAAAAGCCCAAAGGGAACTTTCGAGAAAGTTCCCTTTGGAAACCCTCAAAGCTTTTGGTTCAGGCAAAGCGCGGCGCTCCGTAAAAAATGAACCCGCAATGGATAGACGTTTTTACCGCGCCTTGCGGGAGGCGCCCGCACCCGCCCGCCGGCCTGGCATGGAGGCGGCGCGGAAGATCAGACGAACACGACCTGCAGCAGAAACATGTAGACGGCGGTCGAGATGCCGATGGAGAGCAGGTTGTTGCGCTTCCAGACGTGGATGGCGGCGGCCAGGACCACGGCGATGATCTCGGGCGCGCCGAAGGGCGCGGCGGTAAAGCGGGTGTTCCGCAGGCAGTAGATGACGAGGATCGAAATGATCGCGAAGGGCAGGATGCGCCCGAGGTAGACGACCAGGCCCGAGACGGGGCGGTCGTCGCGGAAGACGAGGAAGGGCAGCGCGCGGCAGCAGACGGTGACGGCGACGACCGTCGCGATGACGGCAATCGCCTGAAGCGGACTCAGCGGCATGATTCCGGCGCCTCCTTTCCATCCGGCGCGTCCCCGGCGGATTCCTCCGCCGGCGGGCCGATTTTCCGTTCGATCGTGCGGCGGCCGGCGATGAGCACCGCGACGGTCAGCAGGAGCGCGGGCGGCAGGAAGCCGCCGGTGCCGAACAAAAGCAGGCAGGCCGCCGCGCAGGCGATCCCCACGAGGGCGGGGATGTGGCTTTTGGCGGTGAGCCACTGCTCGACAAAGATGACGATGAAGAGGGCGGTCATCGCAAAGTCGATGCCCGTCGAGTTGAAGGGCACCAGCTCGCCGATCGTCGCGCCAAGCACCCCGCCCACGATCCAGTAGCTCTGGTTGAGGGCGGAGATCAGCAGGTAGAATTTCCCGCGGTCACAGCCCTCGGGGACCTTGACCGAACAGAGCAGCGAGTAGGTCTCGTCGGTGAGCGCGAAGACGAGGTAGGGCTTGACCTTCCCCAGGCCCTTGAACTTGTCGATGAGGGAGAGCCCGTAAAAGGCGTGGCGCGCCTGCACGGCGAGGGTGACGACCGCCGTCTGCGCCAGACCCACCCAGCCGGTGAGCAGTTCGACGAGCACGAACTGCATCGACCCGGCGTAGACGGTCAGGCTGCATCCGAACGCCCACAGGGCGTTGTAGCCCGCCTTCTGGAGCAGCAGGCCGAACGCCATGCCGACAAAGATGTAGCCAAAAAAGACAGGCGCCGTCGCGGTGAGCGCGGCGCGCAGGGTTCTGCGGGAATCCTTTGCCATGGAAAAAACCTCGAAACATCAGATTTTGATCTTTCCAATGGTAGCACAACACAGCGCAAAATTCAACCGGAAGCGTGTAAAAAAACCGCGCGGACAGCCCTGTCCGCGCGGTTTTTATCTTTTTTGCACCGGGCGGTCACGCGACCCCCACGGTGAGCAGGATGTTTGCAAAGACGCGTTTTTCGCCGGTGGAGATCGCCAGCCGGACCTTCGGCTCGCAGCAGGCGCCGTAGAAGGCCCAGCGGTCGAGCCCGTCGAGCGCCATCCCGCCGAGCAGGCGGGTGAAGTCGGCGAAAATTTCGGGGGTGCTGCCGTCCTCGGGCAGCATGACCTCCGCCTTTTCCACGTTGATGTTCTGGAGCAGCGTCTCGAGCACCTGCGTGACCTCGGGGACGCCCGCCGTCAGTCCCAGGTAGACCCTGTGCGCGCCGCCCGTTTTGGCGTCGAGCGGGTAGTTGCCGTCCGCGATCAGAATCTGGTCGCCGTGGCCGCAGAGGGAGATCGCCTTCATGATTTCCGGGTTGATACAGCCGCTTTTCAGCATGGCGCTTGCCTCCTGTCGGTTATTTTTCGTTGTCACGGAGCTGGCCGAGCGTCCCGCCCGGATGCCACTTGACATACTGCTTCGGGTCAAGCCCGCGGTCCGCCTGCAAAAGCACGCTCAGCCGCTGGAGCACGAAGTTCTCCGCGAGGATCGAGGCACGGGGCGCGCGGTTGAGGGGGCCGCCCTCGCAGCACACGCCCGCGAAGAGGTGCGCGGCGCTCTGTCTGGCCAGCCACGAATCGGGATTGCCCGAGACGCCGATCACCTCGCAGCCGTTATTTTTGATCGCGGTGACCGTCGTTTTCATCTCGGCGGTCTCGCCGCTGTTGGAGATGCAGATCACCACGTCGCCCGGCAGGAGCTGCCCGCAGGAGCCGTGCACCGCCTCGGTGCCGTGCAGGAAATAGGTGGGGGTGCCGGTGGAGGAGAGCAGCGACGCGCCGTAGCCGCTGACGTGGCCGGGCTTGCCGATGCCGGTGATGTGCAGGCGGCCGCCCTTCTGCCGGGAGGCGAGGATGATCTCCGCCGCCTTGACGTATTCGGCGTCCTCCACGCCGTCGGCAAACCGGTCGAACGCTTCGCGCGCTTTGGCGGTGAAATCGCGCATCGCCTGAATGGATTCCTGTTTCAAGCTGTTGTCGCTCCTTTATCGTAAATTCTGTTTCCGGACTATTTGAGCACGTCGAGCACCGACAGGTCGAAGCTGTCGAACTTCTGCTCCTTCATCAGCGCGACCACCTCGCCGAGGGTCGGCAGAGAGGGCTGCGCGCCCATTTTGGAGACGGTGATCGTCGCGGCGTAGCTGGCGAATTCGAGCGCCTGCGCCGGGGTGAGGCCCGCGCAGACCGCCGTCGTATACGCGCCCACGAACGAATCGCCCGCGGCGGTCGGGTCCTTGACCTCCACCACGTCGATGCAGGGGCAGTAGTGGCTCTCCCGCGCGTTCGCGACGACCGCGCCCGAGCTGCCCAGCGTGATGATGACGTTCTGCACTCCCTTGGCGAGCAGCGCCTGGACCGCCGCGTCCACGTCGGCGCGGTTGACCTCCTTGCCCTGCTTGCGGATCTCGATGCCCGTCAGGTCGGCGGCCTCGTGCTCGTTGGGGGAGATGTAGCTCAGGTGGGAGAGCAGCTCCGCCGAAAGCGGCGCGGAGGGCGCCGAGTTGAGCATGACCGGGACATCCTGCTCATAGGCGTATTTCGCCACGAGCTCGTTGATCTCCATCGGGATTTCGAGCTGGAGCATGACCATGTCGTAGGCGGCGATCTCCTCCTTCAGGAAGGCGACCTCCTCCGGCGTGATCGCCATGTTCGCGCCCGGCACCACGATGATGCGGTTGCGGCTCTTCTGGCCCTCCTCGACCTCGAGCGTGATGCTGCCCACGCCGGAGGCGTGGTCCGGGTCGGCCAGGATGTGCTGGGTGTGGATGCCGCTGGCGGCCACCGAGGCGGTCATCTCGCGGCCGAAGCCGTCGTCGCCCACCTTGCCCACCATCGTCACGTCGGCGCCCAGCCGCGCGGCCTGGACCGCCTGGTTGGCGCCCTTGCCGCCCGAGGCGGTGTTGAAGCTCTTGCCGATCACCGTCTCCCCCGAATTCGGAAACCTGCCGGTGGAGACGATGAGGTCCATCATGAAGCTGCCGACCACGAGGATTTTCGGTTTTTTGTACATAGCTGCATCTCCTTTATCAAGTTGGTCCTATCAACAAAATGACGTCACGGCCGCGCGGGACCGTGGGATTCGCGCAGGGTCAGCCCGGCGGGCAGGATGACCGTCCGTTCGGGCGGCTCGCGTCCCTCGATGCGTTCGATCAGCATCTCCGCCCCCCGCGCGCCCATCGCAAAGGCGCTCTGGCGCACCGCCGTGATCGGCGGGTTCGCGATCTCGGTCCAGTCGTAGTCGTCGAACCCGACGACCGCCACCCGGTCCGGAATGGCGATTCCCGCCCCGCCCAGGTATTTGACCAGGCCCATCGTCAGCACGCTGTTGGCGGCGAAGACGGCGTCCGCTCCCCGCTCGACGAGCTCGCGGGCCGCGTCCGACCCCGCCTCGATCGAATAGTCGAGCCCTGTGCGGACGAGGCCGGGGTCGAGGGGAAGCCCGCGTTTTTCGAGCGCCTTCCGGTAGCCGGCATAGCGGTCATAGGCGGTCGAAAGGTCCTGCGGGCCGCCGAGGTAGCCGATGCGCGCGCGTCCCGAATCGGCCAGCAGGCCGGCGGCCTGTTCGGCGGCGGATTCGTTGTCGCAGCAGACGAGCGGCAGGCCGCAGCCGTCGAGCCTGCGGTCGAGCAGGACGGTGGGCAGGTCGACGCCCGCGAGCAGCTCGTCGTAGCGGCTGTGGCGGCTGTTGGGGACGAGCAGGAGTCCGTCGATCCAGCTCTTTTTGAGCACCGAGACGCTGTCCAGCCGGATATCCGACCTGCGCTCGGAATAGGTGGAGACGATCAGGTCGTAGCCTCGCCGCTGGAGGGTGTCCTTGACGCCGCCGAGCACGTCGAAGAAAAAGCAGTTGGTCGAGTTGCCCGGCTCGGTGGAGGGGATGATCAGCGCGATGATGTTGGATTTCTGGGTCTTGAGCGCCCGGGCGGCGAGGTTGGGCCTGTAGCCGGTCCTGCGGATGGCCTCCTCGACGAGCCGGCGGCTCTTTTCCGATACGGGGCGGGTCCCGTTGATCGCGTGGGACACGGTGGTGATCGAAAGCCCCGTCATGCGGGCGATTTCGCGGATGCTCACGCTCTGCTTCCCCCTTTCCGCGCGCGTTTTCAGCGTGCCAAACGTTTTCGCGAAAACGTTTGGCGTCCGTGTTTATCTTACACGTCCCGCGGTTCCCTGTCAACGGACAGCCTGCACAAGAATAGCGGAGGCCTCTTGGCGGAAACGCCCGAACCGGGGATGCCGCCGTGCGGAAGCCCCCGGGAGGACGCGTCAAAAAGGCCGGGCGTTCCGGATGG
>NZ_CABUCJ010000112.1 GCF_902490045.1 uncultured Anaerotruncus sp.
CCGGGGCGGGACCCGGCAACTCTGCCGCTTGATGAGCGGAAAATCGAAAACCGCCGGCGGCCAGCCGCCGCCCCCTCGACAACCGCGCCCATTTGCGGTAAAATCGATGGGGATCACCGGAAAGGGGGCGTCGCCCGTGGCGAAAAAGATGAGGCTTTACCTGCTGGCCGAGGGCTGTGTGCAGGGGGTGGGCTTCCGCTACTATGTCAGCTATACGGCGCGCGGGCTGGGGCTCACCGGCTGGGTGCGCAACCGGGAGGACGGCGCGGTGGACATGGAGGTCCAGGGCGCGCCCGACGCGGTGGAGGCGTTTGCGGCGGCGGTGCGGCGCGGAAACCACTACAGCGAGGTGCAAAACGTGACGGTGCAGAAGCTCGACCCGATCGAGGAGTACGGCTTTTGCACCCTCAATTAGGAGGGGCCCGGATGACGCGGACGGCGGGCGGCGTGGAATACGAGCTGACCCGGAAAGGGGTCAAAAACCTCAATCTGCGGGTGCGCGCCGACGGGACGGTGCGCGTTTCCGCGCCCCGGAGGACTCCGCTGCGCGAGATCGACGGGTTTGTCGCGGGCCGTGCGGCGTGGGTCGCACGGGCGCGGGAACGGCTGGCGGCCCGCGCGGAGGAGGCCGAGGCCGCGCGGGAGGCGTACACCGACGCGGAATGCCTCGAGGCGTTCACGGCGGTGAGCGACCGGATCTACCCGCTCTTCGCGCACCTGCTGCCGGGCAAGCCGGAATTGCGGGTGCGGTGGATGAAGAGCCGCTGGGGGGTGTGCTACCCGGCGAAAAACCGCATCACGCTCAATAAGCAGCTGATGGGAAAACCGCGGGCGGCGGTGGAATATGTGCTGCTGCACGAGTACGTGCACTTCCTGTATCCCGACCACCAGGCGGGGTTCCACGCGGAGATGGCAAAGTGGATGCCCGACTACAGGGAACGGCGCAAACTGCTGAAAACGGGAGGATTTGGATGAAATGACAAAAAAATCGATGGATTTTACATATTGTTAAAGAATTAACACATTGAAAAAAGAACGGAAATGTAGTATTCTTATAGAAAGAAAACGGATGGGGCCGCCGGGAGGAAAAAGGGGAACGAAACCGCGGCCCCGCCGGGAAAACAAGAACCGGAGGAAACGACATGGAAATTTACGTCTGCATCGGAAGCTCGTGCCATCTCAAAGGCTCTTACAACATCATCAACGCGTTCAAGGACCTGATCGCGGAATACAAGCTGGAGGACCAGGTGAGCCTGAACGCGTCCTTCTGCCTCGGCCACTGCCAGCACGGCGTGACGATCAAGGTGGATGACGAGATCGTCACCGGGCTCAACACCGACAACGCCCGGGAAGTTTTCATCGATAAGGTTGTGAAGGAGCTGCAGCCGCAATGACCGATATACTGAGCCTCAAAAAGGCCAACTGCAAAAACTGCCACAAGTGCATCCGCTCCTGTCCGGTCAAATCGATCCGTTTCGCCGACAATCAGGCGAAGATCATTCCGGAGGAGTGCATCCTCTGCGGACGGTGCGTCGTGGTCTGCCCGCAGAATGCGAAGCGCGTGCGCAGCGACCTGACCGAGGTCATCGGGGCGGTGGGCTCCGGCAAACGGGTCATCGCTACGCTCGCCCCCTCGTTCATCAGCGAGTTCCCCGTCTCGGGAATCGAAGAGATGGAGGGCTATCTCAAAAAGCTCGGGATGTTCGCCGCGCGGGAGACCGCCGAGGGCGCCTACATCGTCAAGAGCGAATATGAAAACCTCATCCGCGACCACAGGCAGGAGGTCGTCATCTCCTCCTGCTGCCACACGGTCGTCACCCTGATCCAGAAGTATTTCCCGGCGGTCATCCCCTGCATCGCGCCGGTGATCTCCCCGATGATGGCCAGCGCGAAGCTCATCAAGGAGGAATATCCCGACGCCTACGTCGTATTCATCGGTCCCTGCATCTCCAAAAAGGACGAGATGCAGAAGGTCCCCGGCTACATAGACTGCGTGCTCACCTTCGACGAGCTCGTGCAGTGGTTCCAGATGCGGCACATCGAGGTCGCGCCCGCTCCTGTGGCGGAGCGGGAGGGACGCGCCTCCCGCTTCTTCCCGCGCACGGGCGGCATCATCGAGTGCATGCACACGCGCGGTACCGGCTACAAGTACCTCGCGGTCGACGGGGTGGAGAACTGCGTGCGCGCGATCGAGGCGATCGAGCGCGGCGGCCTCAAGGGGTACTTCGTCGAGATGAGCGCCTGCGAGGGCAGCTGCATCAACGGGCCCGCGGCGCGGGCCTACCAGGAGAACCTGCTCGACAGCCGGGTGCGGGTGGACGAATTCGCGCAGCCGGACGAGGACAAAAAGCCCGACTTCGACATTGCCTGCGGTTTCGGCCTGCACCGGCACATCCCCAACGAGTTCGTGCACGAGCCCGACCCGCCCGCGGCGGCGATTACGGACATCCTCGCGCGCATGGGTAAGCAGAAGCCGGAGGATGAGCTCAACTGCGGCTCGTGCGGCTACCCGACCTGCCGCGACAAGGCCAAGGCGGTCTACAACGGCAAGGCGGACATCACGATGTGCCTGCCCTACCTGCTGGAGAACGCGGAGAGCTTCTCCAACAACGTGTTCGCGGTGTCGCCCAACGCGATCCTCGTGCTCGACGACAGGCTGACCGTCCAGCGGATGAACATGTCCGCCTGCCACCTCTTCAACATCCCCAAGTCGAAGGACGCGATCGGCAGGGACGTGATCGACCTGCTCGACCCGACCGACTTCCAGGATGTGCTTGAGACGGGCAACGACGTGATCGACAAGAAGATGTACCTGGCGGACCTCGACAAGCACGTCGAATTGACGGTGGTGCGCGACGCGGACCACCACTGCCTGTTCGGCATCTTCAAGGACATCACGGCGGAGCAGGCGCGCAGGGAGAAGTACATCGAGCGCCGCGCCCAGACGATCGACATCACCGACAAGGTGATCGAAAAGCAGATGCGCATCGTCCAGGACATCGCGTCGCTGCTGGGCGAAACGACCGCCGAGACGAAGATCGCGCTGACCAAGATCAAGAACACCGTGCTCTCGGAGGACGAGTAGCCATGGAAAAACTGTTTATGGAAAACGGCTACATCAGCCTCAACAAGTATGGCGAGCAGCTGTGCGGCGACCGCGTCGAGGTGAAGAACAACTCGAGCGGCGACTTCACGATGGTGCTGGCCGACGGGCTGGGAAGCGGCGTCAAGGCGAACATCCTCTCGACCCTCACCTCCAAGATCATCGCCACGATGATGGACAGCGACATGACGGTGGAGGACTGCGTGACGACGATCGCGCAGACGCTGCCCGTCTGTTCGGTGCGCCAGGTGGCCTATGCGACCTTCACGGTGATCAAGGTGCACGGGGACGAGGTCTCCCTCATCCAGTACGACAACCCCGACGTGATCATGCTGCGGGACGGCAAAAGCGTCGACTACGAGCGGACCGAGAAGACGATCGCGGGCAAGAAGATCTACGAATCCCGGTTCCCCGCCCGTTTGGGGGACGTGTTCGTCGCGATGAGCGACGGCGTCATCCACGCGGGGGTGGGTCAGTCGCTCAACTTCGGCTGGGAACGGCAGAACGTCGTCGAATACCTCGAGGCCCACTACAACGCGGCCATGTCGGCCAAGGCGGTGGCCGGGCTCGTCAGCGACGCCTGCCGCGACCTCTACATGGGCAAGCCGGGCGACGACACGACGGTGGCCGCGCTGCGCATCCGCGAGCGGCAGCCCGTCAACCTGATGATCGGCCCGCCGGTCAACCCGGAGGACGACGAAAAGATCATGCGGCTCTTCTTCGGCCAGGGGGGCAAGACGATCGTCTGCGGGGGCACGACCTCGACGATCGTGGCCAAATACCTGAAAACGTCTGTCAGGACCTGCCTCGACTACCTCGACCCGGAGATCCCGCCGATCGGCTTTATCGAGGGCGTGGACCTCTGCACCGAGGGGGTGCTCACGATGAAGCACGTCGTCGAGCTCGCGCGGCGGTATTCGTCGGGCACCGACACCTACAGCGAATGGATCGGCAAGAAGGACGGCGCCTCGCTGATCGCGCAGATGCTCTTTGAGAGCGCGACCGACGTGAATCTCTTCGTGGGGCGGGCGATGAACCCGGCCCACCAGAACCCGGATATGCCGATCGATCTTTCGATCAAGCTGCGGCTGATCGAAGACCTCGCCAAATACCTCGAGCTGATGGGCAAGACGGTAAAGGTGAGCTACTATTAGATGATCAAACCCGCGGCCAGCCGCGTCAATGGAGGGTAACAGATGCAAATTACCGAACGCAATTTCGACACCAACGTCCAGATGCTGAAATACAAGGTCCTCAAGGGGGTCGTCGAGCACTTCGACCAGGGGAAGCTGGAGAGCGCCTACCGGGACATCCCGCTGGACATCGCCCCCGGTCCCAAGCCGACCATGCGCTGCTGCGTCTACAAGGAGCGCGCGATCATCACCGAGCGGATCCACATGGCGATGGGCGGCGACAGGGAAAACCCCAACGCCATCGAAGTGCTGCGCATCGCCTGCGACGAGTGCACGGTCAACCGCTACCACGTGGGCTCGGCCTGCCGCGGGTGCATCGCGCACCGCTGCGAGCATGCCTGCCCGACGGGCGCGATCGAGGTGCGCGACGGCAAGGCGCGCATCAACCAGGAGAAGTGCATTGAGTGCGGCAAGTGCGCGACCGCCTGCCCCTACACCGCGATCATGAAGTACACCCGCCCGTGCGAGAACGCCTGCAAAATCGGCGCGATCAGCATGCACCGGGACAACTCCGCGAAGATCGACAACGACAAGTGCATCTCCTGCGGCGCCTGCGTCTACCAGTGCCCGTTCGGCGCGATCGTCGACAAGTCGTTCCTGCTCGACGCGCTGACGCTCATGCGGGACAGCGAGAACAACACGAAATACAAGGTCTACGCGGTCGTGGCGCCGTCGATCTCCTCCCAGTTCAGCTACGCCAAGACCGGGCAGGTCGTGACGGGGCTCAGGAAGATCGGCTTCCACAGCGTCATCGAGGCGGCGCTCGGCGCGGACATGGTCGCCTACGCGGAGGCCGCGGAGCTCGTCGAGAAGGGCTTTTTGACCAGCTCCTGCTGCCCGGCGTTCGTCGCATACATCAGGAGCGCCTTCCCGGGCCTCGCGGATAAGATCTCCCACAACCCCTCCCCGATGGAGGCGGTCGCGCGGTTCATCAAGCAGACCGACCCCACCGCGAAGTGCGTCTTCGTCGGTCCCTGCACCGCCAAGAAGATGGAGTTCCAGCAGGAGCACATCACCGGCGTCGACTGCGTCATCACCTTTGAGGAGCTCCAGGCGCTCTTCGACGCGCGCGAGGTGAACGTCGAGAACCTCGAGGAGAGCCTGCTCGACAACGCCTCCTACTACGGGCGCATCTTCGCGCGCAGCGGCGGCCTCTCCGACGCGGTGGCCGAGGCGCTCAAGGAGCACGGCATCCCGGAGGACCAGTTCAAGGCGAACCCGATCGCCTGCGACGGCATCGAGGAGTGCAAAATCGCGCTGCTCAAGGCGAACAAGAACCTGCTGCCCAACAATTTCATCGAGGGCATGGCCTGCGTGGGGGGCTGCATCGGGGGCGCGGCCTGCGTGACCCACGGCCCCAAGGACAAGACGGAGGTCAACAAGTACGGCCAGCTCGCCAAGGAGAAAACGATCCTCGACGCCATCGCCGTCACCCAAATCGCGAAATAATCCGTACCGAAATGCAGGACTTTGCAAAAAGTCCTGCATTTTTTCTGCCGTTTTACCGGAACGCGCTTGATTTTCCCGCGCAATTCCGCTATGATAGAAAGCTGAAAGAGGATTACCTTGCGTTTTGCAGGATGCAGAAGGAAAGGATCGGATATGGGCCAGGATTTATTGGCGCTCATCGGAAAAATGACCCCGCAGTTTTCCAAGGGGCAGCGGCTGATCGCCAACTACATGATCAATCATTTTGACAAGGCGGCGTTCATGACCGCCAGCAAGCTAGGCAGCACGGTGGGGGTGAGCGAATCCACCGTCGTGCGCTTCGCGTCGGAGGTGGGCTTCGCGGGCTATCCCGAACTGCAGAGGGCGCTTCAGGAGCTCATCCGCAACAAGCTGACCACCGTGCAGCGGATGGACGTGACGAGCGACCAGCTTGAAAACGCCGACGTGCTCGCCAAGGTGCTCGGCAAGGACATCGAAAAGATCCGGCGCACCCTTGAGGAGACGAGCCGCGCCGACTTTGAGTCGGCGGTCGGCTGTATCTGCGCGGCGAAGAGCATCTATATCATCGGCGTGCGCTCCTCGTCGGCGCTCGCGCAGTTTTTGAGCTTCTATTTCAACCACATCTTCCCCAACGTCCGCCTCATCAACACGACCTCGCGCAGCGAGATGTTCGAGCAGATCATGCGCATCGGGCCGGAGGACGTGTTCATCGGCATCAGCTTCCCGCGCTACTCCAAGCGGACGGTGCAGGCGTCCCACTTTGCGGCCCGGAGCGGTGCGAAGGTCATCGCGGTCACCGACTCGAACCAGTCGCCGCTGGCGGAGAACGCCGACTATGTGCTGATGGCGCGCAGCGACATGGTCTCCTTCATCGATTCGCTCGTCGCGCCCCTCTCCCTCATCAACGCCCTGATCGTGGCGGTGGGCATGAAAAAGCACGACGAGATCGCCCGCACCTACGACCGGCTCGAGCAGATCTGGGACGAATACGAGGTCTATGAAAAGCGCGGGGAGGAAGCCGGTGTCTGACCTCGCCGTGATCGGCGGGGGAGCCGCCGGGCTGTTCGCGGCGGGGTTCGCCGCAAAGGGCGGCGCGTCGGTCACGGTGCTCGAGCGGGGGACGCGTCCCGCCCGCAAGCTGCTGATCACCGGCAAGGGCCGCTGCAACGTCACCAACAACTGCACGCCCGAGGAGTTCCTGCAAAACGTGCGCACCAACCCGCGCTTCCTCTACGGTGCGGCCAGCGCCTTCACCCCGGCGGATGCGATGGCGTTTTTCGAGTCGCTGGGCGTGCCGCTCAAGACCGAGCGGGGCGGCCGGGTGTTCCCCGTGTCCGACCGGGCGGCCGACGTGGCGGACGCGCTCGTCCGCTTCGCGAAGGCGTCCGGCGCGCGGCTGGAATATTCCGCGCGCGTGTCCGCCGTCCTTACGGACGGGAGCGCGGTGCGGGGGGTGAAGCTGGAGGACGGCCGCGAGCTTCCCGCGGACGCGGCGCTCGTCGCCACGGGCGGGTGCAGCTATCCCGCGACCGGCTCGACGGGGGACGGCTGGCGGCTGGCAAAGGCGCTCGGCCACACGGTCGTTCCGGCGAGGGCCTCCCTCGTGCCGGTGCGCGCGAAGGAGCCGTGGTGCGCCGAGCTGATGGGCCTGTCGCTTAAAAACGTCACCCTCACCCTGCGGGACGCGCGGGGCAAGGCGGTCTTCTCCGAGCTGGGAGAGATGCTCTTCACCCACTTCGGCGTGTCGGGGCCGCTGGTCCTGTCGGCCTCCTCCTACCTCACGGGGGACCCGTCAAGCTGCCGGATGGAGATCGACCTCAAGCCGGGGCTCGACGACCGGCAGCTCGACGCGCGGCTGCTGCG
>NZ_CABUCJ010000113.1 GCF_902490045.1 uncultured Anaerotruncus sp.
CGCGCAGAGCGCGGCCCCGGTTTTTTTCCGGGCGGGGACGGGAGGAGACCGCCCCCATCCCTCACGAAAAGATCAGGTTGAGCATGACCGGGATCAGGCACCCGCCGATCGCGGCGAGGATGCCGAGGATCAGGTTGAGCTTGGTCTTGATGACGGCGAAGCTCACCTCGCCGTCCCCGAGCCGTTCGTCGTACTCCCGGAATTTTCCGTCGACCTTCTTTTCCAGCGCGCGCAGCGATTCGCACGGCTGGTTTTTCGAGCAGTCCATCTCACACCCCCAGTCTGCGGCGCGCGTTTTCGAGCGCCGCGGCCAGCTCGTCGAGCGCCGCCCGGACCGTCTCCCTCGCCGGGTCCCGCGGGGCCTCTTCGGCTCCGGGAGCGCGGTAGGCGATCCCCGCCGCCCGGCAGAGTCCCCGTGCGATCGCCTCGGCGTACTGCGGGAGACAGCGGTCGAACAGGGCGTTGTCCGCTTCGCTTGTGAGGAAGCCAAGTTCGAGCAGCGCGGAGGCCATTGTGGTGCCCATGTTCACGCCGAAATCCGGGTAGTCCTGCGGGGTCCCCCTGCGGACGCCCCGGTCCTGCACCGGTGCGACGGCGAGCAGCTCGGTCAGGATGTCCTGCGCCTTCTGCACGGTCGGCCAGTCGGCGCTGCTGTGCACCCACAGGCCCACGCCGCGCGCGGAAGGGCCCGCGGCGTCGCGGTGGAGGCTCAAAAAGTAGGAGCAGCCCGCTTGGTTGGCGATGCGGCAGCGCTCGGCAATCGGCACGGCGGCGTCCGAATCGCGGGTGAGCACCACGCCGGCCCCCTGCGCCTCCAGCAGGGGCTTGACAGCCTGCGCGAGGAGCAGGACGTCGTCCTTCTCGTACCGCTTCCCGAGCACCGCGCCGGGGTCGGCGCCGCCGTGCCCCGGGTCAAGGCAGAATGTTACGATCGCTTTCCCCTCCCATCCGTCCGCGGTCCCGGTGCGGGGCCGCGTAGGTCATTGCGAGGCGGCTGTCCCCGACGCCCGCGGTGGTCGGGTCGACGACCGCGTTAAAGACGCTCACGAGCACCGACACCACGACGACGGGATTCTGCACAGCGCGCACGAAGAGCTCCCCGAGCGCGGCCCAGCTCGTCATGTCCTCCCACGAGAGGCCGAAACAGGCGAGGATGGGCAGCAGGACGGCGCAGGCGACCTGTGCCCACCAGAGCGGATTCTGGAACCGCACGGTCCAGTTGATTTTCATGACAGTCCTCCTTTTGGATTGGCGTTATCGTTCCCTGCAATTTTATTGTATCACAACCTAAGGTTGTGATCAAGAAAACCGGCCTCCAAGCCGGGGAAAAAACGCCGCCCAGCGGCAAAAGGGGCGATAATCCGGACAGCCCGCCGGGGCTCGGAAGGGCAAATTGACGGATGCCTTTTGGCATGATAAAATAAGGACGGAACGAAAATTTCTCTGCCGATGCACAAAAAGACGAATCCCTCATAAAATGTATTGAGTACAGCTCAAAACATAACTAGGAGGATTCATATGGCAGAGCAAAGAACAGCTCCTGTTACCGCGACCGGAGCAAACTGTTTCAAGGAAGCAGTATGCATAGATGCCGGCAGGATCTATGATTCCTGCACCGATAAGGACTGCCTGACGGATTTGCAGGTATTCTTTACAGACCGCGCCCAGCCGGTGATCGACAGCGCGATGAGCATCAAATGCAAAGACGTGGAAATCATCACCGTCTACCTCGACGTCGAGCCGGTGCCCTTCAACAAGGGCTTCTACTCGGTCGATCTCACCTTCTTCTTCAAAGTGACGGTCAGCGCCTACACCTCCCCGGTGGCCCCTCCGGCCAACGTGGTCGGCATCGCGGCTTTCTCCAAGAAGGTCATCCTCTACGGCTCCGACGGAAACGTAAAGGTCTACAACTCGACCGACCCGCGCGGCGGCATCGACCACGACAACACCAACATGCCCAAGGCGAGCGTCCATGTGGTCGACCCGATGTGCCTCGACAGCAAGCTGGTCGAGTGCGGCTGCGGCCGTGCGTTTGAGTCCGGCGTAACCCTGCCCGGATCGATCTGCAGCCTGTTCGACGGCGACTTCGCGGTCTGCAAGCCGGAAAAGGTGGTACTTATCACGATCGGGCTGTTCACCATCGTCCAGCTCGAGCGCAGCGTGCAGATGATGATCCCGGCCTACGACTACGCGGTGCCGGATAAGGAGAGCACGAGCAACTCCACCGAGGACCCCTGCGAGGTCTTCCGCAAGATCAAATTCCCCCTCAACCAGTTTTTCCCGCCGAAGCTCTCCGAATCGGATCAGCTTTAAACCGAAAACCCAGCGACGGATTTCGTCCGGCGCGGGCGGATGAACCCCTGCGAAGCGGGGCTCCGCCCCGCCGGACGCGGACGTTCTTTTAAAAACAGGAGGATGCGCAATGCCAAAGGTACAGCCCAAAGTCACGCTGTTGAGCCACACCCCAAACCCGGAAAAGACGATCGCCTCGGCGGCCAAGCTGTGCTATTCCGCGGCGTCCCTCGGCGATCTGATGGACAACCTCACCGACGAAAAGGCGTCCGATTTCGTACAGATGCTGGCGGAGATCGGCCATGAGAGCCCGATCGAGCACGCAAGCTTCACCTTCGGCATCGAAGGGGTCTCGCGCGCCTTCCTCGCGCAGATCACCCGCCACCGCATGGCCTCCTACAGCGTGCAGAGCCAGCGGTATGTGCGGGAGAAGGCGTTCGACTACGTCCTGCCGCCCGAGATCGAGGCGGACGACGAGGCGCTCTCCGAGTTCGAGGAGGCGATGGAGGCGGCGCAGGAGAGCTACGACCGCATCGCCGCGATCTTAAAAAGACGCCGTGCCGCCGCGCTCGCCGCGGAGGGCATGGAGGAGAAGGAAGCCCTCAAAAAGGCGGAAAAGCTGGCGATCGAGGACGCCCGCTTCGTGCTGCCCAACGCGTGCGACACCAAGATGATCGTCACGATGAACGCCCGCAGCCTCTACAACTTCTTCGCGCACCGCTGCTGCAACCGCGCCCAGTGGGAGATCCGGGAGGTCGCCGACCAGATGCTCGCGCTCGTAAGCGCGGTCGCGCCGACCCTCTTTTCGGGCGCGGGGCCGTCCTGCTGCCGCGGCGGCTGCCGCGAGGGCAAGATGAGCTGCCAAAAACCGCAAGAGATGCGCGAGCACATCGCGAAGCTCAAACAGGGGGGACGGGCGTGACCGGCAGGCTGATCGTCATCGACGGGCTGGACGGCTCGGGCAAGCAGACGCAGGCAAAGCTCCTCTGCGACCGGCTGCGCCGGGAGAACGTCCCGGTGCGCGCGGTCAGCTTTCCCGACTACGCCGAGCCGTCGTCGGCGCTCGTCAAGATGTACCTGGCGGGCGAATTCGGACAGGCCGACGACGTCGGCCCCTACGCCGCGAGCAGCTTTTACGCGGTCGACCGCTACGCGAGCTACCAGCGCTTCTGGAAAGCGGACTACCTTTCGGGGCATACTATTGTCGCCGACCGCTACGCGACCTCCAACCTCATCCACCAGATGTCCAAGCTGCCCCCCGGGGAATGGCCCGCCTTCCACGCGTGGATGGAGGACTTTGAATACGGGAAGCTCGGCCTTCCGCGCCCCGACGCGGTCGTCTACCTGGACATGCATCCCGACGTTTCGCGGGCGCTGCTGTCGGGCCGCTACCACGGGGACGAGTCGAAGCGGGACATCCACGAGGCGAATTTCGCCTATATGCGGCGGTGCCGCGTCTGCGCACTCTACGCCGCCGAGCATTTCGGCTGGCGGGTGGTGCGCTGCTCGGACGAGCGCCGCGCTTTCCCGGTCGAGGAGATTGCCGAGGAGGTCCGGCGGGCGGTCAACCCAACAGAAAGGGCCTTATAAGCTATGCCGGAATTCAGAAGAATCACCCTTGCGGACAAGGAATGGATCGACCCGCTGCTCCGGATGGGCAACCTGAGGGGAAGCGAATACACCTTTACCAACAATTTCATCTATCGTGCGATCTACCACATTGAGGTCGCGCGGATGAACGACTACTACCTTGTGCGTTCCCACCGGGAGGAGGGGGATTACTCCTACCTCTACCCGGCGGGCAGCGGCGACCTCAGGCCGGTCGTTGACGCGCTCGCCGCGGACGCGGCGGAGCTGGGGGTCCCCTTCCGCATGAACGGCGTGCCCCGCGAGGGGACCGCCGCGCTGGAGGCCCTTTTCCCCGGGCGGTTTGCCTTTGCGGAGACGCGCGACCATTTCGACTACCTCTACGAGAGTGAAAAGCTCATCACCCTGTCGGGCAAAAAGCTGCACGGCAAGCGCAATTTCGTCAACCGCTTTCTGGCGGAGAACGAGGGCCGCTGGGCCTACGAGGCGATCACGCCCGAAAACCTGCCCGAATGCTGGCGGATGAATGTGGCGTGGTGCGCGGAAAACGGCTGCGGCGAGGATCCGAGCCTCGCGGAGGAGACCTGCGCGGTCAAAAACTGCTTCGATCATTTTACCGCGCTGGGGCTCCAGGGCGGCCTGCTCCGGCTGGACGGCGGGGTGGTCGCCTATACGATGGGCCTGCCGCTCAATTCGGACACCTTTATCGTGCACATCGAAAAGGCGTTTTCCTCGGTAGCGGGCGCCTATCCGATGATCAACCAGCAGTTTGTGTCCCACAACTGCGCGGACTACAGGTATGTCAACCGGGAGGACGACGTGGGCAGCGAGGGGCTCCGCAGGGCGAAGCTCTCCTACCGGCCCGCCATCCTCCTCGAAAAGTTTGAAGCCGTGCTGAGAGAACCTTCAGGCGGGAGGTGACCGGGATGATCCGGTTTGCGGAGGAAGGGATGCGCGCCCGGCTGCAAGAGCTGTGGCGCGAGTGCTTCGGCGACAGCAACGAATATGTCGACCTCTATTTCGCGAGCCATGACATCGCGCGGCATACGATGGTCTTCATGGACGGGGAGAACCCCGTCTCGATGCTTTCGCTGCTGCCGATGACGGTGGTGACGCGGGCGGGCATCCTGCCCGCGCGGTACGTCTACGCGGTGGCGACCAGGGAGAGCTATCGCGGGCGGGGGATCAGCACGCGCATGCTCGAGGCGGCCCACAGGGTGCTGCGCGCCGAGGGGGTCAAGCTGTCGGTGCTCGTGCCCTCGAGCGCCGCGCTCTACAACTTCTACGGCAGGCGCAGATTCGACACCGAGTTCTATTCGGGGCTGGCGGTCGTCGGGCGGGAGGAGATCGAGCCCTTCACGGGCAGCTTCGTCATCAGCGAGGCCGATCCCCTGGAGTTCATGCAGATCCGCGAGCGGGCGTTCGCCGGGCGCACGATGTTCGTGCGCTGGGACGGCGACGCGCTCGCCTACCGGCTGACCGAGACGGCCTTCAACGGCGGCGAGACGCTGGCGATCACGATCGGCGACGCGCGCGCCATCGCCGTCTGCCACATGGAGGGCGGCGCGGTGAACGTCAAGGAGCTCGCGCTCGACGGGATGGCCGCGGGCACGGCGCTTTCGGTGCTCCAGCACAAGTACGGCGCCGACGAGTACCACCTGCGCCTGCCGCTCGACCTCGACTGCCCCTATCCGCTCGAGCGGGTGCCGGCGGGCGTGAGCTGCTGGTACGACCCCGAGGCCCGCGCGCGGGTGTTCGGCGGCGGGGGCGGGGCACCCTACCTGAACCTGGTGCTCGACTGAACGCGCCGCCGGGCGGCGGATCAAATTTATAACAGATCGAGGTGCTGACAGATGATCTATGTATTTCTGGCCGATGGGTTTGAGACGGTCGAGGCGCTCGCCGTCGTCGACGTGCTGCGGCGCGCCAAGCTGGAGGTGCGCACGGCGGGCGTGGGCGGCAGGACCATCACGAGCGCGCACGGCGTGCCCGTCGTGTGCGATATTTCCGCCGGGGAAGTGAAGCTGGAGGAAATGGAGATGCTCTTTTTGCCGGGCGGCATCCCCGGGACCCCCAACCTCGAGGCGAGCAAAGAGGTGCAGGACTGCATCACCTACGCCGCCGGGCACGACAGGTGGATCGCCGCCATCTGCGCGGCGCCCTCGATCCTGGGCCGCCGCGGCCTGCTGGAAGGGCGCACGGCGACCTCCTACCCGACCTTCCAGAAGGAGCTGCGCGGCGCGGATATCCCGGCGGACGCCTACGTCTGCGTGGACGGCAGATACGTCACCGGGCGGGGTATGGGCGTCGCCGTCGAGTTCGGGCTCAAGCTCGTCGAGCTGCTCGCCGGGAAAGAGGCGTCCGAAACCATCCGCGGGTCGATCCAATGCAGGGAATAGACATCCGGCCGCTCAAAATGCGGCTGCGCGGGGAGATCAAGGCGTGGCGGCGGAACCTTGAGCCCGGCTGGAAGGCGGCCGCCGACGAACGGATCCGGGGGCGGGTGCTCGCGCTGCGGGAATACGCGGCGTGCAATACCCTGCTGACCTATGTCTCGCTGCCCATCGAGGTGGACACGCTCGGGCTGATCGCCCGCGCCTTCGCGGACGGCAAAAAGGTGGCCGCGCCCCGCTGCATCGAGGGCACCCACGAGATGGAGTTCTACGAGATCTCCTCGATGGACGACCTCGCGCCCCAGACCTTCGGGGTGCTCGAGCCGGTCCGGGAGCGGTGCCGGCTGCTCGCCGATTTTTCGGGGAGCGTCTGCCTCGTGCCCGCGCTCGCCTATGACCGGGCGGGGTACCGGCTGGGGTACGGCGCGGGGTACTACGACCGGTTCCTGTCGGTCTACCCCGGCCCGAAAATCGGGCTGGTGTACGCGCAGAACCTGCGCAGGAGCCTGTGGAAGGGCCGGTACGACGTGCCGGTCGATCTGATCGTCACCGAGGCGCGCCTCTTTGTCCCGCAGGCGGCGGGTCCGGCGCGCAAAAAAAAGAAATGACGGTTTCGGGCACGCCCGAAACCGTCATTTGCGTTGTCCCCGCGCCGGGCGGGGAGTTGGTTACAGTCTGTCGATGTAGAGCCCGCTTGAATCAGCAGCAGCCGCCGCCGAATCCGCCCCAGCCACAGAGGAGGATAATGATGATGATGATCCAGATCCAGCTGCCGTAGCCGTAACCGCCGAAACCGCCGTTTCCATATCCACAGTTCTGCATGCCGCACCCGCAGCAATTGTTGTTACACATAAGTTGACACCTCGCTGTTGATGATTTGTTTCATACTATGTCTGAAGCGGCAAATGGGTTACATCAACCGGAAAGAGAAATTTTCTGCCGTCCGCCCGGGGCCCACGTTGAAAAAAATTGTACAGGAAAGTCGTTAAAAGATTTGATTATTATGCCGAATTGAGGTATTATATATTGTACATTGGGTTTTTCCGCCACAGGCCCGGGAAGGCTTCCCGCCGGGTGGAGGATAGGAGGACACATGAGCAACCGGGACGAGTTTGAAGACCTGATCAAGAACTTTAAGCTGGACGACGTCGAGGACCCCGCGCCCGCGCAGACGCCCCCGCCCCGCCGCCCCGCTTTTGACTTTGAAGAGGATAACCAGCGCTACAGCGCGGCCAGGGAACGCCGGCCGGCCGGCGCGGCCGCCGTGCG
>NZ_CABUCJ010000114.1 GCF_902490045.1 uncultured Anaerotruncus sp.
CCGCCGCCTTCTGCGGTGTGGTCGGCATGAAGCCGACCTACGGCGCCGTCTCCCGCTACGGGCTCGTCGCCTTTGCCTCCTCCCTCGACCAGATCGGCCCGCTCACCCGCACGGTGCGCGACTCCGCGCTCCTGCTCGACGTGATCGCCGGGCACGACCCGCGCGACGCGACCAGCCTCGCGCGGGAGTGGGGGAGCTTCGGTTCCGAACTCGGCCGGGAGGTCGGGGGGCTACGCGCCGCGCTCCCCGCCGAATTCTTCGGCGAGGGGATTTCGCCCGGGGTTTCCGCCGCCGTCAAGGCCGCCGCCGCGCGGTACGAGCGCCTCGGCGTGCGGGTGGAGGAGGTCTCGCTGCCCACCCTGCGCCACGCCCTGCCCGCCTACTATGTGCTCTCCTCCGCCGAGGCGTCCTCCAACCTCGCCCGGTTCGACGGGGTGCGCTACGGCTTTCGCGCCAAGGGCTGCCGCGACATCGGCGAGCTCTACCGGGAGAGCCGCAGCCAGGGGTTCGGCGCGGAGGTCAAGCGGCGCATCCTGCTCGGCAGCTTTGTGCTGAGCGCGGGGTATTACGACGCCTACTATAAGAAGGCGCTTCAGGTGCGCACCCTCGTCCAGCGGGATTTCGCGCGCGTCTTCGAGCGGTTCGACTTCCTGCTGGCCCCCGTCGCGCCCACCACGCCCTACCGGCTCGGGGAAAAGCGGGACAGTCCGCTCGAGATGTATATGGGCGACGTGTGCACGGTGCCGGTCAACATCGCCGGCCTGCCCGCGCTTTCGCTGCCCTGCGGGACCGACGCGCAGGGGCTTCCGGTGGGGATGCAGCTGATCGGCGGGCCGTTCTCCGAGCAGCTCCTCTACCGCGCCGCCTACGCCTATGAACAGAGCGAGGGAGGGAAACAGCCATGAGCGCGCGCGATCAATATGAGATGGTCATCGGGCTCGAGGTCCACTGCGAGCTCAAGACCGCGACCAAAATCTTCTGCTCCTGCCCCACCGCCTTCGGCGCGGAGCCGAACACCCAGTGCTGCCCCGTCTGCACCGGCATGCCGGGCGCGCTGCCCGTGCTCAACCGGCAGGTGGTCGAATACGCCGTCAAGGCGGGGCTCGCCGCCAACTGCCGCATCGCCCCCCACTCCAGGCAGGACCGCAAAAACTACTTCTACCCCGACCTGCCCAAGGCCTACCAGATCTCCCAGTACGACCTGCCGCTCTGCGAAAACGGCTTCCTCGAGATCGAGACGGAGACCGGTTCCAAGCGGGTCGGCATCACCCGCATCCACATCGAGGAGGACGCGGGCAAGCTCGTGCACGTCGAGGGGCAGGGCACCCTCGTCGACTGCAACCGCTGCGGGGTGCCGCTCATCGAGATCGTCTCGGAGCCCGACCTGCGCTCGGCGGAGGAGGTCCGGGCCTACCTGCACAAGCTGCGCGCCGTCCTGCTCTACACCGGTGTCTCCGACTGCCGGATGAACGAGGGCTCGATGCGCTGCGACGTCAACCTCTCGGTGCGCAGGAGGGGGGAGGAAACCCTCGGCACCCGCACCGAGATGAAGAACCTCAACAGCTTCCAGTTCATCACCAAGGCGATCGAATTTGAATTCGCGCGGCAGGTCGACGCCGTCGAGGCGGGCGAAGCGATCGTACAGGAAACCCGCCGGTTCGACCAGGCCTCCGGCAGGACCCTTTCGATGCGCCGCAAGGAGGACGCCAACGACTACCGCTACTTCCCCGACCCCGACCTGCCGCCCATCGCCGTTTCCCCGGAGGAGCTCGGCGCGCTGCGCGGGGAGATCCCGGCGCTGCCTGACGAGCGCAAGCGTAGGTATGTCGAACGCTGGGGGATCACCCCGTTTGCCGCCGAGCTGCTCACCCTCCGCCGGGAGGCAGCCGACTACTTCGAGGAAACCGCCGCGCTTACCCGCTATCCCGCGCTCGCGGCGAACCTCATCCAGAGCAGCGCGGTCCCCCTGCTCGGGCCGAACGGAGGGAGCATCCCCCTGCCCCCCGCGCACATGGCCAAAATCGCGGACCTGCTCGGGGAGGGGCGGATCAACAGCGGCACCGCCCGCCGCCTCGTGCGCGAGCTGTGGGACACCGGCCGCGACCCCCTCGAGGCGGTGCGCGCGGAGGGGCTCGAGCAGATCAGCGACCGGGAGGCGCTCACTGCGCTGGCGCGCGAGGCGCTCGCCGAACTTCCCCGCGCCGCCGACGACTACCGGAGCGGCAGGACCGCCGCGCTCCAATCCCTCGTCGGGCGGGTGATGAAGAGGACGGCGGGACGCGGCAACCCCGCCCTGCTCCAGGAGATTTTCCGCTCCCTGCTCGACTGAACGGCAAAAAACGGGGCCCGCTCCGAATCCGGAACGGGCCCCGCAAATCATTTCGCTCAGAGGTTTTCAAACGCCTTCTCGATCTCCTTGTCGCGGAGCACCTTGAGGGCGCCGTGGATGACCGCGCCCTGGTCGACGGTGACCAGCTCGGAGGAGACGTCGCCCAGCAGCATGGCGTTCTGGTTGAAGACCGCAGCCTCCCGCGTCGTGACGTTACCCTTCACGCGGCCGTTGATCGTCGCGCGCGCAGCGCCGATATCCCCGATCAGCACCGACTCCCCGTCCATCGTCAGGATGGCGGAGGCCGTGACGTTTCCCTGCACCCGGCAGGCCACCATTTCAATGTTGTTACCCTGGACGTTTCCGGTCACCTGCCCGCAGATGCGGACGTTGCCCTTCGCGTCGATATCCCCCTTCATTTCGCCGAGCATTTCGACATGCCCGTCCGACAGGATTGTGCCGGTGATCGACGTGCCCGCCGAAATGGTCGTCTTCTGCATGCCCTTGGCGGCGGGCGCCGGGCTCGCCGCGGCTTCCTCCGCCGCGGGCTCCTCCGCAGGCGGGGCCGGGCGGCGGTCCTTCTTGCCGCCCTCGTTCACCGCCAGCATGCTGAACCCGCCGAAAGCCGACAGGGCCACCGGAGCGATCAGGCCGATGCCAAACAGGCTTTTCAGGGTCGCCAGCATCCGTTTTACACTCATGTTTACCATCCTCTCGTTTCCATTCTCAAACCCATGCCGGACAAAACCACCTCCGGCCGGTGGAAAGCATCCGTGCGCGTCTGCCGCGGGCCGTTTCCGCGCGCCCGACGCACCTTGATCAAATGTAACTTCATTATAGAATACTTTCCAAATTGTTGCAAGATGTTTAGAAATTTTTACCCATATTCATGCAATTTTTTCTGTTACCAAAACGGAATTGTTGAGTTTGGCCTCCTTAAACCGGGATCCAATCACACTTTTTAGATGTTTAGCGGAATTTTTCGGAAAGAGTCTAACTGAGTATTTTTCCATTTTGTGACCATGAAAGGGAATTTTTCCACCTCTCTTCTCAAAGCGGCGGCCCTCCCCGCCGCGACTCCCGGGTCCGCCTTATTCCATCTTGCGCTTCCCGCCGGCGGGAGGTATACTGGATTTAAATTAGATTGGACAGGGGGACCCGAAGGATGAGAAAAAGTGCCGCCCGCGCGGCGGGATTGTGCGCGGCCTTCCTGCTGGCAGTGAGCGGGTGCGCCCCGGCGGGGTCTCTGCCGGGAGAAACGCCGGCGACCGCGGCGGCGGTATCCGAAGCGGACGGCAGATCGGCGGCCGATTCCGCCGTTCCGGAGGGATTTTGCGAGGTGCATATCGCCTTCCCCGACGGCCGCGAAAGCGTCGGGACGGGCGAAAAGCTGCGCGTGGACGAAAACGGAGACCTCCTCCCTCCCGCCCGGAGCGGCGCGGCGGATTTCCGCGCGGAGGAGCTCGTCACACTCGATCTGCTGCTTCCCGAGGGGTGGACCGCACGGCTCCCCGACGAGGGGGAGGGCACCTATGCGGAGATGCTCCGCGGTCCGGTCAACCTCTATCGCGGCGATCAATGCGTCGGCACCGTGGGGTATGACCGCTTTGACGACGAACCGATCGAGGCATGGGAGGACTACGGCTTCGACGCGCCCCCCGCCGACTACCAGGGCTACTACCGCTGGCTGATGACCGGTTTTCGCACCTGGGACGATGGCTACACCCCCATCGCGCGGACCGGACGGACTTCCGCCGCGACCTGCCGGGTCCGCTATCCCGCGCGGCTCTTCGAGGATGGCGCGGACTACCGGAACAAGGGCGTCCTCTTCTGCGACCTCGATCTGCTCTATTTTACCGGTATCGAACTGCTCGACAGCGCCCTCACCGACGAACAGCTCCGCGTGATCGCGGACAGCGTCAGGCTCTCGGCGGACGAGCGCCCCTTCGACCCGCCGCTGCCCGTCCCCTCCGTCGAGACGCCGGAGGGATACCGGCAGACGGAGATTCTCTTCCCCGCCTACCAGGATGGCAAGGAGGACTACAACGCCGAAATTTACGAGATTCCCTCCTTTACCCTGCGCATGGCCCTGCCCGAGGGCTGGACGGTCCGCAAACCCGCGCAGACGGCCCCCGCCGGGGGCTTCTTCACCCCGATGGACCTCTATGACGGGGAAACGCCGATCGGCAGCGTCGGTTACATGACCTTCGAGGTCGTGGGACCGACGACCGAAGAGAACTTTCACCGGATGATCTATCATCAGCTGATGCTCGGTTCGGTCGTCAACTGGGACAACGACTACACCCCCGTCACGATGACCGAAACGACCTGCACCGCGACCTGCCGGGTGATGCGCAAGGCGGACGGCCCCGAATGGGAGGGGGTCAGCATGGCGGGCAGGCCAGACTTCTACAGCCCGGCCATCCTATCCTACGATGAAAAGCTGCTGGTATACGCGGCGATCTCCTTCGAGGAGGGGGCTGTCACCGGCGAACAGCTCGAAAGCATCGCGCGGACCGTCCGGTTCCTGCCGGAACGGTGACGGCAGAAAGGCCCCGGCCGCTTACGCGGCCGGGGCCTTTCCCGTTCAGAGGTTCACGCGTAGACCGGCTGGAGCTGCTTTCCCGCCAGCGCGGCCTCGAGCGCCGCGCCCACCTTGTCGAAGTGCGCCACCACCGAGGTCGGCTTTTTGACCGGGTCGTCCTGCGACATGGGGACGAAATAGACGTTTTTGGCGTTCATCAGCACGCCGATGTTGCGCGCCGAACCGGAGAGCGCGTCGTTGGTCGACACCGCCAGCAAAAGCGGGTTCCCGTTGCGCAGATTCGACTTCGCGGCCATCGTCACAGGGGTGTCGTTCACGCCGTTTGCGAGCTTGCCGAGGGTGTTGCCCGTGCAGGGGACGATCACCATCGCGTCGAGCAGGTTTTTCGGGCCGATCGGCTCGACCTCCTCGATCGTATGCCACGCCTTGCGGCCGCACGCCCGCTCGATCCGTTCAAGCCAGTCGGCGGCCCTGCCGAAGCGGTTGTCGGAGACGTAGGATATCGGGGAGAGGATCGGAAACACGTCGTAAATCCCCGCGAGCTCCTCCATCACCGGCAGCACCTTCGCCCAGGTACAGAAGGAACCGGTCATGGCAAAACCCAGTTTTAATTTGTCCATCACAGCACCTCCTGTTCAGACAGGCAGTTGCCGATCGTGTCGAGGATGATCTCCCCGGCGGTGATCGGCGCGGTTTTTCCAGGCAGCGAAAGCGCCCAGATCGTTTTGATGCCGAGGTCCCCGGCGGCTTCAAGGTCCACCCCGGTAGAGCGCGCATTTGGATAGGGTGGGAATTTAGGGTGGAGCGGTCGTTTGCACTACCATTTCCTGTATGTTTTTGCGGGCTTTGGTCCTGATTCTGGAAGGGATGCGCGGTTGAAAAAAGGCGCTGTTTCTGGTATGATAACAGGTAGGAAACGCGGCTTGAGAAACTCGCGGGGAGGTGTGGCCTTGCGCACCGGGAACAAAAAGGGATACGTCCTGCTGACGGTCGTCTGCGTCTTCGCCTTCCTGTCGGCGCTCGGCTTCACGCTGCTGACGGCGGCGCTCGCAAATATGCAGAGCGCCGAGCGTAAGCTTGCCGGCGCGCAGGCCGACGCCTACGCCGTCTCGCTGGCCGAATCGGTCAACGGCATGGTGGAGGCGGGGCGGTTCGAGCCGCTCGTATCGGGGTGGAAGCAGGCCGCCGCTGCCTCCGCCAGCATTCCAGACGGCCGGGATTCGGTCTTTTTGCCGGGCAGCGGCCCGGCGAACGTCCTGCGGTCGGAGGAGATCTCCGTCTCCGACCCGGCCGACCCAGGTGCGGACGGCCGGACGGTCCGGATGGACGCCTCCTTCTTCCTCTCGGACGTCACCGTGCGGCGGGACCCCGCCGACCCGGACAACCGCGCCAAATATACCGCCTCCGGCACGCTCGAGGCCGATCTGGCCGTCACCTGCCTGCTCGACGGCCGGGAGGTGTCCATCCGGTTCCACAGCACCTTCGACGCGGCAGCGGACGCCGGGAAGTGGCGGCTGCGCCGGTTTGTAAAGGAGGACTGAGCCATGCGCCGGAAAATTGGGAAGCTGCTCCGGAAAAAACAGGGTTTTACGCTGATCGAATCGGTGCTCGGCGTGCTGCTCTTCGCGCTTGTAATGACGGTCGTCTCGGCCCTCTTCGTGACTTCGTCGCGCATCACGGTCCGCACCCAGCAGTCGGAAAACGCGGTCAACCGGGTCATCGCCCTTTCGGAGGAGGCGGGCGCGGACCTCTCCGCGCCCTATGAGACGCGCGATTTCTCCCTCGCCTTCGGCGGGACGGTGAACGAGGAGCTGCGGCTCGTCACCTATGAGGTTCCAAACGGCGACGGAACCGTGCGCCTGAGCAAATTCGTCTACGCGCCCGCGGAAACGGGGGGAACGCCATGAGCCGCCTGCGCGCCCTGCTGCGGAAAAAGAGGGGCTTCACCCTCATCGAGATGATCGTGGCGATGACCGTCTCCGCCCTGCTGATGGCGGGGATCGCCGCGCTGCTGCCGAGCTTTGTGAAAATCCACGCGCACAGCATCGACCTCTCCTACGCGAAAAAAATCTCCAACAGCATCGAGGAGGCGCTCAAAAACGAGCTCTCCTTCGCCTCCCGCGTCGCCGTCTCGGCGGACGGCGCGACCCTCACCTACACCGGCCGCCACGGCGAAAAGACGGTCGACGGGAACGCCGGCCCGCCCGTCGTCGAAGGGCTCGCCTACGACCCCGGCTACTATATGGGCCAGCAGGTCTCCCTCCGCTTTTCCCTCGACGGGGAGGTCTGCACCGTCTCGATTTCCGTGCGCGACCGCGCGGGCGGCAGTCTCTACAGCGCCGACCGGCCCATCCGGCTGCACGGGATTCCGCCCGACGCCCCTTAGCCGTACATCCGGACATTCAAAAAACGCCCCCGG
>NZ_CABUCJ010000115.1 GCF_902490045.1 uncultured Anaerotruncus sp.
ACGGCGGTTCCCCTGCATCAAAAGTTTCGGGGTCCGGGGGACTTTTCAAAGTCCCCCGGAGTCCTCCGGAGTAAGAATTTTTTGTTAAATTTCTGAAAAGTTATAATAAAAAACTATCATTTTGCGGCGCGGTCTGGTATAATGGGGGCAACAACCAACCACAGGGAGGCAGTCAATATGAACAAGATCATTTCCGCAAAGAACGCGCCTGCGGCGGTGGGCCCCTATTCCCATGCCGTACTGGCGGGCAACGCCCTCTACACTTCCGGGCAGCTTGGGCTCAACCCGGTGAGCGGGGAGCTGGCGGACGGCGTGGAGGCGCAGGCGAAGCAGGCGCTGGAAAACCTCAAAGCGGTGCTTGAGACGGCTGGAATGGACTTTCAGGACGTTGTCAAGACGACGGTTTTTCTCTCGGACATGGGCGATTTTGCGGCGATCAACGCGATTTACGCGCAGTACTTCCCGGGTGACGCTCCGGCGCGCTCCTGCGTGCAGGTCGCGGCGCTGCCCAAGGGCGCGGCGTTTGAGATCGAAGCGGTCGCCGTCAGATAAAAACGGCCGCATTAGTATGACTTATAGAGAAAGTACCCAAAATTGATGTTGATATTTTTTTATCAACATCCGATAAAATGATTGCAACCGCCCGCGTTTTGCGCTATAGTGGATAACAGGAAAACAAAAAAATATTAGCGCAAAAAAATATTTGTTAGGGCGTGTTGAGATGAACGAAATGAAAGCTCCCGCAGGTTCCGTATTTGAGATGTCCGGCGTGCCGCCGATGAAACAGGTCGTCCCGCTCGGGTTGCAGCATGTGGTCGCCGCGATCGTCGGCGTCATCACCCCCGCGATCCTCGTCTCCAACGCCGTGGGTCTGGAGGTGGCGGACAAGACGCTGCTCATCCAGGTGTCGCTGCTCATTACGGCCGTCGCGACGCTCGTGCAGGTGTTCGGGCTGTGGCGCATCGGCGCGAAGCTGCCGGTGGTCATGGGCGTCAGCTTCGCCTATGTTCCGACGCTGCTCGCGCTCGCCAACGGCTACCGCGACATCGGCGTCATCCTCGGCGCGCAGATCGTGGGCGGCTGCGTCGCGATCCTCTTCGGCGTCTTCGTCAAGCAGCTGCGGGTGTTCTTCCCGCCCATGGTCACCGGCACGGTGATCTTTACGATCGGCCTCTCCCTCTACCCGACCGCCGTCAAATACATGGCGGGCGGCGCGGGAGCCGCCGACTTCGGCTCGTGGCAGAACTGGCTGGTCGCCGCCATCACGCTGGCGGTCGTCATCTTCTGCAACAACTTCACCAGGGGCGTCACCAAGCTGGCGTCCATCCTGATGGGGATCGTCGTGGGCTATCTCGTGGCGCTCTGCTTCGGCATGGTCGACTTCTCCTCGGTGGGAGCCGCAGGGATCGTCGCGGTGCCCGTGCCCTTCAAGTTCGGGATCAAATTCGTCCCGGCGGCCTGCGTGTCGATGGCGGTCATGTACGTCGTCAACTCGGTCCAGACGATCGGGGACCTCACCTCGACCACGCTGGGCGGCCTCGACCGCGAGCCGACCGACAGGGAGCTTTCGGGCGGCATCGTCTGCCAGGGCGCGGCGAGCGTCGTGGGCGCCTTATTCGGCGGCCTGCCCACCGCGTCCTACAGCCAGAACGTGGGCATCGTCACCGTCAACCGGGTCGTCAACCGGGTCGTCTTCGGCTTTGCCGCCGTCGTGCTGCTGATCGCCGGCTTCGTCCCCAAGTTTTCCGCCCTGCTCACCACCATCCCGCAGTGCGTCATCGGCGGCGCGACCATTTCGGTCTTCGCCACCATCACGATGACCGGCATCCGCATGATCTCCTCCGCCGGGCTCACCCCGCGCAATGTCAGCATCGTCGGCATCGCGGTCGCACTCGGCGTGGGCGTGACGCAGGTGTCCGGAAGCCTCGCGGGCTTTCCCGAGTGGGTCGGAACCGTGTTCGGCGGCTCCTCGGTGGTCATTTCCACGCTGATCGCCATTCTGCTGAACCTCATCCTGCCCAGGGACCGGGCAGCGGAAAAATAACGGTTTTCAAAAGGAGCGGATGCCTTTGAACAAGACTCTCGCCGCATATCTGCCGCTGGTCGACTTTTTGGCCGACTGCATGGGGGAAAACACGGAGGTCGTGCTGCACGACCTGACCGACTGGCACGAGTCGGTGGTCGCGATCCGCAACGGATACATCAGCGGCCGCCAGATCGGCTCGCCCGTGACCGACCTGACCCTCAACGTGCTCAAGTCGGCGGCGTTCGAGCAGCAGTCCCACATGGCCAACTACCAGGGAATCGTGAAAAACGGGCACCGGCTCAAATCGTCCACCTTCTTCATCAAGGATGAGGCGGGCAAGCTGGTGGGGCTCCTCTGCGTCAACACCGACTACCACGAGCTGCTCGAGGCGCACGACAAGCTGGGCGCGCTGATCGGGGAGATGGGTCTGCGGGCCAACCTGCCGATCACCGAGAGCTTCAACATGAACGTGCGCGAGCTGGTGCAGGCGAACCTGCACCGGGTCTGCCCGGGGTACGAGGAGCAGGTGGGGCGCATGAGCCAGAAGGAAAAGCTCGAGGTGATCGAGGGGCTCAGCGACCTCGGGACCTTCCTCGTCAAAGGCGCGATCGGCTGCGTGGCGGAAAGCCTCGGCGTGTCGGTCCCGACGATCTACCGCTACCTGAATATGATCAAAAAATAGACAGAGGCCCGCTCCATGGGAGCGGGCCTCTGTTTTGCGCGGAGGGCTACGACTTCGCGTCGATGTAGCTGTAGAGGGTGTATTTGGAGATGCCGAAATATTTCGACACCTTGTCGCCGCTCTTGGTGATGAGGAAGGCGCCGGTGTCGTTCAGGAACTGGATAGCCTTGACCTTGTCGTCCTTGGTCATGAGGGCGACCGGCTTGCCGACGAGGCGGACGCTCTGGGAGATCAGCTCGTCGAGCAGCTCGTTGACGTTCTGGGAGATGCGCTCGGGCTCCTTTTCGGGCTCGGCGGTGGAGACGAGGGGCTTTAAGGCGCTGTCCACCATGAGCAGGCCGGTGATGTCGAAATTGATCGAAAAGATGCCCACCGCGTCGCCGTTTTCGTCGCGGATGTAGATGGTGCTCGACTTGAGGATGCGGCCGTCCTTCGTCTTGGTGAGGTAGCCGATCTGGTCCTGGAGGGCGCTGCGGTCGCCGTGCAGCGCCTCGAGCACGATGTGGGAGGGGCCGTCGCCGAGCTTGCGGTGGGTGACGTGCCCGTTTTCGATTGCGACGACGGTGTGATCGATGCTGTTGTCCGAAAGGTCGTGCACGACGACCTCGCAGTTCGGCCCGAACTGCTGGGCGATTCCCCGGGCGAGCTGGCGCAGGAAGGCCAGCGTGACGGCGTTGAGCATGGCGTGGGCTCCTTTTGTCGAAATTGGTCTGGTTCCATCATAGCACGTTCCCGGCGATTTGCAACAAAAACTTTGCAAGCTAAAAATTTTTTTTGAGAAAACGCGCAGGAACTATTGCATTTTGTACCCGATCATGCTAAACTAAAACCAAAGACAACGGGCAAAAAATTCTGTACAATTCCAATAAATTCTTTTGTACAAAGCGACAAGTTTATCGGATTCGTGGCTGCAACGGAGTGCTTCGCGCACGGGCTGGATGATCACCCTGACCGGGGAGGTCCCATGCGCGGCATGCCTGCGGGCCGGACGGGGAAGGGTGTTCATCCACAGGATGGACGCCTTTTTTGGTTGTTATGCGCTTTTCCACAAGCGTACCGCATGATGAAGGAGGAAAAAGCATGTTACTGATAGGAAACGGACGGCTGATCACCCGCGGGGCGCACAACCGCCTGATCGAAAACGGCTGCGTGGCGGCTGACGGGAACGTGATTGCGGCGGTCGGGACGACGGAGGAACTGAAAAAACGCTATCCCGGGGCGGAGTTCATCGACGCGCGCGGCGGCATGATCCTTCCGGGGCTCATCAACGCCCACAACCACATCTACAGCGCCTATTCACGCGGCATCGCGATCAACGGCTACAGCCCCGCGAACTTCCTCGACATCCTCGACGGCATGTGGTGGACGATCGACCGCAACCTGCTTCTCGGGGACACCCGTATGAGCGCGCTGACCACCTATATCGACTGCATCAAAAACGGCGTCACGACGGTGTTCGACCACCACGCGAGCTACGGCGAAATCCCGGGGAGCCTCTTTGCGATCGCGGACGCGGCGAAGGAGACGGGGGTGCGCACCTGCCTGTGCTACGAGGTGTCCGACCGCGACGGTGCGGAGAAGATGCGCCAGGCCGTGAAGGAGAACGCCGATTTCATCGCCTCCTGCAAGCGGGACACGACCGACATGGTCAAGGGCATGATGGGCCTGCACGCCTCCTTCACCCTCTCGGACGCGACCCTCGCCCTCTGCCGGGAGAACACCCCCGCGGACACGGGCTTCCACATCCACGTGGCCGAGGGGATGACCGACGTGTACGACTCCCTCAAAAAGTACGGCAAGCGGGTCATCAACCGGCTGTTCGACAACGACATTCTCGGGGAAAAGACGATCACCGGCCACTGCATCCATGTGAACGGTACCGAGATGGACATCCTGAGAGAGACGAACACGATGGTGGTACATAACCCCGAGAGCAACATGGGCAACGCGGTGGGCTGCCCGCCGACGATGGAGATGATCCGCCGGGGGCTGACCGTGGGGCTTGGCACCGACGGCTACACCAACGACATGTACGAGTCGATGAAGGCGGCCAACTGCCTGCACAAGCACAACCTCTGCGACCCGACCGCGGCCTGGTCGGAGGTGCCCTACATGCTCTTTGAGGGGAACCCGGCGATCGGCGCGCGGTTCTTTGAAAAGAAGCTCGGCGCGCTCGAGCCCGGCGCGGCGGCGGACGTCATCGTCACCGACTACGACCCGCTCACCCCGCTTTCGGCGGACAACGTGAACGGTCACACCCTCTTCGGGATGACCGGCCGCCAGACGGTCACGACGGTCATCGATGGGAAGGTGCGCATGAAGGACCGGGAGCTCGTCGGCATCGACGAGCGGGAGGTCATGGCGAAATCCCGCGAGCAGGCGGAAAAGATGTGGGCGCGCATCAACGCGCGGTAAACGAGCAGAACAATCCGGGCGGAGAACCCCCGGTTTACAGGAGGAATCAACCATGAGCGATCGCATGCGGCCGATCCCATTCGGCCAGCTGATGGACTGGATCATAGGCGAATACCAGACTTACGGCAGCATCTTCGGCGTCTCGAAGATCGTCCGCCACGCGGAGGACGCCCCCGGGCTGCCCCTCTTCGGCGAGCGGATGGAGGCACCCTTCGGCCCGGCGGCCGGCCCGCACACCCAGCTCGCCCAGAACCTGGTCGCCGCCTACGCGGCGGGCAGCAGGTTCTTTGAGCTCAAGACGGTGCAGACCCTCGACGGCGAGGACCTGCCGGTCGCAAAGCCCTGCATCAACGCGCAGGACGAGTGCTACAACGTCGAGTGGTCGACCGAGTTGCGGGTGCCCGAGGCGTACGACGAGTACGTCAAGGCGTGGTTCGCGCTCAAGCTCCTCTCCCGCGAGTGGGGGCTCGGCAGCCCCGACGGGTTCATCTTCAACATGAGCGTCGGCTACGACCTCGAGGGGATCAAATCCCCCAAGATCGACGCCTTCATCGAGGGGCTCAAAAACGCGGCGGACACCCCCGTATGGGCGGAGTGCCGGACGTGGGCGCTCGAGCACCTCGGCCGTTTCCAAAAGCTCGACGCCCGCTACGTCGAGGAGATCTCCCCGAGGGTGTGCACCTCGATCACCCTCTCGACCCTGCACGGCTGCCCGCCGCAGGAGATCGAGCGGATCGCCACCTACCTGCTGACCGAAAAGGGCCTCAACACCTTCATCAAGTGCAACCCGACTCTGCTCGGCTACGAGTACGCGCGCGAGACCCTCGACGCGCTCGGGTTCGACTATATCGCCTTCGACGACCACCACTTCAAGGAGGATCTGCAGTTTGAGGACGCGGTCCCGATGATCGGGCGGCTGCAGGCGCTCGCCGACGGGCGGGGGCTCGCCTTCGGCGTCAAGCTGACCAACACCTTCCCGGTCGACATCGCGGCGGGCGAGCTGCCCGGCAATGAGATGTACATGTCCGGGCGTAGCCTCTTCCCGCTGACCATCTCGGTGGCCAAAATGCTCTCCAAGGCGTTTGACGGGAAGCTGCGCATCTCCTATTCGGGCGGCGCGGACGTCACCAACGTCGAAAAGCTCTTCGCGGCGGGCATCTGGCCGATCACGATGGCCACCACCCTCTTGAAGCCGGGCGGCTACCAGCGGTTCTCCCAGATCGCCGAGCGGCTGCGCGGCTGCGGGGACCAGCCCTTCACGGGAGTCAACACAGCGAAGGTGAGCGAATATGTGGAGGACGCGCTGGGCGACCCCTACTACCGCAAGCCGATCAAGCCCCTGCCCCCGCGCAAGATGAAAAAACACGTCCCGCTCGTCGACTGCTTCGCCGCGCCCTGCCGCGACGGCTGCCCGATCGGGCAGGACATCCCCGCCTACCTGCGCCTCGCGGGGGAGGGGAAATACCTCGACGCGCTGCGGGTCATCACCGAGCGCAACCCCCTGCCCTTCATCACCGGCACCATCTGCTCCCACCGCTGCATGGACAAGTGCACGCGCAATTTCTATGAGGATTCGGTCCACATCCGCGAGGTCAAGCTCGAGGCGGCCCAAAACGCCTATGACGAGCTGCTGAAGGAGCTGCGCCCGGCCGCGCCCGCCAGGGGAAAAAAGGTCGCGGTCGTGGGCGGCGGCCCGGCCGGGATCTCGGCGGCCTGCTTCCTCGCCAGGGCGGGCGTGCCCGTCACCGTCTTCGAGCGCAAGCGCCAGCTCGGGGGCATCGTGCGGCATGTCATCCCCGCCTTCCGCATCCCGACCTCCGCCATCGAAAACGACGTCGCCATCGCGCGCGCCGTGGGCGCGCAGTTCGAGCTGGGCGCGGAGATCGGCTCGGCGCAGGAGCTGCTGGACCGGGGCTACACCGACGTCATCCTCGCGACCGGCGCGTGGCAGCCGGGGAAGCTTCCGCTCGAATACGGCGGGGCGATGAACGTCCTTGAATTCCTCGAGCGGTGCAAGAGCGATCCCGACGGCCTTTCGCTTGGGGAAAACGTCGTCGTGATCGGCGGCGGAAACACCGCGATGGACGCCGCCCGCGCCGCAGTGCGCGTGCCGGG
>NZ_CABUCJ010000116.1 GCF_902490045.1 uncultured Anaerotruncus sp.
CAGCCCCCTGCGGTTTCTTTCCCCTATTTCTTGTCCGTACAAGAAATAGGGTCGCTGTCGGTCGACTACCGACAAGCCCTCCGACCTCTGGGCGGAAAATCCAAGCGGAAAATCCAAAAAGAAGCCGTCCGGAAGGACGGCTTCTTTTTATTCTGTTTCATTCAGTTCCGCATACCGATTGATGAACCGGTCGGCGAGGGCGCGGATGCGGGGTTCATCCCCGGCGGCGGAGCGGTCGGCGATCGCGACGACGCGAAAGCCCGCGGCCTTGGCGGTTTCCACGGCGTAAAGCGCATCCTCAAAGACGACGACCTCCCCGCGGGGAAGTCCCAGCCGTTCGCAGGCGCGCTCATAGATTACGGGCAAATGCTTGCCCGCGCCCACCTCGGTGCAGGTGAGCAGGAACGCAAAGCGGTCGAGCAGGCCGACCCGCTTGAGCGCGGCCTCCGCGAGATAGCGGTCGGTGGCGGTGGCCACGCACATGCGCACCCCGGCGCGGGAGAGGCGTTCGACGAAGGAAAGGATGTCCGCCTTAGGCGGAATCCGGTGGAAGTAGCTCTCCTCCATGACCTCGTTGATGCCGTCCATCACGTCCTGCGCGGTGCCGGGGATGCCGAACCGTTCGCGCAGATAATCGGCGGTCTGGACCATGCTGAGGTCCTTCAGGGCTTCGTAGAGCCCCGGGGGAGGGCAGACGCCCCGCTTCATGAGGAAGCGGTCGGCGGAGTCGCTCCAGGCGGGCATGGAATCGAGCAGGGTACCGTCCATATCAAAGATTGCGCCTTGCATGAAAACCTCCTTGGCCGGGTGAATTTTCCGTAGCCATTCTACCGCGTTTCGTGAAAAAATGCAAACCAAAGAAATCCATCCCCCGGCGGGCGTGCCGGGGGATGGATTTCTTTCAGGAGCCCAGAGCGGCGAAATAGAGCTTGTTGCGCAGGTAGGAGGGGTCGTCGGGCTTATACTTCCCGGCGCGGTCGTTGTATTCGGCGGCGCGGGCGCGTTCGCCCAGCCGGTCGTAGCAGACGCACAGCTGGATGCAGGGCAGGTAGCCGTAGCAGTCGGGGCTGACGAAAGCGCCCGAACGGTCGTCGCGTTCGCGGGAGAGCGCGAGCTCATACCAGAAGGCCGCCTCCCGGTAGCGCGCGCGGTCGAGAAAATGCTTCCCGATGTCGCAGCAGACCTCTGCGCGCGGCGTATCGTACTCAAGTGCGCGCAGCAGCGCGGAAAGCGCCGCACGCGGCTCTTTCATCGCGTAGCGGCACCAGGAGAGGTGGCGGCAGGCCTCGATGTTGTTTTCGATCCAGCCGTGTCCCCCGTCCAGAAACGCCTCAAACACGCGGACGGCGTCGGCATAGCGGCTGTGGTAGTAGAGCTCGCGCGCGTAGTAGAACTGGTCGCGCGGCGCGAGCTCTCCCTGTGCGGCGAGCTGCTTTTCGTAGATGCGCAGGTTGCGCGCCGGGTCGGAGGGACGCAGCTTGCGGTGGGTAACGGCGGCGTCCCCGTAAACGACGACGCCCGAGGGGGTGATCGCCTCATGCACTGCTCCCGCCCAGCGGTAATCGGGGCTGTTGCGGACGATCCGTTCGCGGTAGTAGGAGAGGGCGGGCTTGCCGTCCGCGTCGAACGCCGTGTTGTAGCGGAGCATGACGACGTCGGCGGCGGGGTCGAGGGTGCGTTTGAGCTCGAGCAGCGCGCCGCAGTCTGCTTCCAGAAGGACGTCGTCCGCGTCGAGCCACATGCAGTATTCCATCTCCGCCTTGGAGAAGGAAAAATTCCGCGCGGCGGAAAAATCGTCGGTCCACGCGAAGTCATAGACCTTGTCGGTATACCGCCGCGCGATCTCCCTGGTCGCGTCGGCGGAGCCGGTGTCCACAATGATGATCTCGTCCGCCGCGTCCGCCGCGCTTTCGAGGCAGCGGGCGAGGACGTCCTCCTCGTCCTTGACGATCATGCACAGGCTGATGGTGATCATGGAACTCTCCTTTACAGGTTTTGCCGCCCGAACGGCGCGTCAGAGAAATGCGCCCTCCCGTTCAAAGCGGGTGCGAAGCGTCCCGATCGCCTTCTTTTCAATACGCGAGACATAGGAGCGGGAAATCTCAAGCTTTTTGGCGACCTCCCGCTGGGTGAGCGGGCGGGTGCCCCCAAGGCCGTAGCGCATGACGATGATCTGCCGCTCCCGCTCGTCGAGGCAGCAGGCGATAAAATCATAGAGCTGCTCCGACTTGATGTGCAGATCGATGCAGTCGATGATGTTATCCTCCTCCGACATAATATCGCCGAGCGTCAGGGAGTTCCCGTCCTTGTCGGTGTCGATCGGGTCGCTTATGTAGACGTCCTGCGCGGACTTCTTCTTATTGCGGAAGTGCATCAGCACCTCGTTTTCGATGCAGCGGGAGGCGTAGGTTGCAAAGCGGGTCCCCTTGTCGGAGTTGAAGGTGGAGACCGCCTTGATCAGCCCGATCGTCCCGATCGAGATCAGGTCGTCCTGGTCCTTGAAGGTGCTGTAATACTTCTTGATGATGTGCGCCACAAGGCGCAGGTTGTGTTCGATCAGGCGGGCTTTGGCGCTTTCGTCCCCGGCGGCGATCCGCTCGAGGCATTCGCGTTCCTCCTTGGCGGAGAGGGGGCGGGGGAAGGACCCGGTACCGGTGACATGCAGGGCGAAATAGAGCAGGTTGCACAGGGCGGCGAACATCGAAAACAAGGAAAGACCTCCTCGGCCGGAACCCGGCGGATTTGAGAATCAGGCGCAAAAGAAAACGCACCATGCAAGACATGGCACGATTCATCTATATGCCGCAGGGCCTCGTCCCGTGCAAGTCCGGCTGCGGGGAGGGAACCGGCTGCCCTTGGAAAAGCGGTTGAAAACACGACGGAAACAGGATATAATAAGCGCGGAAAAAAGATTTGAGGGAGGAATCACAATGCCCTGCATCCAGACAAAGGTAAACGTCACGCTCACCCCGGAAAAGGAAGAGGCGATCAAGCAAAAATTCGGGCGGGCGATCACGGCCATCCCGGGCAAGACGGAAAACTGGCTGATGTGCACGTTCGAGGACGGCTGCCGCATGTATTTCCGCGGGGAGGCCGGCGTGCCGATGGCTTTCGTGGAGGTCAAGGTGTACGGCAAAGCGCCCGCGTCCGCCTTCGACAGGCTGACCGGGGAGATCACCGGCATCCTGCGCGACGAGCTGGGTATCGCCCCCGACCACGTCTACGTCAAATATGAAGAGGCGGCCAACTGGGGCTGGAACGGCGCGAACTTTTAGCGCCGCGAAAAGGGCGGGGAGCGTGCTCCCCGCCCTTTTGCCGCGCGCCTTTTCATCGGCGGGAATATGTGGTATACTGATTCTGCGAGGATTCCGAATGAAAGGATGAGCGGATGGGAACCGTTTTGATATGGGCGCTTATCGCGGTCAACGCCGCGGGCCTGCTGGCCTGCGGGCTCGACAAGTGGAAGGCGAAGCGCGGCGCGTGGCGCATTCCCGAGAAAACGCTCTTTTTCTTCGCCGTGATCGGCGGGGGCTGGGGCGTGTGGGCCGGCATGTACCTTTTCCGGCACAAGACGCGCCGCTGGTACTTTGTGGTTGGGATTCCGGCGATCACGCTGGCGGAATACGGGCTGCTCGCGTGGGCGCTGCTGGTTCGGTAATCGGCCGGGTTTTGCGTAAGGAGGAAAAGGAAATGGCAAAAAGAGTGGGAATTTTAACGGCGGGCGGAGATTGTCCGGGACTGAACGCGACCATCCGCGGGGTGGCCAAGGCGCTTTACCAGAAGATGCCGGACGTTGAGATCGTCGGCGTGGTCGACGGCTTCAAGGGACTCATCAAGGGCGAATACCATGAGATGAAGCAGTCTGATTTTTCCGGCATCCTGACGCGCGGCGGCACCATCCTCGGCACGGCGCGCACCCCCTACAAAAACATGAAGATCGTCGAGAACGACGTGGACAAGGTTGCCGAGATGAAGGGCAACTACAAAAAGATGAAGCTCGACTGCCTCTTCGTCCTAGGCGGCAACGGCACCCACAAGACGGCCAACCTGCTCTCCGAGGAGGGGCTCAACATCATCGGCCTGCCCAAGACGATCGACAACGACATCTGGGGCACCGACGTGACCTTCGGGTTCCACACCGCCGTGGGAATCGGCACCGAGGTGGTCGACCGCATCCATACGACCGCGAGCAGCCACAAGCGGGTCATGGTCATCGAGATCATGGGCAACAAGGCGGGCTGGCTCACCCTCTACACGGGCGTTGCGGGCGGCGCCGACGTCATCCTCATCCCCGAGATCCCCTACGATATCAAAAAGGTCGTCAAGGCGATCGAGCGGCGTGCGGCGACCGGCCGGGGGTTCTCGATCGTGGTGGTCGCGGAGGGCGCGTTCGACGCCGACGAGGCCAAAATGAAAAAGAAGGAGCGCGCCGAAAAACGCGCCGCCGAGGGGATTACGACGGCGTCCGCGCGCATTATGCGCCAGATCGAGGGAAGCTCCGGCTTTGAGACGCGCATGGTCGTTCCGGGTCACTTCATCCGGGGCGGCGAGCCGTCCGCCTACGACCGGGTGCTGGCCTCCCAGTTCGGCGTTTACGGCGCGGAGCTCTTCAGCCGCGGCATCTTCGGCGTGACCGTCGCGCAGCAGAACAACGAGATCGTCCACAACCGCCTGTCCGACGTGGCCGGAAAGACAAAATTCGTCCCGGTCAACGACCAGATGATTTTTACAGCGCGCAGCCTGGGTATTTCCTTCGGCGATTAGGGAATACCATAGGCGGGAGGATTTCCTCCCGCCCGCGTCTGGATTTTCCCGCCGTTCTTTTTTCAAGATTCTTCCCCGAATCCTATTGACAAAAACGGCGGGAACGATTATAATAAATATCGCGCTGTTCGGGAAGAGCGGCGCAGATGGCCCGGTAGTTCAGTTGGTTAGAACGCTAGCCTGTCACGCTAGAGGTCGTGGGTTCGAGCCCCATCCGGGTCGCCAGTTTGCCTTTGTAGCTCAGTTGGTAGAGCAGAGGACTGAAAATCCTCGTGTCGTTGGTTCGATTCCGACCGAAGGCACCAAACGCGGGTTTAGCTCATTTGGCAGAGCGCCACCTTGCCAAGGTGGAGGTAGCGAGTTCGAGCCTCGTAACCCGCTCCAACAAAAAGAGGCCGGGAATGGAAACTTCACGCCTCTTTTTTCATATACTGCGGTATATGAAAGCGGCGCCGTAGCCAAGCGGTAAGGCAGAGGTCTGCAAAACCTTCATTCACCGGTCCGATTCCGGTCGGCGCCTCCAAAGACAAAGGTCCCGCTGCGAAAGCAGCGGGACCTTTTGCGCATCCTCGGCGTGGGAAGCAAAAAATCTGCAAAACCTTCATTCACCGGTCCGATTCCGGTCGGCGCCTCCAAAGAGAAAAGGTCCCGCTGCGAAAGCAGCGGGACCTTTTGCGCATCCTCGGCGTGGAAAACAGGGCGGCGGACCCACAGGGGTCCGCCGCCCTTTCCTGTCAGCCGGGAAAGGCTGTACCGACGATCTCGACGAGGCGCGGGAGAACCGCCTCGACGATCAGCCGCCCCTTTTCCGCCGAGGAAGAACGCGCGGTCGCGAGGACCCCGGTGGCGGGGATGGCGCCTTTGTCGATGGGGTATTTGAAGTAGGGGCAGGGCGCGGCGCCCTTTGAATCGACGATCAGGTCCTCCCGCACGAGCTCGGGCGCGAAGTAGAGCATGAGGGAGGTCTCGGTGATCGCCGCGTGCTCGAACGCCCAGCCGGGGAAGGGCACCTTGTCGAAGAGGCGGCCGATCAGCTCCTCGGGCATGGGATCCCACCAGTTGGAGAGCAGGAGGGTGACGCGGTCCCCGTACCGGGCGCTGCAAAGGTCCATCGCCTCGATGAGGAAGGGGTCGTTTTCAAAGTGCGCGTTCATAATGAAAATTTTGGTGAAGCCGTCCCGCACGAACTCGTCGAACAGGTCGGAGGCGAGCTGCTGGAGCGTCGCGCCGTTCAGGTCGATCGTGCCGGGGAAGAGAGGGCCGCCGCCGCTCAGGGGCTTCGATTTATAGCCGTAGGAGAGGGTGGGGGCGACCACGCCGCCGACCGCCTGGGCGAGCCGGCAGGCGAACTGCTCGGCGAGCACCGCGTCCACGCAGAGCGGCAGGTGCGGCCCGTGCTGTTCGGTCGCGCCGACCGGGAGGATGAGGACCCGGTCCTTTTTCGCCTCGAATTCCCGCCAGGTCATCCGTTCCATCTTGACTTCTTCAAACATGCTGCGCCCTCCTTTTGGATGTTCATCACATAATCAAATGATAAGGGAAAAGGATTGTGGCTACAATGTACAAAAAGTCCGAAAGCTCGCGAAATGCTTGTACGCAGGGTACAATGACGAAGCCGTTTTGCTGTGCTATGCTTTTTAACAGAGAACACGGCGGCCACCGGCCCGCCTGGATCAAAGGGGATTTCAGGACATGAAGAGGACCTTATTTCTGAACGCGAAGCTCAAGGGCGCCTCCGGCGTCACCGACCTTCTGGTGGACGGCGGCGTCTTTTCGGAGATCGCCCCCGGCCTGGGCGCCCGGTATCCGGAGGCGGAGCGGGTGGACCTTGGCGGGAAGTTGACGCTTCCGCCCTATGTGGAACCGCACATCCATCTGGATTATGTATACACGGCGCGCGAACCCGGCGCGAAAAACAACAGCGGAACCCTCTTCGAGGGCATCCAGCGCTGGTCGGAGACAAAGGGCGGCATGTCCGCGGAGGAGATCAAGCGCCGCGCCCGCATCGCCCTGCGCAAGGAGATTTTGAGCGGCATCCAGTACGTCCGCACCCATGTGGACGTGACCGACCCCAGCCTCACGGGCCTGAAGGCGATGCTGGAGCTGCGCGAGGAGGTCTCCGACCTCGTCACCATGCAGATCATCGCCTTCCCGCAGGAGGGGATGTACTCCTATCCGGGCGGCGACCGGCTCGTGGAGGAGGCGCTCAAAATGGGCGCCGACGTCGTCGGCGCGATCCCGCACTTTGAATTCACCCGCGAGTTCGGGCTGCGCTCGGTCAAAACGGCGGTCGACCTCGCGGTCAAATACGGAAAGCTCGTGGATGTCCACTGCGACGAGACGGACGACGAGCAGTCCCGCTTCCTCGAGGAGCTGGCCGCGCAGGCCTACCTCAGCGGCATCGGCGA
>NZ_CABUCJ010000117.1 GCF_902490045.1 uncultured Anaerotruncus sp.
CCCCGCCTAAAGGTGCCTAGGAATGCCCGTTTATCAAACTAAATGCATCTGAGTGGTTCAGATTACATAAAGTCCTGATAGTTGTCGGCAGTGACCTTGACATACGGGACCCAGATGTACTTGCCATCGGTGACGTCGTAGCCAACGGTGTCCTTGGTGATCTCGAGACCCTGCGCAGCCGCGACGGCCACGTTGACGGTCGCGATGCCCTGGTTCTCAGCGTCGTTCAGAACGGTGCCGAGCAGCTCGCCCTTGCTCATGGACTCCAGAGCCGGAGCGGTCGCGTCAACGCCGACGACCGGGATGTACTTGGAAGCATCGCCAGTGTTGTAGCCTTCGGCCTTCAGGGCTTCGATCGCGCCGAGCGCCATGTCGTCGTTGTTCGCGAAGACAGCCTCGATCTTGTCAAGACCCTGGGAAGCGATGAAGCTCTTCATGAGGTCGGTCGCCTTGACCTTATCCCACATAGCGGTATCCTGGCCGAGCGCCTCGGTCTTGAAGGTGCCGTCGTCCTCGATGGCCTTGATGCAGTACTCGGAGCGGAGAACCGCGTCCTGATGTCCGGGCTCGCCCTGGAGCATCACGTACTGGATGGTGCCGTCGCCGTTCTTGTCGGCGTCCGCGTTGGCCTTGAAGTAGTCGAGGATGATCTGGCCGGACATCGTGCCGGACTCTTCAGCCTTCGCACCGACGTACCAGGTCTTGTCATACTTCGCCATGTCCTCTTCGGAGGGCTGACGGTTGAGCAGAACGATCGGGATGCCAGCGGCGGAAGCCTTGTCGATGATCGGGCCGGCAGCGGTCAGGTCGACCGGGTTGACAGCCAGAGCATTGACGCCCTTGGTGATGTAGGTGTCGACCTGCTCGTTCTGGGTCGGCTGCTTGTTCTGGGAGTCCACGATCTCGATGGTCGCGCCCAGGGACTCGGCCTGCGCGGTCATGTTGTTGCGGACGCCGGTCATGAAGGTGTCGTCGAATTTGTAGATGCAGGCGCCGACGGTGATGCCGTCGCCGTTCAGGGTCGCGGGAGCGGCGTCCTCAGCAGGAGCGGCGTCCTCGGCGGGAGCGGCATCCTCAGCGGGAGCGGCGTCCTCGGCAGGAGCCGGAGCAGGAGCAGGAGCAGGCTCAGCGGCGGGCTTGCTGCCGCACGCGGCCAGAGACAGAATCATAAGTGATGCGAACACGAGAGCGAGAATTTTTTTCATCATTCAATTCCTCCTAAACATTTGTGTTCTTTCTTCCGGCGGCATGGACGTATTCTCCCGATACGCTCGCGCCACCGTTTTCATTATAGACGGGGGCAAGATCGAAAACCATCAAATTTTCTTTGCAGTTTCATGAAATATCTTCACAGATATGACATTTTGGACGATAAACGCGCATTTGGTTTGTACATTTTGACAGATGTCTGTAAAATACAGACAGAAAGCATTTTAAAATGTGAAATGTTTTTGCCCAAACTGAACAGGAAAGGGGCGTTTTTCCACCTTTGCCAGATATTTACGAAACGCCCGTGGACAGCGGTTTTGCGGTGTATGGAAGCTGTAAAAATGGTGCAATATTCCTCTGTGGACGGTCCTGCCTTGACAAGCGCGGCGGGGTGGGGTAAAATATGAAATCGGAATTCATTTTCAAATTACAGGAGGCGAAGGAATGGCGGACGGGTACAAAACGCGCCAGCGGGAGCGGATTCTGCAGTTTTTGACCGACAACCGCGACAGGCACCTGTCGGCGGAGGACGTGGCCGCCCACCTGCGCGCCCAGCAGCTTCCGGTCGGGCGGACGACGGTCTACCGGACCCTCGACCGGCTGGTTGAGCAGGGGGCGGTGCGCCGCTACTACCTCGGCGAGGGCGCGGGCGCCTGCTACCAGTTCACCGGACGGGAGGACTGCCGCGAGCACTTTCATTTAAAGTGCACCGGCTGCGGCAGGCTCATCCACGTCGAGTGCGACTATCTCGGAGAGGTGGCGAAGCATGTGCTGGAGCACCACCGGTTTACGATCGACAACACCAAGACGGTGCTCTACGGCCTCTGCGCCGACTGCGCCGCGAAGGACCAGGGAGAATCCAAATGAAAAAGATCCGGAAAATCGCCGCCGCCCTGCTGGCGGTCCTCCTGCTGGCGGGCTGCGCGGCCCCGGCGGGCGGCGCCGAAGGGGACAGCCGGGTGAAGGTCGTGGCGACCCTCTTTCCCCAGTACGACTTCGCGCGGCAGATCGCGGGGGAGCATGCCGACGTAACGCTGCTGCTGCCCCCGGGGGTGGAGAGCCACTCCTACGAGCCGACCCCGGCGGACATCATTAAAATTGGAAACGCCGACCTCTTCTTCTATACGGGCGAGTATATGGAGCCGTGGGCGGAGAAGATCCTCGCCGGCGCCGGGGACGGGGTGCGGGCGGTGGACCTGTCGGCGCATGTGACGCTCGAAAGGGACGCCGACGGGGACGGCCACGACCACGGCGGGTACGACCCGCACATCTGGACCGACCCGCAGAACGCCAAGGTCATGGTGGACGACATCGCGGCGGCGCTCTGCGCGGCCGACTCGGAGAACGCCGGGGAGTACCAGACGGGCGCGGCGGAATACAAGGACCGGCTCGACGCGCTCGACGAACGGTTTTCCGAGGTCGTGGAGACGGGCAGGCGCCGGGAGATCGTCTTCGGAGGGCGGTTTGCGCTGCACTATTTCGCCGAGCGGTACGGGCTCACCTGCATCTCGGCGTTCGACTCCTGCTCGGGCGAGACCGAGCCGAGCGCGGGCGCGGTGGCGCAGATCATCCGCGCCATCGAGACGGACGGCGTCCCCGTCATCTACTATGAGGAGCTGACCGACCCGAAGGTCGCGCGCTCGATCGCGGAGGAGACGGGCGCGAAGCCGCTGCTGCTCCACTCCTGCCACAACGTCTCCAAGGAGGAGCTGCAAGACGGCGCGACCTATCTCTCGCTGATGGAGCGGAATGTTGAAAACCTGCGGGAGGGGCTGAACTGATGGCGCTGATATCCTGTAAAAACGTGACGATGGGCTACGAGAACCAGCTCGCCGTGGAAAACGTCAGCTTCGACATCGAGGACGGCGACTACGTCTGCATCGTCGGGGAGAACGGCTCGGGCAAGTCGACGCTACTCAAGGGGCTGCTCGGGCTCATGAAGCCGCGCGCCGGGGAGATCGTCTTCGGCGACGGGCTCAAACAGAATATGATCGGCTACCTGCCCCAGCAGACGGTCGTCCAGCGGGACTTCCCCGCGTCGGTGTGGGAGGTCGTGCTCTCCGGCTGCCTCAACCGCCGGGGGATGCGGCCCTTCTATTCGCCGGCCGAGCGGAAGATCGCGTCGGCCAACATCGAAAAGCTCGGCATCGGCGGGCTTGCCAGAAAATCCTACCGCGACCTGTCGGGGGGGCAGCAGCAGCGGGTGCTGCTCGCGCGCGCCCTCTGCGCCACCGAAAAGCTGCTACTCCTCGACGAGCCGGTGACGGGGCTCGACCCGGTCGTCACCAGCGAGCTGTACGCCCTCATCCGCCAGCTCAACGGGGAGGGCGTGACGATCGTCATGGTCAGCCACGACATCAACTGCTCGGTGCACAACGCGGGAAAAATCCTGCATATGGACACCGGCGTGCTCTTCTACGGGCCGTCGGAAAAATACCTGGAAAGCGACGTCTGCCGCAGGCTGCTGGGAGGTGACGTGCATGGGTGAGCTGTTCCGCGAGCTCTTTTCCTATTCCTTTATCAGCCGCGCGCTCGTCGTGGGCACCCTCGTCGCCCTCTGCGCCGCCCTGCTCGGGGTCTCCCTCGTGCTCAAGCGCTATTCGATGATCGGCGACGGCCTTTCCCACGTGGGCTTCGGCGCGCTGTCGGTCGCGATGGCGGTGAACGTCGCGCCGCTGGCCGTGTCGGTGCCCGTCGTCGTGATCGCCGCGTTTTTGCTGCTGCGCATCAGCGAGACGAGCAAGATCAAGGGGGACGCCGCCATCGCGCTCATCGCGTCGAGCGCGCTTGCGGTCGGCGTCATCGTCACCTCCCTCACCACCGGCATGAATACCGACGTCTACGGCTACATGTTCGGCAGCATCCTGGCGATGAGCGGGGGGGACGTCGTGCTTTCCATCGCGCTGTCCGCCGTCGTGCTCCTGCTCTTCATCTGCTTCTACAACAAGATTTTCGCCGTCACCTTTGACGAGGCGTTCGCGCAGGCCACCGGCACCAACGCGAAGCTCTACAACATGCTCATCGCCTTCCTGACGGCGATCACCATCGTCGTGGGCATGCGCATCATGGGCGCGATGCTCATCTCCTCCCTGGTCATCTTCCCGGCGCTCACCTCGATGCGGGTCTGCCGCAGCTTCAAGGGGGTCGTGATCGCCTCCGCCGCCGTGTCGGTCGTCTGCTTCTTCGCGGGCATCGTGGGGTCGTTCGCCTTCTCCACCCCGGCGGGCGCGTCGGTCGTCGTCGCCAACATCGCGGTTTTCGCCTGCTTCTGGCTGGCGGGGCTGCTGCGTTCCCGCTTCGGGAGAGCATAGCGGGCAAAAAGAGGGGGCCGCTCACGCGGCCCCCTCTTTTCCCGTCTATTTTAGGAATCCCTCGATGATCTTCTGCTCGGCCTCCTGTTCGGTGAGGCCCAGCGTCATCAGCTTGGTGAGCTGCTCTCCCGCGATCTTGCCGATGGCCGCCTCGTGGATGAGGGCGGCGTCGACGCTGGCCGCGGTCAGCTCGGGGATCGCGCTGACCGACCCTTCGTCCATGATGATCGCGTCGCAGGCGGAATGCCCGGTGCAGCGGGTGTTGCCGTTGATGACCGAGCGGAACACCTGGTGGGAACGGCCGCGCGCGACCGAACGGGAGACGAGGTCGCAGCCGGAATCCTCGCCCGCGAGATCGACGGTGAAGTCCGTCTCGGCGGTCTGCTCCCCGTGAGTCATGAGCTTTTCGCGGATGACCAGGCGGGCGTCCTTCATGAGCTCGGCGCGGGTGACGCGTTTGGTCGAGTCGACCCCCTTGATCTGGGTGGTGTCCATCTTCATGTAGCCGCCCTCGTCGATGCGGGCCCAGGTCTGCGGGTTGATGATCCGCCTGCCCGTCCCCTCGCCGATGCCGACGTGCTTTTCGAGGTAGAGGACCCGCGCGTTTTTGCCGATGAAGAAGCGGTGGATGCCGTTGTGCCGGGCCTCCTCCTCCCCCTCGTTGTGCACGCCGCAGCCCGCCACGATCGTGACGTCCGCGCCGTCGCCGATGTAGAAGTCGTTGTAGACGAGGTCGTGAACCCCCGTGTGGGTGACGCAGGCGGGAATGTAGACGGTTTCGCCCTTCGTCCCGGGCAGCACCTTGATGTCGATGCCCGGCTCGTCGGTTTTGGAGGTGATGCGCACGTTGTCGGTCGAGGCGCGCCCGGCGCAGCCGCCGTCCTCGCGGATGTTGTAGGCGGCGTTTTTCGGGACGCCGGAGAGCTCGGACACCATCTCGAGCAGCATTTCGGTGATCTTATTCATGGCAGATTCCCCCTTCCTGCGGGCAGAAGGCGCAGCGGCTCCCGTCGCCCGCGAGCAGGCCGGGCAGGAGCTCCTCACGCGGGCCGTGCGCCGTGACGACGCCGCCGGCCAGCACAATCAGCTCGTCCGCGATTTCCAGAATCCGCTCCTGGTGGGAGATGACGACGAGCGAACCGCTCGTCTCCCGGCGCATCTTCTGGAAGACGCCGATGAGGTTCTGGAAGCTCCACAGGTCGATGCCCGCCTCCGGCTCGTCGAAGATGGTGAGCCGGGTTTTGCGCGCCATGACCGACGCGATCTCGATCCGCTTGATTTCGCCGCCCGACAGGCTCGCGTTCACCTCGCGGTCGATGTAGTCCTTCGCGCAGAGTCCCACGTCGCTGAGGTAGCCGCAGAGCTGCTGCTCGCTCAGGGAATTCCCGGCGGCCAGCTCGACGAGGTCCCGAACCGTCAGCCCCTTGAAGCGCACCGGCTGCTGAAAGGCGAAGCCGATGCCGCGCCTGGCGCGCTCGGTGATGCCGAGGCCGGTGACGTCCTCCCCGTCGAGGAGGATGCGCCCGGCCGCCGGACGGGTGATGCCCGCGACGACGCGGGCGAGGGTGGACTTTCCGCCGCCGTTCGGCCCGGTGATCACGACAAATTTTCCGTCGCCGATTTTGAGGCTCACGTCCCGGAGGATGCCGCGGCTGTCGGCCACGTCCACGGTGATATTTTGAAGTTCCAGCATGTTTTCACTCCTGCTTTCTGTTGCTGATATCCGGATGGAATTCCCGCTATCCCAGCGCCACGTCGAGGATCATCATGACGAGGAATCCGAACATGACGCCGATGGTGCCCGTGTGGGAGTGCTCGCCGAGGTGCGCCTCGGGAATCAGCTCCTCGACGACCACGAAGATCATCGCGCCCGCCGCGAAGGAGAGCAGCCAGGGCATGACGGGGGAGACCGACCCGGCGATCAGCACGGTGAGGACGCCTCCGATCGGCTCCACGATGCCCGAGAGCGCGCCGTAGAGGAAGGCCCGGGTGTTGGAGAGCCCCTCCTTTTTGAGCGGGAGGGAGATCGCGGCGCCCTCGGGGAAGTTCTGCAGCCCGATGCCGATGGCGAGCGCGGCGGCCGCCGCGAAGGTGTTCGCCGCGCCTCCCTGCGCCGCCAGCGCGAAGGAGAGCCCGACCGCCATCCCCTCGGGGATGTTGTGCAGCGTGACGGCGAAGACGAGCATCGTCGTGCGCCGCAGGGAGGAGGGCATGCCCTCGGGGGAGTCGCTGCCCGGGTGCAGGTGGGGGAGCAGGCGGTCGAGCAGCATGAGGAAGAGCCCGCCGAGCACGAAGCCGCCCGCGGCGGGAATCCAGCCGACCGCGCCCTGTTCCTCCGCCATCTCGATGGCGGGAATGAGCAGCGACCAGACGGACGCCGCGATCATGACGCCCGCCGCGAACCCCAGAAAAACCTGCTGGAAGGACGCCTTGATCTCCCCGCGGAAGAAGAAGACGACCGCCGCGCCCAGCGCCGTCATCAAAAAGGTAAACCCCGTGCCGACAGCGGCCGACAGGACGGGATGCAATGCGTTCATAACTACCGCCTCCTTGGTCGCCTTATATTATACCAGACGAGTATAGAAAAGGGAAGAGGCATTTTTGCGGCGGCGCGCCGCTTCCCGGCGAAACAGAAAA
>NZ_CABUCJ010000118.1 GCF_902490045.1 uncultured Anaerotruncus sp.
AATCCACCCCGACGGGCAGGTTTTCCCACACCGCCTCGTTGGCCAGCCGCTCGACCCGCCCGAGGTCGTCCGCCGTCAGCTCGCCGTTCAAATCGATCGTCACCGCGTCGTGTCCCATGTGGAAGCCGACGTTGTCCAATCCGAAGAGCCGGTGGATGATGCCCGAGACGATGTGCTCGCCGGTATGCTGCTGCATCCGCGAAAAGCGCGCCTCCCAGTCGACGGCGCCCCGCGCCCGCCCGCCCGCGGGTAGCGGCGCGTCGGTCGTGTGGACGACCTCGCCCTCCTTTTCATGCACGTCGAGCACCCGCGCGCCGCCGAGGGTTCCCGTGTCGGCCGGCTGGCCGCCCCCCTCGGGGTAGAAGGCCGTCCGGTCGAGGGTCACGAGCCAGCCGCCCTTCCCCTGCGTGCAGCCGGTCACCTCCGCCTCGAATTCGCGCAGGTAGGCGTCTTCCTCATAGAGCTTGTCCGTCATTTTAACAGCCTCTCCCATTCCGCCGGGCGAAAGCCCGCCAGCAGAAAATCCTTTCCAACGACGAGAGGGCGCTTGACGAGCATCCCGTCGGTTCCGAGCAGGGCAAGCTGCGCCGCCTCGTCCAGTTCCGGCAGGCGGTCCCGCAGCCCCAGCTCCCGGTATTTCATCCCGCTCGTGTTAAAGAGCTTTTTGACCGGCACGCCCGCGCGCGCCGACCACTCCCGCAGCTCCTCCGCCGTGGGGTTTTCCTCGACGATGTGGCGGTCGGCGTAGTCCACGCCGTTTTCGTCGAGCCACCGCTTCGCCTTCTGGCAGGTGCTGCATTTGGGATATTCCAAAAAAAGAACGCTCATTTGCTCTCCTCCTCGATGATCTCCTGCACCCGGCCCACCTGGCCGTCCTCCAGCATCACCTTGATGCCGTGGGGATGGGTGCCGCTTTTGGTGAGCAGCCGCCCGACCCGTCCGCGCGTGCGCCTGCCGGTCGGCTGGTCCTTTTTGAGCACGATATCCACCAGCATGCCCGGCCGGATATCCGCGCGCCTGTGTCCGTCCATCTTTCCACCCCGTTTCACTGCTACCCAGTTTACCACGGAAACGCCCCGCGCACAATGATTCCGCGCAAAAAGCGCCCCCTTTTGAAAGGGGACGCTTTTTTCAGATCTCTCCGCGGACCGCCCGGTGGCAGGCCACCCGGCATCCGGGCGCCACCTCGGTGAGCGCCGGCTCAGAGGCGCGGCATTCGTCGGCGGCGAAGGGGCAGCGGGTGTGGAACCGGCAGCCCGCCGGGGGATTCTTGGGGTTGGGCAGGTCGCCCTGCAGCAGAATCCGTTCCCGGCTGACGGTCGGGTCGGGGATGGGGATGGCGGAGAGCAGCGCCCTCGTATAGGGGTGGCGGGGGGTGGAATACAGCTCCTTCACCGGCGCCAGCTCCACCAGCTTGCCCAGGTACATCACGCCCACCCGGTCGGAGACGTAGCGGACGACGTTGAGGGCGTGAGAGATGAAGATATAGGTCAGTCCGAATTCCGACTGGAGGCTGCGCAGCAGGTTGAGGATCTGCGACTGGATGGAGACGTCGAGCGCGGACACCGGCTCGTCGCAGAGGATGAGCTTGGGCCGCAGCGCCAGCGCCCGGGCGATGCTCACCCGCTGGCGCTGCCCGCCGGAAAATTCGTGGGGATAGCGGTGGTAGTACCCGCGCTCAAGCCCCACCATTTCGAGCAGGTCCCGGACCTGCGCCTCCCGCTGGGAGGCGTCGGCCTCCCCGTGCACCCGCAGCGGCTCGCCGATGATCTGTCCGATCGTCATGCGCGGGTCGAGCGCGGCGTAGGGGTCCTGGAAGACGATCTGCAAATTGCGGCGCAGGTGCCGCAGCTGCGCGGCCTTCATGGCCTGCATATCCTGTCCCTCAAAGAGGATTTGGCCCTTGGTGGGCTTTTCCAGCAGCAGGATGCTGCGGATGAGGGTGCTTTTGCCGCAGCCCGATTCCCCCACCAGCCCGAGCGTCTCGTGCTGGTTCACCGTGAAGGAGATGCCGTCCACCGCGTGGACGTAGCCCTTGACGGTGGAAAGCGCGCCGCCGTAGACCGGAAAATACGTGCTGAGGTCCCGGACCTCCAGCAGGGGCGCCTGCGCCCCCTGGCCGGAGGCGGAATTCTGCGCCGTCATAATACCGCCTCCTCTCTCCTGACGCGTTCCCCGGGGAGGAAGTGGCAGGCCACCAGCCGTCCGTCCACCTCCCGGAGCTCGGGGGAAGTTTCCTTACAGATTTCCCGGCAGTAGGGGCAGCGGGGATGGAACCGGCAGCCCTTGGGGAAGTTCGCCGGATTGGACACCTGCCCCGGGATCGTATAGAGCTCCTCCTCGTCCTGGTCCACGCGGGGCAGGCAGGCGAGCAGGCCCTCGGTGTAGGGGTGCAGCGGGGCGCGGAAGAGGGCTCCAACCTCCCCCTGCTCCACCACCTTGCCGGAGTACATCACCAGCACCCGCTGTGCCATCTCCGCCACCACCCCCAGGTCGTGGGTGATGAGCAGCACCGTCATGCCGGTCTTCTCCTTGAGCTGGCGGATGAGGTCGAGGATCTGCGCCTGGATGGTCACGTCGAGCGCGGTGGTGGGCTCGTCGGCAATGAGGATTTTGGGCTCGCAGGCCAGCGCCATGGCGATCATGGCGCGCTGGCGCATGCCGCCCGAGAGCTGGTGCGGATAGGACGCGGCGCACCGGGCGGGGTCGGGAATCCCCACCAGCGAGAGCTTCTCCTCCACCTGCGCCCGGATTTCCCGGGGGGAGAGGTCCTTCCGGTGGATCTCCAGCACCTCCCCCACCTGGCTGCCGATCGTTTTCACCGGGTTTAAGGAGGTCATCGGCTCCTGAAAGATCATCGACATCTCATGCCCGCGGATCGGGATCATTTCCTTTGTGGAGAGGGGGAGCAGGTCCCGGCCCTCCAGCAGGATTTTCCCGCCCGCGTACTCCCCCGGAGGGGTGGGCACAAGCTTCATGACGGCCTGGACCGTGGCGCTCTTGCCGCAGCCAGACTCCCCCACGATGCAGAGGGTCTCCCCCTCTTCCACCTGAAAGCTCACGTCGTCCACCGCGGGCACGTCCCCCTGCTGGGTGTGGAACAGCACCTTCAAATGCGAGACTTCCAACAGGCTGCTCATGGTATGGACCTCCTACCTCTTGTGCCGGACGCGCCCGTCCCGCGGGGGACGCGCCGTCCGGTATATATGCACGCCGAAAGCGTACAATTATGCATTTTATATTGTCCATCATTATAGCAAGGCGGATGGATTTCGTCAACTAAAGCCCTAAAACTTTTGCAAAGCATTTTGTGGGTTTCCTTCAATTACAAAGCAGAGAATACTGCTTATTGGTACATTTTCCATTTTTTTCTACATCGTGTTTTCCCAAATGCAGGAACCATATTTTTCACATGCGTTGTGAAAATCCCATAACGGCATCCGAAACACCCGCCCACCCCGCGCGTCATTTGCAGAAATCCCGTATATTTATTGACAGTTTTCCGGTGGAAGGGTATAATCACATCAAAGTGGAAAAGTGTAAGGACCCGGCCAACGCGCCTTCGTTTTTCAACTCAAAACAAAAATGTGGAGGAGAGAAAGCCCTATGAAGAGACTTCTCAGTTTAGCTCTGGTCGTCATGCTCGTTCTTTCCCTGTTCACCGCCTGCGGCGGGAACAACGCCGGTACCACCCCCGGCGGGGACGCCGCCCCCGCGGCGCCCAGCGGCGAAAAGGATTCGGTCATCGTGGCCATGAACGCCGACCCCACCGGGTTTGACCCCCAGGTCACCCTGGACGCCACCGCCATGATGGTCATGTACAACATCTATGACACCCTCGTCGAAAGCGACGGCGCCTGCTCCAGCGACATCCGGCCCGGCCTGGCCGAAAGCTGGGACATCAGCGACGACAGCATGGTCTATACCTTCCATCTGAAGAGCGGCGTCAAGTTCCACAACGGCGAGCCCTTCACCGCCGCCGACGCCAAGTACACCATTGAGCGCGCCATGGTGGAGCCCGCCACCGCCTCCTACTGCACGTCCATCGACAAGGTGGAAGCGCCCGACGACTCGACGCTGGTGGTCACCCTCAAGGTCCCCTTCGCCAATTTCCTCATGAACCTCGGCGGCAGCTTCTTCGGCGTCGTCAATGAGAAGGCCGTCACCGAGGCGGGCGAAGACTACGGCCGCAACCCCGTGGGCACCGGCCCCTACAAGTTCGTCAGCTGGTCCTCCGGCGACAACGTGGCGCTCGCCTACAACGAGGACTACCACGGCGAGGCCCCTGCGATCAAGAACGTCACCTACCGGGTGCTCCCCGACACCAGCACCGCGCTGGTCGCGCTGCAGAACGGCGAGATCGACGCGCTGCCCAACAGCGCCCCCATCGACGCCCCGACCATCGAGGAGGACCCCAACCTGAACCTCTATTCGGCTCCCGGCGCCACCATCGCCTACATCGGCTTCAACACCCAGACGGCCCCCTTTGACAACGAGAAGGTCCGCCAGGCGATCAAATACGCGATCAACAAGGAGGAGGTCTTCATGGGCGCGCAGGACGGCGACGGCGTCCTCGCGAACAGCCCCCTCAACGAGGTCATGGACGGCTATAACCCCGACGACCCCGTGATGAATCCCTACGATCTCGAGAAGGCGAAGGCCCTGATGGCCGAGGCGGGCCACGCCGACGGCTTCTCCTGCTCCATCAAGCTGGCCGCCGGCCAGAACCGCGAGAAGGTCGCGCAGGTGGTCCAGGCCCAGCTCAAGGAGATCGGCATCACCGCCAGCATCGAGACGCTCGAGAAGGGCACCTACTTCGAGCAGATGGCGGTGGGCAACTATGAAGTCTACGTGGGCGGCCTCAACTGGCCGGACGCGGACGACATGCTCACCTACCTCTTCGCCTCCGACGGCCCCTTCAACTGGGGAAGCGTCTATTCCAACCCCACCATCGACGAGCTGCTCGTCCAGGCCCGCCAGGAGAACGACGCGGCCAAGCGTTCCGAGATGTACCAGCAGATCGTGAAGATCACCGACGAGGACGCCAACAAGATCCCGCTCTATTTCCCCAACCAGTACTTCGCGGCCAAGAACAGCCTCAAGGGCGTCCGGGTCATCGACAACTGCTACTATCCCGTTGCCAGCTGGAACTGGGAATAATCCCCCGGCCCGCCTGGCGCTTCCCTGAAAGGAACCCATGATTATCGGGGATGCCGGCCGGGGCCCTGCTGCAAAGCGGGCCTCCGGACGGCGTCCCCCCGTTGTATAGGTGTGATGACATGCTGAAATTTGTCCTGAAACGGATACTGATGCTGATCCCCGTCATTTTGGGGATCGTCCTCATTGTCTTTACCATCATGTATCTGACCCCCGGGGACCCCGCCCGCCTCATTCTGGGCGAAAAGGCCCCCCAGGAGCAGGTGGACGTCCTGCGGGACCAGATGGGCCTCAACGATCCCTTTGTGGTGCAGTTCGCGCGGTACGTGGGGAACATGCTCCGCGGGGACATGGGGCGGAGCTACGCCACCAATATCCCGGTCGCGGAGACCATCGCCGAGCGGTTCCCCAAGACGGCGGAGCTGGCTCTGGCGGGAATGTTCCTGTCGGTGCTCATCGGCATGCCCATCGGCATCCTGTCGGCGGTGAAGCGGTATTCCGTCCTCGACAACATCAGCATGATCTTCGCCATGCTGGCCACCGCCATCCCCGCCTTCTGGCTGGGCATGATGCTGATCATCGCGTTTTCCCTCAACCTCAAATGGTTTCCCTCCAGCGGCTTTGACACCTTCCGGCAGATGGTGCTCCCCACCGTCACGCTGGCGGCGGTCAACGCCGCGGTCATCATCCGCATGACCCGGTCCTCCATGCTCGAGGTGATCCGCCAGGACTACATCCGCACCGCATGGGCCAAGGGCGCGGACCAGAAGCGGGTGGTGCTCGGCCACGCGCTGAAAAACTCGATCATCCCGGTCATCACCGTCATCGGCATCAACTTCGGCTCCCTGCTGGGAGGCGCGGTGGTCACCGAAACGGTGTTCGGCATCCCCGGGCTGGGGACCGCCATGGTCAACGCCATCCGGATGAAGGACAACCCCCTGGTGCTGGGCAGCGTGGTGTACATCGCGATCGTGTTCAGCCTGGTGAATCTTGCCGTGGATATCATCTATGCCCTGATCGATCCGCGGCTGAGGGAGTGAGGTGTATGACCGTGAAAACAGAGAAACCGCTTTCCTCCCGTCCCGGGGGGGAGAAGAAGGAAAACCCGTTTAAAGAGTTCTGCCGCCGCTTTTTCCGTAACAAGCAGGCGGTGATCGGGCTTGTGATCTTCGTGCTGCTCGTGTTCATCGCCGTCTTCGCGGACGTGCTGGTGGACTACGACAACCAGGTCATCAAGCAGGATATCGTCAACAAGCGCCAGCCCCCCAGCTCGGAGCACCTGATGGGCACCGACGACTACGGGCGGGACATTCTGGCGCGGGTGATCTACGGCACCCGCATCTCGCTCACCATCGGGCTGACGACGGTGGCCTGCGCCATGGCGGCCGGCATCGTGATCGGCGCCGTGTCCGGCTATTTCGGCGGAAGGCTGGACAACGTCATCATGCGGGTGATGGACGTCTTTATGAGCATCCCCTCGATGCTGCTGGCGATCGCCGTGGTCGCCAGCCTCGGACCGGGCATCGTCAACATCATGATCGCGGTGGGGCTCGCGCTTGTACCCGGCTATTCCCGCGTGGTGCGTTCGGCGGTGCTGTCGGTGCGCAACAAGGAGTTCGTGCAGGCGGCCAAGGCGGTGGGTGACAGCCATTTCAGCATCATCCTCCACCACATCATCCCCAACGCACTCGCGCCCGTCATCGTGCAGGCGACGCTGGGCGTGGGCGAGGTCATCATCACCGCCGCGGGGCTGAGCTTTCTGGGGCTGGGCATCGCCCCGCCCATGCCCGAGTGGGGGGCCATGCTTTCGGAGGGCCGGGAATTCATCCGTTACATGCCCCATCTCGTCCTTTTCCCGGGGCTGAGCATCATGATCACCGTGCTCGCCCTGAACCTGCTCGGGGACGGCCTGCGCGACGCGCTCGACCCCCAGATGAAATAACGATCGCCGACCTTCCG
>NZ_CABUCJ010000119.1 GCF_902490045.1 uncultured Anaerotruncus sp.
CCCGCCGCTCACGCGGCGGGATTTTTCGCGCGCAGGGGACGCCGGGAAAGGAGGTTCCCGCGCAAAAAAATTTTCTGCTTACATCGCGGCGGCTTTTTGTGGTAAAATATAGATGTAAAACGCGGTCCCGGCGGGCGGAGGTTCAGCCGCCCGGCTGCCCGGGACGGACGCGAGAGAACTGCGAAGAATGAGTACGGCGGCTTCCGCCCCCGGGCGGGAGACCTCGGAGGGAGTCGGGAATGTATCAGGTTGGAGATTTGGTCTTTTACGGGGGAACGGGCGTCTGCGAGGTGGCGGACATCGCCATGCAGAAGGTGCCGGGCGCTGCGGGGGAGCAGCCCTACTACACGATGCGGCCGCTCTACCAGGAGTGCGTCATCCGCACCCCGGTGAACGGCAACAAGGTGTTTATGCGGCCGATCCTCACCAAAAAGGAGGCGGAGGCGCTGATCGACAGCATCCCCACCGTCCGGGCGAAGGCCTATTACAGCCGGGCGCTGGGGGAGCTGTCCGAGCACTACGCGAGCTCCCTCAAAACCTACGACAGCGCGGACCTGGTCGAGCTGACCATGTCGATCTACGCAAAAAAGCAGGAGGTGGAGGGCCAGCGCCACAAGATCGGCACGGTGGACGAACGGTTCATGAAGCGCGCCGAGGAACTGCTCTTCGGGGAACTGGCGGCCGCGCTCGGCATCCCCCGGGAGGAGGTGCCGCGCTTTATCGAAGCGCGGCTGGAACGCCTCAGAGAGGACGGCGCGGATGCGTAAAAGAAAAGAGCGGGGGCCGGTCGTAAAACCGGCCCCCGCTCTTTGCCGTCAGCCGGGGAATCCCCGCGGCCGGAGAAGCGATACCGCCTTTTGATTCCGACGATCGAACCGGCTCCGGAATTTGACGTGCCCGCGCGCCTGCTTACCGGTTGAAAAGGACGTGCGGGTAACGTATAATGGGGACAGGCAATGGGAAGGATTTCCCGGGAACGGACGAATCACCAAGATAAAGGAGGCAGTCAAATGAGTATCCACATCGGAGCCAGGCCGGGCGAGATCGCCGACAAGGTGCTGATGCCGGGCGACCCGCTGCGGGCGAAGCACATCGCGGAGACCTTTTTGGAGGGCGCGGCCTGCTATACCCAGGTGCGCGGGATGTACGGGTTCACCGGCACCTACAAGGGCAAGCGCGTCTCGGTGCAGGGCAGCGGCATGGGGATGCCGTCGATGCACATCTACGCCAGCGAGCTCATGCAGGAGTACGGCGCCAAACGGATCATCCGCGTCGGCACCTGCGGCGGCCTGCGGGCGGAGCTCAGGCTCAAGGACGTCGTGATCGCGTCCGCGGCCTCCACCGATTCCAACATCAACAAATGCCGGTTCGGGCCGATCTCCTTCGCGCCGTCGGCGGACTTTGAGCTGCTGATGAGCGCCTACCAGACGGCGGGGGAGAAGAGGATGCGCGCCACCGTCGGGCCGATCTTCACGAGCGACCGCTTTTACTCCGACGACCTGTCCGAAAAGACGAAGATGCTCGCGGACTACGGCATCCTCGCGGTCGAGATGGAGACCTGCGAGCTCTATACGCTGGCCGCGAAGCACCACATCCAGGCGCTCACCCTGCTGACGGTGAGCGACAACGTCGTCACCGACGAGATTACCTCCCCGGAGGAGCGGCAGACGAGCTTCAACGACATGGTCGAGCTGGCGCTCGAAATCATCTGAACCGGACGGGATGCGGCGAAAGCCGCATCCCATCTGTGGGAAAGGAGCCCCATGAACGAGATCATAGAAAGCCTGCTTTCGCGCAGGTCGGTCCGCGTCTTTGAGGAACGGGAGGTTTCCCCGGCGGAGAAGGAGGCCGTCCTGCTCGCCGCGGTCAACGCCCCCACGGCGGGCAACCAGCAGCTGTATACGATCCTCGACGTCACCGACCCGGAAATCAAGGCGCGGCTGGCCGAGAGCTGCGACCACCAGCCGTTTATCGCGAAGGCCCCGCTCGTGCTGATCTTCTGCGCCGACTGCCAGAAATGGTACGACGCCTTCCTGTCGGGCGGATGCGCCCCGCGCCTGCCGGGCGCGGGGGACCTGCTGCTCGCGGTGGACGACAGCCTCATCGCGGCGCAGAACGCCGTGACCGCGGCGTGGAGCCTCGGCATCGGCTCCTGCTACATCGGGGACGTGATGGAGCGCTGCGAGGAGCACCGGGCGCTGCTCGGCCTGCCGGACTACGTCTTCCCGGCGGCAATGGTGGTGTTCGGCCGCCCGACCGCGGGGCAGCGGGCCCGCAAAAAACCGGAACGGTGCGCGCTGGAGCACATCGTGCACGAGAACCGCTACCGCCGGATGGGGACGGACGAGCTGCGGGAGATGTTCGCCCCCAAATCGGGCGCGGACGGCTATGAGGCGTGGCTCGCGGCCTTCTGCGGGCGCAAGTACAATTCGGATTTCTCCCGCGAGATGACCCGTTCGGTGGAGGCCTACCTCGCGGCCTTTCGCCGCGGGGAGCCGTGAAGCGTCCCCGCGCCGGGACGCCCCGTCCCGCCCTGCACGGCCCCTCGGCCTGCCGCGCGCTGGAGCGGACGCTCGCGGCTGACTGCGGCGCTTGCTGCGGGCTCTGCTGCGTCGCCCTCTATTTTGCGGCGGGCGAGGGCTTCCCGGCCGACAAGCCCGCCGGGAAGCCCTGCGAATACCTCACGGCGGAGGATCGCTGCGCCGTCCACGACAGCCTTGGCCCGCGCGGACTGCACGGCTGCGCCGCTTACGACTGCTTCGGCGCGGGCCAGTATGTGACGCGGGAGGTTTACGGCGGGCGCGGCTGGCGGAGCCCGGAGATCGACGCCGGGGAGATGTTCGGCGCTTTTTTGACGGTGCAGCGGCTCCACCAGATGCTCTGGTACCTCGCCGAGGCGGCCGCGCTGGAGCCCGCCGCGCCGCTCCGCGCGGAGACGGGCGCGCGCGTCGCGGAACTGCTCGAGCTGCTGCGCCTGCCCGCGCCGAAGCTGGCGGCGCTCGACGCCGCCCCCTGCAAGCGGCGGGTCAACGTCCTGCTGCACCGGGTGTGGGAGGAGGTGCGGCGGGCGGCCGGCGGCCCGGACGCCCGTCCCGGGGGCGGCTTTGCGGGAAAGGACCTGCGGGGCGCGCGGCTCACGGGCCGGGATTTCGGCATGGCGGTGCTGATCGCCGCCGACCTGCGGGGCTGCCGCCTCTACGGGACCAACCTGATCGGCGCGGATTTGCGTGGCGCCGACCTGCGTGACGCGGACCTGCGCGAGTGCGTCTTTCTGACACAGGGGCAGTTGGGAGCCGCCCGGGGAAATGGAGGCACCCTCCTGCCCGAACGGCTGACGCGGCCCGCCGGGTGGGAACAATAAAGCGGAAATGGCCGGGGCGGCGCCTCCGGCCATTTATCGTCCTGCCTCTCCCGCGTCCTCCAGGCGGATGGAGATCTGAAGGACGTAATTTTCATACCCGCTGACCGACAGTTCGTCGAGCAGCACGTCCTCGAAGAAGCTGCCCGCCGGGATGAGCCCGTGCTCCCGCGCATACCGGAGAAGGCGCCGGTAGGTTTCGGGCGCGGAGTCATAGCCGCCGATGTGGCGGGCGGAGAGGTAGCTGCCCGCCTGCCTGACGTAGACGGGCAGGTCCCTGGGCGGCGTATCCAGCTGGGTGTAGAAGTGGGAGTAGTGGGTGAAATCCCCCCGCTCGACCTCCGAAAGCCCGATCATCGAGCCGATCGCGTAGGGGCTGACGATCCCATGCCCGTCGCAGAAGCGGACGTGCTCGGCCAGCGACAGGGCGATGCTGCGCTCGCTCGTGAGGGGAGGGACCTGGGTGCGCACGAGGTATTTTTCGGGAAACGGGCGGACGCACGGACCCTCCGGACAGGGTGCGAGCGCGCTTTTGGTGAGCTCCGCCTTCCTGCGGATGAGCTCCTTCATCCGTCGCAGGCGGCGGATTTTTTCGTCGAGCAGGCGCGCCTCCCCCTGAAGCAGGCGGACCAGCTCCTCCGGGCTGCGCCGGTCGAGGTAGGCCTTGATCTCCCGCAGCGGGATGTCGAGCTCCTTGAGGGTGGAGATCACGTAGAAAACGTCGATCTGCGCCATCGAATAGTAGCGGTAGCCATTTTCCGCCTTGACGGCGGGGGAGAAGACGCCCAGCTCGTCGTAGTGGAAGAGGGTGTGCTTGGTCACGCCGCACAGCCGCGCGAACTCCCCCGTCGTAAGGTACTGCGGATTCTTTCCCATTTATAAAATCCCCCTTGACTATCGGGTTACCCGATGGTTTATTATAGTCCGCAGTGACTTTTTTTACAACAGGAGGTATTTTCATGCATCCCGCAATCTCCAGGGAATTCCACTTTGGGTCCCTGCTGCTGTTCGCGCTGCCCACCGTGATCATGATGATTTTCATGTCGATGTACAGCATCGTGGATGGAATCTTTGTCTCCCGGTTCATCGGCACCGACGCGCTCTCCGCCACAAATATCGTTTATCCGGCCCTCAACCTCGTGCTGGCGGTCGCCATCATGCTCTCCACTGGCGGCAGCGCGGTCGTCGCGCGCAAGCTGGGGGAGGGCGACCTGAAGGGCGCGCGGGAGAGCTTTGCCCTCGTCGTCGTGGCGGGCGCCGCGGCGGGCGTGGCAATCAGCGTTCTGGGCCTTGCGTTCCTCGAACCGCTCTGTTCGATGCTCGGCGCGAACGGCCGCCTGATGGCCGACTGCAAGGCGTATCTGGGCACGCTGCTGCTCTTCGTGCCCGCGTCGGTGCTGCAAATCCTCTTCCAGAGCTTTTTCGTCACGGCGGGGCGGCCCGGCCTCGGGCTCGGGCTGACGGTTGCGGCGGGGATTTCCAACGCGGCGCTCGACTACCTGCTCATCGTGCCCGCCGGGATGGGGATTACGGGCGCGGCGGCGGCTACCGCCATCGGCTGGTGCATCCCCGCTTTCGCGGGGGTCGCCTACTTCCTCTTTTCCAAAAATCTGCTGCGCTTCGCCCGCCCGAAGCTCGACTGGCGGGTGCTCGGGGAGAGCTGCTTCAACGGCTCCTCCGAGATGGTGACCAACATCTCCACCGGCGTGACCACCTTCCTCTTCAACATCCTCATGCTGCGCTACCTCGGGGAGGACGGGGTGGCCGCGATCACCATCGTGCTTTACGCGCAGTTTTTGCTGACCGCGCTTTACCTCGGCTTTTCGATGGGGGTCGCGCCGGTCGTCAGCTTCAACTATGGGAGCGGGAATACCCGCCGGCTCAAGCGGCTCTTCAAAATCTGCGCCGTGTTCATCGGCGGTTCGTCCGCGGTCGTCTTCGGGATTTCCCTGCTGCTGGCGGGGCCTCTCGTGGGGGTCTTTTCCCCGCCCGGCACGGCGGTCTATGAGATCGGGCGGGAAGGCTTCCTGCTCTTTTCCCTGAGCTTTCTCTTCGCAGGGGTCAATATCTTTGCCTCCGCGTTTTTCACCGCGCTTTCCAACGGGCGGGTTTCCGCCGCCATCTCCTTCCTGCGCACCTTCGGGTTCCTGATCGTTGCGCTGCTCCTGCTGCCCAAGGCGATCGGCGTGGCGGGAATCTGGCTGGCGGTCCCCTTTGCGGAGCTGGCCGCCGCGGGGGTCGCCGCCCTCTTCCTCCGGCGCAACCGCGCGGTCTACCGGTACCTGTAGGCCGCGCCCGTCCCGGCCCGCCGGGGAAGACGCCTTTCGCCCGGCTGACGAATTTTGACAAAACACAGATCGGACACAGATTATAATTGAACTGGAAACATTTCCATAGTATAATAGATACAGAATCCCGCGGCGGGCGGGAAAAACCCAAACAACCAACGTCAACAGAAAAGGGGACAAGATGATGAAACAGCTCGGCAAGAAGTTTACCGCGGTCCTGCTGGCCGCCATGATGGTGCTGAGCCTCGCCGTGATGGCGAGCGCCGCGACCACCCAGACCGCCAGCACCAATTACAGCGTCACCGTACAGGCGGACAAGATTCTCTTCACGCGTAACGGCGCCTCGGCCTCCTATCCGATCAAAACCGCCAACATCAAGCTGACCACCCACAAGGACGGCGACCTGCTCGTCTGCTTTACCGATTCGACCGGCAAAGCCCGCAATATAACGGTCGGCAAACAGACCTCCCTGACGCTCAGCGGCCCGATGGCCTCCCTGACGCTCGCCAAGGAGCTCAATGACGGCGTGGCCGTGACCCTCGGCGCGACCGGAAACGTCACCACGATGACGGTCGACACCCCGAACCCGGTCGCGATCAACGGCAAGGTCGGCACCCTCAAGGTGACCGCGGCCGCCAACATCACGCTGGCCAAGGGCGCGGCGGTCACCAAGAAGGACGTCACCTCCAGGACCGCGAAGATCACCACCTCTGCGAACGCCGCCGTGACGGCTGCTCCGACCGCGGCTGCGGCTCCCGCGACGAAACCCGCCGCGACCAAGCCCGCCTCCTCCTCCACCGCCTCCACCGGCACGAAGGGCGACTACCGCGTCAAGATCAATTCGATCTACTGGGACGAGGATGAGGCGACCCTCGGCGACATCCTCGACGAGCTCAACGACAACCTCGAGGTCTATGACTACACCACCCGCACCTACCTCGCGGGCGACGCCAAGTGGACCACCTCCAACAACCGCTCGGTCCAGGACGGCAAGAGCTACACCTTCACCTTCACGCCTGACGACAAGTCCTACGCGTCGGTCGACGGCTCGGTGAAAATCTACCTCGACAGTGCCTCCGGCGATATTGAGCTCGTGCTGAAAAAGGACGTCCTCTATGCCAAGGACGAAGACGTCAAGCTGAAATCGCTTCTCAGCGACCTCAAAAAGATCGTCAAGGCCTACGACGACAACGGCGACGAAGTCAAGGGCACCGTTAAATGGGTCAGCAACGACAGCAACACCATTGATGACGGCCGTGAATACAAGTTTAAATTTGTCCCGAGCAACAGCCGGTATGATTCCGAAGAGGGAACCATTACCGTGGAGATCGGTTAATCTGTAATCTGTATTGAAAAGAGGCGGGTCCCGGATG
>NZ_CABUCJ010000120.1 GCF_902490045.1 uncultured Anaerotruncus sp.
TTTCTTTGGCGTAAAGAAAGTATCCCGCCCTCCGGAGCGGGACCCGGCAGCTCCGCCGCCTGATGAGCGGCAAATCTAAAATTGCCGCCGGGCGCAGGGCGAAAAAGCCAGGAAGGGCTCCGCCGCTCCCCGAGCGGCAAAAAATCTACCGCCCGGTGGAACCGAACCCGCCTTCGCCGCGCGACGTCTCGCCGAGCTCAGCGCACTCCTCGATTTCGGGCGTGTGCACCGGCAGCAGCACAAGCTGCGCGATACGGTCGCCCGGTTCGACAACAAAGGGTTCGTCGGTGTGGTTGTAAAGCCCCACGATCACCTCGCCCCGGTAGTCGCTGTCGATCACGCCGACGCAGTTTGCGGGCACGATGCCGTGCTTGATGCCCAGCCCGCTGCGCGCAAAGACAAAGCCCGCATAGCCCGGCTCGATCGCCATGGCCAGCCCGGTCGGGATTTTGACCGTCCGGCGGGCGGGGATGGTCACCGGGGAATCGAGGTCGGCGCAGAGGTCATAGCCCGCGCTGCCCGGCGTGGCGTTCGCGGGAATCCGCGCCGACGGGCGCAGGCGTTTGAGTTTCAGCATGTGGCAGTCCTCCTATCGTACTGTCTTGTAGAGCAGCCCCCGCGTGAATTTCCCGTGGAATTCCCCGCCGGAGCGGTAGGTTTCAAACAGCTTCCCACATTCCTCCGGGCTCTCGGTGGAAAACCGCAGCTCGATAAAATCAAGTCCACGCAGCTCCGCGAGTCGGTCCCCCATGAAGAGCGGGACGGGATTGAGGATTTCGCTGCACCCGTAGGCGCAGCTCGCATAGAGGGTCTCCCCTCGCCGGTCGGTCAGGAAGTTTTCCCCCTTCTTACAACGCGCGCAGCCCACAAACGACTTCACCGGGCAGCAGCGCACCGTCATGAGGGGCAGCCGCCCGTAGGCGGTCAGTCCGAGCGGAATGGGGGAGGTTATTTTTTTTGCCATGTCGAGCGCCGCCTCGAAGGAGAGCAGCAGGTCGCAAAGCCCCCACCCGGCGAGCGTTTCGGCTGTGTGGGAGTTCATCGCGTTGAGGAACGGCTCCCCGTGCAGCGTGAAGCCCGCCTCCCCCGCTATCCGCACCGCGCCGGGATTCCCCACGGCCGCGTGGCGGATTCCTTTTTCCCGCAGCAGCGCGAGCTGCTCCCGCAGCGCCTCCTGCCCCGAAAAGAGGATGCGCGGCAGCCCGGCGCACAGCTTGTCCGCATAAGCGGGCGCGCCGGTTTCGCAGAGCTTCACAAGCGCGGGCACCGGCAGCGTGACGAGCTCCGCCCCTTCGAGCATTTCGGGCGTGAGCTGCCGCGCGCTGTAGGCGCGCACCCGCAGCGCCGGAGCGGGCGCGGGTGCGTGGCCGCGCGGCGCGCCCGCCCTTTCGCGGTCAAAAGGGACCGCGCGGGTTTCGCCGCGCAGTTCGTCGAGCTTCCCGAGCGCCTCGCGGCGCAGGGCGTTGACCGCAGAGGCGGGCAGCATCAGCCCCTCTTCGATCTCACAGGAGACGCGGCGGACGCGGTAGGGGGTCCCTCCCGTCTTGGAGAGGCTCGCCGCCGCGCGTTCCGGGTCGGTGGGGCGGTTGACCGCCGCCTGGGGGACCTCCCCCGAGGCTTCGGCGGCGTTGCCGTCTCCGTCGGTCACGGTGAGCCGGGATGGCTCCCCCGCCTTCATCGTGAAGCAAAAATCCGCCTCCACCTTCTGCACCTGCCTGCGCGGGTCGGTGTAGAGGGTTTCCAGGCTGCCGAGCACCCCCGCCGCCGCGGTGACGTCCTCCTTCTGGCGGATACCGAACATCTCCGCGCCGAGGCGCCCTTCAAAATAACCATCTGTAAATCCACTGCGTGAAAATACAGATTGTAATGTTTGCAGGTCGACCGACTCCCCCGCCAGCGCCCTGCGGCAGGCGGTGACCGCGGCCGCGACATATTCGGGGCGCTTCATCCGCCCCTCGATCTTGAGGGCGGACACGCCGAGCTCCCGAAGCTCCTCCGCCCGCCCGATGATGCTCATATCCTTCAAAGAGAGGGCATGCTCGCTGTTCCCCGCCTTGCAGGGCAGGCGGCAGGGTTGGGCGCAGAGCCCGCGGTTGCCGCTGCGCTGGCCGAGCACCGCGCTCATATAGCACTGGCCGGACACCGACATGCACAGCGCGCCGTGCACGAAGGTCTCCACCTCGAGGGAGGTCGCGCGGATGATCCTCCCGATCTCCTCCTTCGAGCACTCGCGGGCGAGCACGACGCGGGAAAAGCCCATCTCCTCGAGCATTTTGGCCCCCTCGGCGTTGTGCACGACCATCTGGGTGGAGCCGTGCAGCCGCAGGGATGGGGCGCACCTGCGCAGCAGCGCCGCCGCGCCCGCGTCCTGCACGATGACCGCGTCGACCCCGGCCGCGCAGGCGGCCTCGGCGTCGGACAGGAACTGCGGAATTTCATCCTCGCGCACGACGATGTTGAGCGTCAGGTAGACCCTGACGCCCCGGATGTGGCAGCGGCGGACGGTGTCCGCCAGATGCTCCAGGGTAAAATTTTCGGCGCCGCGGCGGGCGTTGAACGCCCCGGCGCCGAGATAGACCGCGTCCGCCCCGCAGAGGACGGCCGCTTCAAGGGCCGCCGGGCTTCCGGCGGGCGCGAGCACCTCCGGCAGGCGGCTCATTTCACGTCCAGCTTGGTCTGGCCCTTCATCTCCTGCCCGTCGAGCTGGCGGCGCAGGTGGGCGTTTTCCCGCTTGACCTCGTCGAGCTCGATGCGCGCCTTGGCGGCGTCCTCGAGATATTCCGAAATCTGGGTGCGCATGCGGTCGGCGTTCTCCTCGCTGCGCTTGTAGGCGTCGATATAGTTGATCGCGCAGAGCACCATCACGTCGTTGAAGGAGATGCTCGGGTTCTTCTCCAGAATCCCCTTGATCTGCTCGTCCAGCTCCTGCGCGAGACCGAGCACGTACTCCTCCGGTTCCGACGTGGAGATCGTATAGTGCACGCCGTTGATCGTAATCCTGACGCGGTTAATGGTATTCATGGTCCGATAACCTCCCATACTTGCTGTTATCTTTTTTATTATATCGCATTTCCCGCCGCGAATAAAGGGGCCGTGCAAATTTTCCGAGTTTGTTTGGTTTTTGCGCGCCTTTCTGGAGGTTTTTGCCGAATCCCGCGTTTTTGCGCCGCATCGCTTGCATGGCGCGGCATTTTAGGGTATAATGAAGTGTAATTATCCAGTTTTATACAAGGGTAAAGCGCCAGCGCGCCAATGCGCTGCCGCGCCGCCTCATTGCCGCATAAAAGGCCGGCCCGCACCTGCCGCACCGAGTATTTAGGAGGGTATCATGAACATCAGCAAGCACTACACCAAGGAGGTTCTCAAGGACCTCATCCTAGACACCTTCAAGAGCGATATGCTCATCGAGCCGGAGCACGCCTCCGACGAGGTCTACTACGAGGCGCTCTGCCGGGTCACCCGCGAAATCCTCAGTGAAAAATACAAGATCTTCAACGCCCACAACAACGCCCGCGCGGAGAAGAAGGTCTATTACCTCTGCATGGAGTTCCTGATGGGCCGCTCCCTCAAAAACAGCCTCTACAACCTCGGCATCCAGGACGCGATGACCGCCGCGCTCGGGGAGCTGGAGGTCGACATCGAGAAGATGTACGCGCTCGAGCCCGACGCGGGCCTCGGCAACGGCGGCCTGGGCAGGCTCGCCGCCTGCTACCTCGACGCGATGGCCACCGAAAACCTGCCCGCCATGGGCTACTCGATCCTCTACGAGTACGGCATCTTTAAACAGCGGATCATCGACGGCTGGCAGACCGAGACGCCCGACTACTGGCTGCCTGGCGGCAGCGTCTGGCTCAAAAAGAAGCCCGACCGCACCGTGCCCATCAAGTTCGGCGGACACGTCGAGGAGGGCTGGGAGGGCGGCCACCACTGGGTCAACCACGTCGATTACCAGACGGTCTACGCCGTCCCTCACGACATGTACGTCACCGGCTTCCAGAGCGAGGGCATCGCGGTGCTGCGCCTGTGGAAGGCGCAGAGCCCCGGCTTCGACATGGAGGCCTTCAACCGCGGCGACTACGTCAACTCGATGGGCGCCGCCTCCGCTTCCGAGGCGATCTCCAAGGTGCTCTACCCCAACGACAACCACGCCGAGGGCAAGATGTTGCGCCTCAAGCAGCAGTATTTCCTCACCGCCGCCTCGATCTCCGACATCGTGCGCCGGCACCTCTCCCTCTATGGCACGCTGGACAACTTCGGCGAAAAGAACGCCATCCAGATCAACGACACCCACCCCGCCCTCGCCATCCCCGAGCTGATGCGGGTGCTGCTCGACGACTGCGGCTACGAGTGGGAGCGCGCCTGGGATATCGTCGTGCGCACCTTCGCCTACACCAACCACACCGTCATGGCCGAGGCGCTCGAAAAGTGGAACGAGGACATCTTCCGCAACCTGCTGCCCCGCATCTACCAGATCGTCCAGGAGATCGACCGCCGCTTCTGCGCCGAATTGCGCGACGTCTACCACTATGACCAGTACGACATCGACCGCATGCGGGTGATCTACGACTTCCAGGTGCGCATGGCCAATCTCGCCGTCATCGCCTCCCACAGCGTCAACGGCGTCTCCAAGCTGCACTCCCAGATCCTTCGGGACAGCGTCTTCCGCGACTATTACCACCTTACCCCCTACAAGTTCAAGAACGTCACCAACGGCATCGCCTCCCGGCGCTGGCTCTACCAGTCCAACCCCGGGCTCACAAAGCTCCTCTGCGACACGATCGGCGACAGCTGGCTCTCCGACATGTCCCACCTGAAACGGTTCGACAAGTTTTCCACCGACAGGGCGGTGCTCGAACGGCTCGCCGCCGTCAAGCGGGAGAACAAGGAGCGGCTCTCCAAATACGTGCTCGAGACCTCCGGCGTCGCGCTCGACCCCGACTCGGTCTTCGACGTGCAGGTCAAGCGCCTGCACGAGTACAAGCGGCAGCACCTGAACGCGCTGCACATCCTCAGCGAGTACCTCTGGCTCAAGGACCACCCGAACGCCCCCTTCCTGCCCAAGACCTACATCTTCGGCGCCAAGGCGGCCCCCGGCTACTTCCTCGCCAAGCAGATCATCAAGTTCATCTGCACCCTGCGCGACGTGATCGAGGCGGACCCCGCGGTGCGCGGCAAGCTGCGCATCGTCTTCCTCGAAAACTACAGCGTCACCATCTCCGAGCTGCTCATGCCCGCCTCGGAAATCTCCGAGCAGATCTCCCTGGCCGGCACCGAGGCGAGCGGCACCGGCAACATGAAGCTCATGCTCAACGGCGCCGTCACCCTCGGCACCCTCGACGGCGCGAACGTCGAGATCGGCGAACGGGTCGGCAAGGACAACATCCTCATCTTCGGCATGACCGCCGAGCGCGCCGCCGACCTCAAGGCCGCCGGCTACAACCCCGCCGAGTACTATAACCGCGACCAGCGCCTGCGCCGGGCGATCGACCTGCTCGCCTCCGGGCTGGCGGGCCAGCAGTTCCCCACCATCGCCAACTCCCTGCGCTACGACGACCCCTACATGGTGCTCGCCGACTTCGACGCCTACTGCGCCATCCAGCAGGAGGCCTCCCGCCTCTACCAGGACGACGCCAAATGGCAGGAGATGTCGCTCCACAACATCGCCGCGTCCGGCTATTTCTGCGCCGACCGCGCGATCGGGGAGTACGCCCACGACATCTGGTCGCTCTGAGCGCGCCCCGGCTTTCCCTGTCATCCAGTCAGGCTGTCAAAAGTTTTTTGGCAGCCTGATTCAATCTGTATCGGAGTTGATCTCGTGAGTACCTTCCTCTTCGACAGCCGCGACGACCGCTGCAAAACCCCCTTCGGGGCGGTCCCCACGGACGACGTCGTCACCTTCCGCGTCTTCCTGCCGATCTCCTACCAGCTGCGCGAGCCCGCCCTGCTGGTCTACAAGGCGGACCGCTGGGATTCCCCCGAGCGCATCCCCATGCACTACGAGGCGAGCGACGGGGTGAGCTGTTCCTACACCTGCATCTTCTATTCCCCCGACCCGCAGCTCTACTTCTATCTCTTCGAGGTCGCGGGGGTCAACGGGAAGATGCGCATCGCCCGCGACCAGGACGGCTTTGGCGTGCTGCAGCCGCAGGGCGGCGAGATGTGGCAGCTCACCGTCTACGACAAGGCGATGCGCGCGCCCGAATTCATGAAAAACGGCATCCTCTACCAGATCTTTCCCGACCGCTTCTGCGCGTCGGGCGAGCCCAAGAGCGGCGTCCCCTCCGACCGGCGGCTCCACCGCGACTGGTACGAGCTGCCCGAATACCTCCCCGACCGCAACGGGGAGGTCACCAACTCCGACTACTTCGGCGGCGACCTCCGGGGCATCACCCAGAAGCTGACCTACCTCAAAAGCCTGGGGGTCGGCACGATCTACCTGAACCCCATCTTCGAGGCGCACTCCAACCACCGCTACAACACCGCGGATTTCCTGAAGATCGACCCGCTGCTCGGCAGCGAGGAGGACCTGCGGGAGCTGTGCGCCCGCGCGAGGGCGCTCGGCATCCGCGTCATCCTCGACGGCGTCTTCAACCACACCGGCGCGGACAGCGTCTACTTCAACAAAAAGCGCCGCTACGGGAACGGCGGGGCCTACAACGACCCCCAGAGCCCCTACCGCAGCTGGTACGAGTTCACCAACTACCCCAACGGCTATCAGAGCTGGTGGGGGTTCCAGGAGCTGCCAAACCTGAACGAGCGCGACCCCTCCTACGGCGAATTCGTCTGCGGCGAAAACGGGGTGCTGCGCAAATGGCTCGCGGACGGTGTCTCGGGCTGGCGGCTCGACGTGGCGGATGAGCTCCCCGACGAGTTCCTCGACCGGATCGCCGCCTGCGTCAAGGACGCCGACCCCGGCGCCGCCGTCATCGGCGAGG
>NZ_CABUCJ010000121.1 GCF_902490045.1 uncultured Anaerotruncus sp.
CACTAGGCCTGCGGGCCGTCGGGGCCCGGCAAGCTCCGCCGCTCGCTGAGCGGAAAATCTAAAACCGCCCGCCGGGGCGGTCGTCGGCGGGACACGCCTCCGACACTAGGCCTGCGGGCCGTCGGGGCCCGGCAAGCTCCGCCGCTCGCTGAGCGGAATATCTAAAGCCGCCCGTCGGGGCGGTCGTCGGCGGGATACGCCTCCGACACTAGGCCTGCGGGCCGTCGGGACCCGGCAATCTCCGAGCGGCAAATCAAAGAACAATTTCCCCCACCATTTACATGCCAAAACGACATAGAATTCATGTTATAATAAAATCTCGCGGGCCTCTGACGGCGGGCGGACGGCTGCAATTGGAAAATATCGTTAGGCGAAAGGAACAGGAATGTGCATAAAATATATGCAATATCAATAAAATGGTTGGAAAGTTTTCATTGTTTTTACTCGATATTTCACAAGAAATACTTGAAAGACGCTCCAAAAACTGTTAAACTATAAAAAAGGGAGGTGAGGGCAATGGTTAAGCCAAAAAAAACCAAGACGAAGGACAGCTTTCCATTGTATCTGTTTCATCAGGGGACGAACTACAAAGCCTATGAGTACCTAGGCGCCCATCCCTGCCGCAAGGATGATGAAGCCGGGTTTGTGTTCCGCGTGTGGGCCCCCAACGCCGTGGCGGTATCGGTCGTCGGCGATTTCAACGACTGGGACCCGGACGCGAATCCGATGACGCTTCTTGAGGATCATGCGGTTTGGGAATGCATGATTTTCGGTCTCAGGCAATATGATTTATATAAGTTCTGCGTGAAGACCAAAGATGGACGCGCCCTGATGAAGGCGGACCCTTACGCCTTCCATGCCGAGACCCCCCCGGAGACGGCCTCCAAGCTGTACGACATCGAGGGCTACGAGTGGAACGACGGCGCGTGGTTTGCGAGCCGCCAGGGCTTCAATCCCTACCGCAGCCCGGTCAACATCTATGAGATGCACCTCGGCTCCTGGCGGCGCTACCCCGACGGCAACCCCTACGACTACCGCAGGACCGCCGACGAGCTGGTCGAATACCTGAACGACATGGGCTACAACTTCGTCGAGCTGATGCCGGTGATGGAGCATCCCTACGACGGTTCGTGGGGCTATCAGGTGACGAGCTATTTCGCGCCGACCTCCCGTTACGGCACTCCGCACGACTTTATGTACTTTGTGGACAGGTGCCATCAGTCGGGCATCGGCGTGATCATGGACTGGGTGCCCGCGCACTTCCCCAAGGACGCGCATGGCCTCTATGAGTTCGACGGCCAGCCGCTCTACGAATACGAGGACGTGCACAAGCGCGAGCACGCCCACTGGGGGACCCGCATCTTCGACTACGGGCGCAACGAGGTCGTGAGCTTCCTCACCTCAAGCGCGATGTTCTGGGTGGAGAAATACCACATCGACGGCATCCGCGTCGACGCGGTGGCCTCGATGCTCTACCTCGATTACGGGCGCGAGGACTGGGAGTGGCTGCCCAACGTCAACGGCGGCCGCGAAAACCTCGAGGCGGTGGCGTTCCTCCAGAAGATGAACACCGCCGTGCTCACCGAGCATCCGAGCGCGCTGATGATCGCGGAGGAGTCGACCGCGTGGCCGATGGTCACGAAGCCCGCCTATGTGGGCGGGCTCGGGTTCAACTTCAAGTGGAATATGGGCTGGATGAACGACATGATCGCCTATACGTCGCTCGACCCGATCTTCCGCAGCTACAACCACGACAAACTGACCTTCAGCCTGTTTTACGCCTTTTCGGAGAACTTTATCCTGCCGATCTCCCACGACGAGGTGGTGCACGGCAAGTGCTCGCTCATCAACAAGATGCCGGGCGACTATGCGATGAAATTCTCCGGCATGCGCACCTTCCTCGCCTACATGATGACCCATCCGGGCAAGAAGCTGCTCTTCATGGGGTGCGAGTTCGCGCAGTTCATCGAGTGGAACTACAAGCAGCAGCTCGACTGGATGCTGCTCGACTACGAGTCCCACCGGCAGATGCAGCAGTTTGTGCGCGACCTCAACCACTTCTACCTCGCGAACGCCTGCCTGTGGCAGGTGGAGGACTCGTGGGACGGCTTCAACTGGCTGGCGCACGACGATCACGCGCGGAACATCATCGTCTTCCGCCGCATCGACGAAAACGGCGGCGACCTCGTGGTGGTCTGCAACTTCGCGCCGGTGACGCGGGAGGACTACCGCATCGGGGTGCCCGACGCGACGAGCTACGACGAGATCTTCAACACCGATGACGTGAAATACGGCGGCAGCGGCGTGGTCAACCGCGGCGCGATCCGGGTGAAGAACCAGCCGGACCACGACATGAAGCAGTCGATCACGCTCACGGTGCCGCCGCTGGCGGCGGTCTTCCTCAAGGGCCGGCCGCGCAGGGCGGAAAAAAAGGCCGTCCGGGCGAAGACCACGGTGAAAAAGGCCGCGAAGGCCCCGGCCGAAAAGCCTGTTGTGAAGAAAGAGCGCAGGAAACCCCAAAACCAGGGGACTTGAGCCATCAACAAAGGGGGTAACAACATGTTCAAGAAGGAATGGATTGCCATGCTGCTCGCGGGCGGGCAGGGCAGCAGGCTGTACACGCTGACGCAGAACCTCGCCAAGCCGGCGGTGCCCTTCGGCGGCAAGTACAGGATCATCGATTTCCCGCTCTCCAACTGCATCAACTCGGGGATCGACACGGTGGGCGTGCTGACCCAGTACCAGCCGCTCGTGCTCAACGAGTACATCGGCAACGGCCAGCCGTGGGACCTCGACCGCGCCAACGGCGGCGTCTTCGTGCTGCCGCCCTACCAGAAGTCCTCCGGGTCCGACTGGTACACCGGCACGGCGAACGCCATCTACCAGAACATCAACTTCATCGACCGCTATGAGCCGGAATACGTCCTGCTCCTCTCGGGCGACCACATCTACAAGATGGACTACGAGAAGATGCTCGCCTACCACAAGGAGAAGAACGCCGACTGCACGATCGCGGTGCTGCAGGTCCCGATGGAGGAGGCCAGCCGGTTCGGCATCATGAATACATACCCGGACGGCACCATCTTCGAGTTCGAGGAGAAGCCGCCCCAGCCCAAGAGCAACCTCGCGTCGATGGGCATCTACATCTTCACCTGGGAGAAGCTGCGCCGGTACCTCATCGAGGACGAGGCCGACCCGCTCTCCACCAAGGACTTCGGCAAGAACATCCTGCCGGCGATGCTCGGCGACGGGCAGAAGATGGTCGCCTATCCGTTCGAGGGCTACTGGAAGGACGTCGGCACGATCGACAGCCTGTGGGAGGCGAATATGGACCTGCTCGACCCGAAGGTCCCGCTCGACCTCTACGACGACAGCTGGAAGATCTATTCCCGCAACCCCGTCATGCCGCCGCATTACATCGCCGACGGCGCGGTGGTGCAGAACTCGATGGTCACCGAGGGCTGCACGATCGCGGGCAGCGTCGACTTTTCCATCCTCTTCGCGGGCGTGACCGTCGAGGAGGGCGCGGTGGTGCGCGATTCGATCATCATGCCCGGCACGGTGATCCGGAAGGGCGCGGTCGTCGAATACGCGATCGTGGCGGAAAACTGCGAGATCGGGGAGGGGGCCGTGATCGGCCAGAGGCCCGAGAACGCCGAGAACAGGGACAACTGGGGAATCGCCGTTGTCGGTAACGGCATCAAAATCGGCGCGGGCGCGGTGGTGGCCCCCAAAGCGATGATCGACAAAGACGTTCAGGGGGTGCAATAAGGACATGAGAGAAAATAAAGTAATGGGGATTATTTTCTCCAATATGCACGACAGCATGCTCGGCGAGCTGACCGAGCGGCGCACGACCGGCTCGGTGCCCTACGGCGGACGCTACCGCCTGATCGACTTCGTGCTCTCGAGCATGGTCAATTCCGACATCCAGGACATCGGCATCATCACCAAGCAGAACTACCAGTCGCTGATGGACCACGTGGGCGCGGGCCGCGCGTGGGACCTCGCCCGCAAGCGCGGGGGCCTCGTCATCCTGCCCCCCTTCGCGAGCAGCCATGGCAGCGGCATCTACCGCGGCCGCCTCGAGGCGCTCCAGGGCGCGATGAGCTACATCAAGCACAACAACGCCAAATATGTGCTCCTCTGCGACAGCGACATCATCGCCAACATCGACCTGCGCGAGATGATCAACGAGCACATCAAATCGGGCGCGCAGATCTCGATGATGTTCAAGACCACCGAGGTCTCCGCCGAGAGCGCGCGCGACACCACGACGCTCGCCTTCGACGAGGAGACGAGGGACGTCACCGACATCTCGGTGCGCCCCGACGTGCGCGGCACCCAGCATGTCTACATGAACGTCATGCTGCTGGAAAAGACGCTGCTCGAGCGGCTGGTCGGCGAGGGCAAGAGCCACGACCAGTATTCGCTCATCCGCCACGCCATCCAGCCGGCGGTCGGCAAGCTGAACATCAAGGCGTATGAGTTCGGCGGGTACACCCACAAGATCTCGGGCATGAAGAGCTACTTTGCCGCCAACATGGAGCTGCTCGATCCGAAGGTGCGCGCCGAGCTCTTCCCGAAGGAGCGCCCCGTCTTCACCAAGGTGCGCGACCAGGTGCCGGTCAAATACGGCCTGTCGGCGCGGGTGGGCAATTCGCTGATCGCCGACGGTTGCATCATCAACGGCGACGTGCAGAACTGCATCATCTTCCGCGGCGCCAAGATCGGGCGCAACGCCGTGCTCAAAAACTGCATCATCATGCAGGACACCTATGTCGGCGACAACGCCCACCTCGAGTACGTCATCACCGACAAGGATGTGCTCATCAAGGACTCCCGCGTGCTGATCGGATATGAGACCTATCCGACCTATATCGCCAAGGGGAACAGCATCTGACCGGAAGGCCATTCGCACAGGGGCGGCTATGCCGCCCCTGTCCTCACAGCAGACCGGCCATGCCGGCGAATACAGGAGGAAAAACATGAGGATTTTATATGTGGCGAGCGAAGCGACCCCGTTTATCGCGACCGGCGGACTCGCCGACGTCGCGGGCTCCCTGCCGCGGGCGATCCGCAGCAAGCAGCACGCGTGCAGGGTCGTCGTCCCGCTCTACAGCTCGATCAAGCCCGAGCTGCGGGAGAAGATGCAGTTCGTGTGCAGCTTCTACGTTCCGCTCGGCTGGCGCAACCAGTACTGCGGCGTCTTTGAGAGCAATTACAACGGCGTTAAATATTACTTCCTCGACAACGAGTACTATTTCAAGCGGGACGGCGGCATCTACGGCTTCTACGACGACGCGGAGCGGTTCGCCTTCTTCTCCAAGGCCGTCTGCGAGATGATCCAGTACGTCGATTTCGACCCCGAAATCCTGCACTGCAACGACTGGCAGACCGCGATGACGCCCGTCTACCTCAACCTCTTCTACCGCCACCTCGACAAGTACAAGGACATCAAGACGGTCTTCACCATCCATAACATCCAGTACCAGGGCAAATACGGCATGGAGATCGCGACCGACGTGCTGGGCCTCCCCTACTACGCCGCGCCCACCATGCTCTACGACGGATGCCTCAATATGATGAAGGCGGCCATCGAGGTGTGCGATTACGTCACGACGGTGAGCCCGACCTACGCCAAAGAGATCACCGACCCGTGGTTCTCCCACGGCCTCGACCGCCTGCTGCGCGCCAACCAGCACAAGCTGATGGGCATCCTCAACGGCATCGACACCCAGAGCTACAACCCCGAGGCCGACCCGGCGCTCTACGCGAACTTCGGTCCCGAGACGATCGAACGGAAATACGTCAACAAGACCGAGCTGCAAAAGACGATGGGCCTCAAGCAGGATAAGGATACGATGCTGATGGGCGTCGTGACGCGGTTCGTCGCGCACAAGGGCATCGACCTCATCCAGTACATCTACGAGGAGCTGATGAAACGGGAGCTCCAGATCGTGGCGCTCGGCTCGGGCGACTACATCTTCGAGAGCTTCTTCCAGGAGATGCAGGCCAAATATCCCGGCAAAACGGCGGTGCGCATCGGATTCATCCCCGACCTCGCGCGCAAGATCTACGCGGGCGCGGACTGCTTCCTCATGCCCTCCAAGAGCGAGCCCTGCGGGCTTGCCCAGATGGTGTCCCTGCGCTACGGCACCCTGCCGATCGTGCGCGAGACGGGCGGCCTCAAGGATTCGATCACCGACATGGGGATGAACCTCGAGGGCAACGGCTTCACCTTCAAGACCTACAACGCGCACGACATGCTCGGCGCGATCGACCGGGCCAGCGGGCTCTATTACAACCGCGAGGTCTGGCCCAAGGCGGTCCAAAAGGCGATGGCCTGCGACTTCTCGTGGGACCGCTCGGCGGGCGAGTACATCGACATGTACCACAGGATTCTGGGAGAGCTGGGCGGCTGATCAGAGAAAAATGCCGGGGCGGGTATCTTTCGATACCCGCCCCGGTTTTTTGCGCGCACAACCGTTTCCCCAAAATCGCCGCGCAAATTATGTGTACTTAAATTAAGTACACCAACAACATTATAAACCCCAAAAAGTCTAAAATCAAGACATAATAAGTACAAAATTAGTCTTGGTGGTGAGGACTTGGAAAAAAGTAAGCATCTGGGGCTTCATATCGATCCCGATACCCACGCGAAGCTCCAGTATATCGCAAAATATTACGGACGTTCGATCAGCGGACAGGTCCTCTTCCTTGTGCGGGAGTGCATCCGCGGATTTGAACGCGAAAACGGTGAGATCGACGTCAATGAGGAGTCGCGTTAGCGGCTCCTTTTTTTGGGGGCTTTTTTTCTTGAAAAAAGTCCCCCAAACCCCTCAAAAAAGCGCCTGAAGCAGGGCCTGCGGGCCCGGGCTCAGGGCTCCGCCCTCGAAAAGGCCCGGCGT
>NZ_CABUCJ010000122.1 GCF_902490045.1 uncultured Anaerotruncus sp.
CGCCCGCCGGTCGGCGCAGCGGGAGACGGCGGCCTCCTCCTCCGCGGGCGTTTCCAGAGTGATCGCCACGGTGTGCACGAAGTGGATGTCTCCCCGCTTACGCGCGTCAAGCGAGGTCTTGACGATGCAGGCGTCCGCCGCCCGCACGCCCAGCAGCGCGGCAGCACGGGAAAGCGCCGCCGAGGCGGGTTCCTCCAGCGAGGTTGTGATCGAATGGACGATGATCGGCATAAGTCCTCCTCCGCAAAAAACGAGGGCGTCCGGCAGGCCGGGCGCCCTCGGGGTGTTTTGTCTATCGCTCCTTGATGGTGACGAGCACGGTGTAGTCGCCGCTCGCCCACGCCAGCCCCTTGCCCGGCGCGGAAATGCGCACCGGCATGGTATACGGTCCGGGCGAAGAGACGTCCTTGGTGGACATGTCGACCTCCGCGACCAGATCGGACCCCGAAAGCGTCGCCATCACATCCGCGTCCCCGATGATGTGCACCCCCGAAATGCTCGGGGACTCCACTGTGACGCTGTAGTTGACCGGGACGTTGGTGACCCGGATGTTGTCGCCCGGGATCGTGTAGTTGCCTTCGAGCATGTCGGCGGTCTTGATCGTCACGATGACCGTGTCGGTCCCCGAGAGGTTGGTGAACCCGGAGGGCAGGAAACTGTTAACATCAAAGGCAAAAAAGTTGCTGTCAATGGTGATCTCGTTGATGTTGATGAAGCCCATGTCGAGCTGGCTGTAGGCGTCGATCAGCTCCTCCGGCCCGGCGACCAGCAGGGAGGCGACGGAATATTCGTCCTCCAGCCAGTCGATCGGGAAGCCCGACGGGACGTTCAGATATTCGACGCTGACCGGCAGCTCCTTCTGCTTGAGCACCGGGATGGTCACGTCCGCCGTTTCGGCGCTCATCGTCAGCAGGCGGCTGTCGAGTTCGTTGCCCTCGGCGTCGTAAAGGACGATCTGGCCGGTCCTCGTCTTGCTGGAGGTGATCGGCGCGTCAAAGCTGATCGAAACGACGCATTTGTCAATCCGCCCGACGTCGGTTTCCGGCCCCGAGATCGTGATCTCCCGCGGGCTGACCTTCGTCTGGCCGCGGACATAGTCCTCGGGAGTCTGGAGCCCCTCGATGTCGGTGGTGATCTGGAAGGTCTTCTGCGCCTGGCGGTCCACCCGCACGCGCACGGTGGACGGGCCGATCGCGTCGGTCTGCGCGAGGGTGAAGCCCTTGCCGAACTTATCCCCCGCGCTGTAGTTGCCCGTCCTGCCGCCCGAGAGGACAACGTCGAAGCTGCCCGGCGCGGTGATGCCGGTGAGGTCCGCGCGGATGTCCACATCCGCGGGCTTGACCGCGCCGACGACGGGTCGCGCACCCTCGATGCGCACGTCGACCGTTTCAATCTCGCTGTCGACGATGCGCAGGTTGAGCGCGGCGAGCGCGTCCACCTGGTCGGCGGTGATGGTAACCGGCACGTTGCGGATCGTCTGGACCTTATCCGGCTCGACGTAGTAGACAATCACCAGCCAGATGACGACCGACGTCACCAGAGAAAGGATCATAAGCAGCCTCCGGTTATCCAGGAGGCGTCCAAAGTTAAACTTCATTCGCATCTTCCCCCTCGGGGCTCTTCTTCCCCCGCCTGCGGTCAAAACGCTTGTCGGAAGGCTCGGAGACCGCCTTTTCGGGGGTGAGCTCCGTCTCCAGATATTCCCGCAGGCGCGCGGTGGAAAGCCCCCGTTCCAGCTTGCCGTTGCGGCAGACGGTGATGAAGCCGGTCTCCTCCGACACGACCACGACGATCGCGTCGCTCATTTCGCTCATGCCGAGCGCCGCGCGGTGGCGGGTGCCCAATTCGCGGCTGATCTCCTGGTTGTCCGAGAGCGGCAGAAAACAGCCCGCGGCGTGGAGCCTTCCCTCGCGGACGATCATCGCGCCGTCATGCAGCGGCGAGTTGGGAAAAAAGATGTTTCCGATCAGTTCGGGCGTGGGGTCGGCATCGACGACCGTGCCCGTCTTGATGATGTCGCCGAGCTTGGTTTTCTGCTCGATGACGACCAGCGCGCCGATCTTCTGGCGCGAGAGGGAGGAAGCCTCCTCCACCAGGGCGTTGATGAACTTCACCCATTTGGCGCGCGTCTCCTGTTCGCTCACGCCTCCCGAAAAGACCTGCAGCTTCCCGATGCGGGAACGCCCGACCTGTTCGAGCGCGCGCCGCAGCTCCGGCTGGAAGACGATCACAAGCGCCAGAACGCCGATCTGCAGGATGTTCTTTGTGATGAACTGCATGGCTTTCATCTCGAGCGCCTGCGCGAGCAGGTAGAGCAGCAGCAGCATCGCGATGCCCTTGACAAGCTGCGCGGCACGCGTTTCGCGCACCAGCTTGATGCCCTGGTAGATCAAAAAGGCCATGACAAGGATGTCCAGCGCGTCTTTCCACTCAAACGTGCTGAACGTTCTGACAATGTTGTACCAGAGCTCGGCCATACATTCATTCCCCTTCGACGTTCGGACCATGCGGCCGGAAACCATTCCGGCCGCACAAATCCCTTTTTATATTTTATCACATATCCACAGCAAATCAATCTTTTTTTTGGCGCATGGCGCAGCTGCCTTTATTTCTCATATGCGATCTTCCGGACCGCCTGCGCGAACTGCCTCCCCTGGTCGGGCGTGTTGAATGCGCCGACGCTGACGCGCACCGTCCCGCCGTGGTTGGTCCCGAATTTTTTGTGCGCGAGCGGCGCGCAGTGCAGCCCGCCGCGGACCGCGAACCCCAGCTCGTTGAGCTTCGCGGTCGTCTCCTCCGAGCCGAGACCGTCGATGTTGAAGCTGAACACCGGCAGGTTTTTGCCGTGCTGCGGTGCTGGCGTGTAAAGGCGTACGCCCTTCACCTCGCAGAGCTCCTCGTAAATGCACCGGGCCACCCCGCTTTCAAACCCGGCGATCCGCTCCATCCCGCTCTGCCGGACAAAATCGATCCCCGCGCCCATGCCGAGGATTCCCACCGTGTTGAGGGTTCCCGCCTCAAAGCGGTCGGGCATAAAATCGGGCTGGAGGTAGTCGTAGGAGACGCTGCCCGTCCCGCCCTCCGCGAGCGGCCGCAGGCGCTTGCCGCACGAGGTGATGAGCAGCCCGGTGCCGGTGGGGCCGTACAGGCCCTTGTGCCCCGCCGTGCAGAGGAAATCGATCTGCATTCCCTTGACGTCGATCGGCTCGATCCCGGCCGTCTGGGCGGCGTCGACCGCGAAGTAAAGCCCGTACTGCCGCGCGAGCTGCGCCAGCTTTGCGACCGGCAGCCTGACGCCGAAGACGTTGGAGCCGTGCGTGACGATGATCGCGCGGGTGTTCGGCCGGATGCAGGAGCGGAAGGAGCACACCGTCTCCTCGTCGTCCCGGAAGGTCTCGGCGACCGTGTAGGTGATGATCCCCCGCACCGTGAGCGCGTGGACCGGCCGCAGGACCGCGTTGTGCTCGAGGTCGGAAATGATGACGTGGTCGCCCGGCTTGAAAAGGCCCTTGACAACCGTGTTGACCGCGTAGGTGCAGTTCTGGGTGAAGACGACGTCCTCCACGTCCGACGCGCCGAAAAACGCCGCGGCCTTCGAGCGCACCTCGAACACCTGTTTGGCCGTCTCGGCCGACAGGTCGTGGCCGCTGCGCCCCGGGTTGGCGCCGTAACGCATCAGCGCCGCGTCCACGGCGTCCTTGACGGTCACGGGCTTCGGGAAGGTGGTGGCCGCGTTGTCGAAATAGATCATCCGGTCACCCTCCCCGCTGTATTTCCGAAACCTTGATCCCCGCCGCGCTCAGGATTCCGGCGGCGGCGGCCACGTCTCCGCGGATTTTGAGCCCGTACCCGCAGCCCTGTCTGCTGTTGGGTGAGGTGTTGCGTTCCACATAGGCGGAAATCCCGTTCTGTTCCAAAAGTTTTTGACCCTTCATTGCGCTGGTGATGGAACGGACCACCAGCACGGCCTGATCTATATTGGTCATAAGCATCGTTCTCCCTGCTCTGAAATCATGGATGCGGACGCGCCGCATCGCCGACTGTGTATTCCCGCCTGCGCGGGCAAAAGAAAATACAGCGGTACAGTCCGCGCGCCAAAACGCGTGCAGGTACCGCTGTATCATCATATGCAGGAACGCTCAGGAAAGTCAGCGCCTCATGAGCAGGCAGACCGCGTGGGCGCTGATGCCCTCCCCGCTCCCGGTGAAGCCCATGTGTTCCTCGGTGGTGGCCTTGACGTTCATATCCTCCTCCGGGATCCCGCACGCGCCGGCCAGCCGCCGCCGCATCCGCGGGATGTGGGGCGCCAGCTTCGGGGCCTGCGCGACGATCGTCGCGTCCACGTTGCCGACCCTCCAGCCCCGCTGTTCTGCCATCGCGCGCACCCGTCCGAGCAGCGCGACCGAATCCGCGCCCGCGTAGGCCGGGTCGCTGTCCGGGAACTGCGCCCCGATGTCCCCGAGCGCGAGCGCGCCGAGGATCGCGTCCATCACCGCGTGGGCGAGTACATCCGCGTCCGAGTGCCCGAGCAGCCCCCGTTCGTAAGGGATTTCCACTCCGCCGATCACCAGCCTGCGTCCCTCCGCGAGTCTGTGCGCGTCATAGCCGTGGCCAATCCTCATGCCGCTCATATGCGTTCCCCCTCCGCCGCGTCGACCATCGCCGTCGCAACCACGAGATCGACCGGCGTCGTAATTTTGATGTTGTCGTAGTCCCCGCGCGAGAGGTAGACCGGATACCCCGCCGCCTCGAGCATCTGGCAGTCGTCGGTATAGTCCTTCCCCGCTTCCTCCGCCTTCTGCGCCGCCAGCCGGTAGCGCTCCAGCTCGAACACCTGCGGCGTCTGCACCGCGAAGAGCGTGCTGCGGTCGGGCGTCGATAAAATCCGCCTGTTTTCATCGGCGACCTTGACGGTGTCGGTCACCGGCACGGCCGCGGCGGCAGCGCCGCAGCGGACGGCGTCGATCACCGTTTCCGCGATGACCTGCTGGTTCACGAGCGGGCGCGCGCCGTCGTGGACCGCCACATACCGCGTCTCGTACCCGACGGCCTCGACGCCGTTTCGGACCGACTGCTGGCGGGTCGGGCCGCCGGCGACCACCGAGCGCACCTTCGGGACCCCCCAGGCGCGGATCAGGGCGTGCACCGCCGGGATATCCTGCGCGCGGGCAACCACGACGATCTCGTCAATCCAGTCGCTGTCGGAAAAGGCGAGCATCGCTCGCACGACGACCGGGACCCCGCAGATCTCTTCAAACTGCTTGTCAATCCCCTGCATGCGCGACGCGGACCCCGCCGCCGCGATGACCGCCGCCACGCGGGGCTTTTCCAGTTTCCGGTTAAAGAGCATGTCCGCCACCCCCTTTTTCCATGATAACGCCCGGGAAAGAAGAATTTGCGCGAATTTTGAAACGCCCGCCTCGGCGGCGGGCCAACCCTGTCCCATTATAGCAAATCCGCGCGCAGAAAAAAAGGCCCCCAAAAGCGCGTGCGCTTTTGGGGGCCTTCTCTTTCGAATCAGATGCTGATCGCGTCCGCGATGTCGTAGAGGGGGCGGTTAAATTCCTTCTTCATGCTGAGGGCCTCGAGGATGTCGTAATCGACGATCTTGTTCTCGTGGCAGACGACCACGCGGTTGCCGATGCTCTTCTCAAGCAGCTCGACCGCGTGGAAGCCCATCTCGCTGGCGAGCACGCGCTCGCGCGCGGTCGGGGCGCCGCCGCGCTGCACGTGGCCGAGCACCGTGGCGCGGGACTCGACGCCGGTGCGCGCCTCGATCTCCTCGGCGATGTCGTGGACCGTCCCGACGCCGCCCGAGCTGGTCACGCCCTCGGCGACGATGACGATGAAGTGCTTTTTGCCGGTGCGCAGGGTGCGCTGCATCTTCTCGACGATCGCGTCGATCGAGAAGGGCACCTCGGGCACGAGGATGGCAACCGCGCCGCAGGCGATGCCGGCGTGCAGGGCGATGTCGCCGCAGCGGCGGCCCATGACCTCGACGATCGAGCAGCGGTCATGGGATTGCGAGGTATCGCGCAGCTTGTCGACCATGTCCATGACGGTGTTAACCGCCGTGTCGAAGCCGATCGTGTAGTCGCTCGACGCGATGTCGTTGTCGATCGTGCCGGGCAAGCCGATGCAGGGAATCCCCTTGAGGGAAAGGTCGCGCGCGCCGCGGAAGGAGCCGTCGCCGCCGATGACGACCAGCCCGTCGATGCCCGCCTGGAGGCAGGCCTCCTTGCCGCGCTCCACGCCCTTGTCGTCGCGGAACTCGGGGCAGCGCGCCGAATAAAGCATCGTGCCGCCGCGGTGGAGCGTATCGCTGACGCTGCGAAGGTTCATCTCAAACATATCGTGGGCAAGCAGCCCGCTGTAGCCGCGGCGGATACCGATCACCCGCATATTCTTGTGAAGGGCGGCCCTGACGACGGCGCGGATCGCCGAGTTCATGCCGGGGGCGTCACCGCCGCTGGTCAATACGCCAATCGCTTTCTGCTTGTTTTCCATATCCTCGCATCCTCCGTCTGCGGAAAATCCGCGTTCTAATCTTACTTATGCCCGATTATCAGCATTTTACCGAAATAATTATAGAAGATTCGTCCCTTTTGTGCAAGCGATTTGATCCAACCTGATTAATTTTTATCATAGTACTGGATAATTTCAAAGAAAACCCGCGAAATCTATTGTTTATATACGACGTTTTCCGCGCCGAGCAGCTTCTTGAGCTCCCGCTCGAGCACCGGATTGTAGTCCACCCACAGGGCGTGCGCGGCCACGTTGTATTTTCCCGTGTCCTTGAAATAGAAATACACGGTGTCCCGGCCGGTCC
>NZ_CABUCJ010000123.1 GCF_902490045.1 uncultured Anaerotruncus sp.
CTGAAGACCCGCAAGCTCGGCACCTACATCATCGCGGAGAAGCCGATCACGGCCGATGAGGAAGCGGTCGAGGCTCCCGAAGAGGCGGAAATCCCCGCGGAGGACGCCGGGGAAGCGCCCGCCGAGGAGCCCGTAGCTCCCGTCAAGGCGATCCTCCCCTCCTTCGCAAAATAATCCGGTCAGACGGCGCCAAAGGGCCCGCAGGCGGTTGCCTGCGGGCCCTTTCCGTGTCCGCCGTTCAGGAGACGAGCCGTTTGCGTTTCCAGCGGCCGGAACGGAAATAGACGATCCCGAACACGAAGGGAAGCAGTGGGGAGAGACATTCGCCCCAGCAGAGTCCGGCGAAGCCGAGCCCCAGCGGGACGCTGAGCAGCCAGCTCAGCGCCAGGCGCATCACAACGGAATGGAGCATCGCGTTGAGCATGGCGAAGAGGGAGTCGCCCGCGCCGGTCGCGAAGGAATCGAAGGTGTACATGACCGCGTAGACGAGGCTGTTGAAGGAGCAGCAGACGCGCAGGTAGAAGACGCCCTCCCGCACGACCTCCGGGTCGGTGTTGAAGAATCCGATGATCTGCGCGGTGAAAAGCTGCACCGCGAGGATGCTTGCCGCCGTGACGAGCAGGGCGAGGCGCAATCCGCTTCTGGCGGTCTGCGCCGCACGGCCGGTATCTCCCGCGCCGAGGTTCTGCCCGGCCATTGTGGTGACCGCCTGGCCGACCGCCCAGCAGGGCATGGCGGCGAAGGAGTTGACCTTGAGGCCCACCCCCGCCGCGGCTGCCACCGCCACGCCGTATCCGTTGAGCATGCCGGTGACGAGCAGGTAGGAGAGGTTGAGCACGGCCATCTGCACGGCGGCGGGAAAGCCGATGCGCAGGATGGCGCAGCAGGTCTTGGGGGCGGTGCGGAAATAGGCGGGGGAGAAGACGAGGGGGAGCCCCCGCCGCCGCAGGACGACTACGGCGGTCAAGAAGGAGACGCCCTGCGACGCGGCCGTCGCGATAGCCGCGCCCTGCGTTCCGAGCCCGAGCGGGCCGACGAGCAGCAGGTCGAGCAGGATGTTGACTACGGTGGCGACCGCCACGAAGAAGAGAGGGCTTTTGGAGTCGCCCAGTCCGCGCAGCACCGAACAGACCGCGTTGTAGCCAAAGACAAAGACGGTGCCGAGGCAGATGACCCGCATGTAGCGGAGCGCGTGGGGAAGCGCCTCGGCGGGCAGGTTCATGAGCGTAAAGACGGGGCGGTAGGCGAGCAGGCCCGCGGCGGTGACAAGCAGCGCGGCCAGCGCGGAAACAGAGAAGAGCGCGCCGGTCGTTTCCCGCTGGCCACGCGCGTCGCGCGCGCCCTTATACTGCGCGATGAGCACCGCGCCGCCCGTGGTGACGCCGGTGCAGACCGATTGTATGATAAAGCTGAGCATGGCGGCGCTGCTGACCGCGGCAAGTCCTGCGCTCCCGACGAACCGGCCGACCACGGCCATGTCCACGATGCTGTAGAGGGATTGCAGCAGGTTTGCTAGAAAAAGGGGCGCCGCGAAGGAGAGAAGCTGTTTCGGCACGCTGCCAACAGTGAGATCGCGTTCCATAGTAAAATTCCCCGTTTCGATAAAATAAAAAGGGAGGCGGGGGCACGGCCCCCGCCTCCTATGCGCATACCGCGCGGAAGACGCAAAAAGCCGCGGACGAAACATCGTCCGCGGCAAAATCGATCCGCATCATCCGGCGGGCACGCAGAACCGGACGGGTCCGTCCAAACGGGCCCGCCGGAGAGCTGTCTATCCGCCGATGAAATCGTAAAGCTCCGCACAATGTTTCATCGTTTCCAATTGTCCGGAGCGGCTTATAATACAGAGCTTCATGAGAAAGCGCCCTTTCTGTTTTCTGGGTCCATTATAGGCGGCGAAAGCCCGCCTGTCAAGAAGATATGGTCAGAGCCGCAGGCCCTTGACGTCCTTTTTGCGGGAGAGGATGATGTTGCAGCTGAGCTTCACGACGCCGGGCAGGCGGTAGAGGAACTCCTGCAAAAAACGCTCCATCTCCTCGCTGCTGGCGGCGACGGCGTGGACGTGCAGCTTGCTGCTGCCCGACACGAAGTAGATCTGCGTGACGGTGTCGCAGCGGTCGAGCGCCTCCGCAACCGGCTGGAGCTGCGCGGGCTCGGTCTCGATCTCGAAGTAGGCGGAGACGGCACTGCCGATCTTCTGCGGGTTGATGATCGTCGTGTAGCCCTCGATGACGCCGCGCTTTTCCAGCGCGTCGATGCGGGCCCGCACCGCCACGCGGGAGACGCCCACCGCCTCGCCGATGTCGGAATAGGACATCCGCGCGTTTTCGGTGAGCAGGGCGACGATTTTGCGGTCGAGCTCGTCCAGTCCTTTGAGATACATCCCGGCCAACCCCCTTTTTGTTATTCTACCGCATTTCCCGGCGGAAAACAAGGCGAAACTTTCTTTTCGCAGGATTGACATTTCCGGAAGTGCATGATAAACTGGCGGTGGTTACATATCGTAATAATAATATTACATAGCGGAAGAAGGGAAAGCGCTTGGCAGGGGATATGACGGAGGGCGGAACGACCGGCGCGATCGTGCGGTTTTCGCTGCCCATGATGGGCGGCGCGCTGCTCCAGCAGCTCTATAACGTCGTCGACACGCTGATCGTCTCCCACTTCATCGGCGCGGGGGCGCTGGCGGCGGTCGGCTCCTCCTATACGCTGATGGTCTTTCTCACCTCGGTGGTGCTCGGGCTCTGCATGGGGAGCGGCGTCATCTTCTCGATCTTTTTCGGCGCGCGGGAGCCCGAGGCCCTTCGGCGCGGCCTCTTCAACGCCTTCCTCTTCATCGCGGCGGTCTCCTTCGTAATCTTCCTGCTCGCGGCGGGCAGCCTCGACCGCATCCTGACGCTGCTGCACATCCCCGCGGACATCCGGGCGGACACCCGCGATTACCTGCGGATCATCTTCTGGGGGATCGGCTTTACCTTCCTCTACAACTTCTTCGCCGCCGCGCTGCGCAGCATCGGCAATTCCTCCGTCCCGCTCGCCGCGCTCGCCGTGGCGGCGGCCGCGAACGTGGCGCTCGACCTGCTCTTCGTGCTGCCGCTCGGCATGGGGGTCGCCGGGGCCGCGCTGGCCACCGTGCTTGCGCAGGCGCTCTCCGCGCTGATCGTGACCGTCTACAGCCTGCTACGCGTGCCCGCCTTCCGGCTGGAGCGCGCCGACCTCCGGGTCGACGGGCGGCTGATGGTCCGCATCATGAAATGCTCGGTCCTCTCGAGCATCCAGCAGTCGGTCATGAATTTCGGCATCCTGATGATCCAGGGGCTGGTCAACAGCTTCGGCGTGGCGGTGATGGCCGCCTTTGCCGCCGGGGTCAAGATCGATTCCTTCGCCTACCTGCCGGTGCAGGAGTTCGGCAACGCCTTTTCGACCTTTGTGGCGCAGAACTACGGCGCGGGCAGGAGGGAACGAATCCGCGCCGGGCTGCGCGCGTCGGTCGTGGGGGCCGCCGCCTTCTGCCTTGCGGTTTCCGCGCTGGTGGCGGTCTTCGCCCGCCCGCTCATGGAGATCTTCGTGCCGGCGGGGGAAACGGAAATCCTCGCGGTCGGGGTCCAGTACCTGCGCATCGAGGGAAGCTGCTACGTCGGGATCGGGCTGCTCTTCCTGCTCTACGGGCTCTACCGGGGCCTTGAGCGGGCGCAGATGTCCATCCTGCTGACCGTCGTGTCTCTCGGCGTGCGCGTGGCGCTGGCCTATGCGCTCGCGCCCATCCCGCGGATCGGCCTGCGGGGCATCTGGTGGGCGATCCCCATCGGGTGGCTGCTGGCGGACCTGGCCGGCTTCCTCTGGTACGGCATGCGGCGGGAGCGTCTGCTTTCCCCGGCGGAGCGTCCGGGACGATAGAAGCGGTAATCCCCCGGCCTTTGCCGGGGGATTTTCTGCGCTGCGGAGTCCGCGCGCGGAAAAATCCCGCGCCGGCTTGCATCGCGGCGCATTTCCGGTATACTAGATAGCGGGACCTGAGGCGTCCCGCCAAGAGAACAAAGCGATTGGAACGATGAGATGAAACGGCTGATAATCGGGATTCTGGCGCACGTGGACGCGGGCAAGACGACCCTTTCGGAGGGGATGCTTTACCGTGCGGGGGAGACCCGCCGGCTTGGACGGGTGGACCACGGGGACGCCTTTCTGGACACCTACGCGCTCGAACGGGAGCGGGGCATCACGATTTTTTCCAAGCAGGCGCTGCTGCACCTGGACGGGGCGGAGATCACCCTGCTGGACACTCCGGGGCATGTGGATTTTTCCACCGAGATGGAGCGCACGCTGCAGGCGCTGGACTACGCGGTCCTCGTCGTCAGCGGCACCGACGGGGTGCAGAGCCATACCGAGACGCTTTGGCGGCTGCTGGAACGCCGCCGGATCCCGGTCTTCCTCTTTGTGAATAAGCTCGACCTGCCGGGAGCGGACCGCGAGGCGCTTCTGGCGGAGCTGCAGACGCGGCTGGACGGGGGATGCGCCGACTTTGGCGGGGACCGTCCGCGCGGCGCGCTGGAGGAGTCCCTCGCCCTCTGCTCCGAGGAACTGATGGAGCGGTATCTCGAGGCGGGAACGCTCGGGGAGGCGGATATCGCGGAGGCCGTCGCGCGGCGGCGGGTGTTCCCCTGCTTTTTCGGTTCGGCGCTCAAACTCGAAGGGGTGGACGAATTCCTCGCGGGGCTGGCGCGCTACACCCGGGAGCCGCCGCGCCGGGAGACGTTCGGCGCGAAGGTCTGGAAGGTCGGCTGGGATGAGCAGGGCGTCCGGCTTACCCACCTGAAAATCACCGGCGGGAGCCTCCGGGTCAAGGCGGCGGTTTCCGGCGGCCGGGAGGGGGAGCCGTGGGAGGAGAAGGTCAACCAGCTCCGCGTCTACACGGGGACGAAGTTCCGGACGGTGGAGGAGGCGCTCCCCGGCATGGTGTGCGCCGCCGCGGGACTCACCCGCACCCATCCCGGGGAGGGACTCGGCGCGGAGCCGGACTCCGAGCTCCCGGCGCTGCGGCCGGTGCTCGGCTACCGGGTGGAGCTGCCGCAGGGAGTCGACGCGCACACCGCGCTCACCCGCTTCCGGCAGCTCGAGGAGGAGGACCCGCAGCTGCATGTCGTGTGGAACGAGGCGCTTCAGGAACTTCACGTGCAGCTCATGGGCGAGGTGCAGCTTGAAGTGCTGGGCCGGCTCGTCCGGGAACGGTTCGGGATGGAGGTCGGCTTCGGGCAGGGCAGCATCCTCTACCGGGAGACGATCGCCGCGCCGGTGGAGGGGGTCGGGCACTACGAGCCGCTCCGCCACTACGCGGAGGTGCACCTGCTGCTCGAGCCGGGGGAGCGGGGCAGCGGACTGCGGTTTGCCTCCGCCTGCCGCGAGGACGACCTCGACCGCAGCTGGCAGCGGCTCATCCTGACCCATCTGGAGGAAAAGACCCATCTGGGCGTGCTGACCGGCTCGCCCGTCACCGATATGAAGATCACGCTGGCGGCGGGGCGCGCCCACCAGAAGCACACCGAGGGGGGCGATTTCCGCCAGGCGACCTACCGCGCGGTGCGGCAGGGCCTGCGGCGGGCCGAAAGCGTCCTGCTCGAGCCGTGGTACGACTTCCGGCTGGAACTGCCGTCCGAGACGGTGGGCCGGGCGATGTCCGATTTGCAGCGGATGGGAGGCAGCTTCGCACCGCCCGAGACGGAGGGGGAACGGTCGGTTCTGACCGGAAGTGCGCCGGTGTCCGAAATGCGGGGCTACCAGATGGAGGTCACCGGGTACACGCGCGGCAGGGGTCGACTCTCCTGCGCCCTTCGGGGCTACGAGCCCTGCCACAACGCCGAAGAGGTGATCGCCGCCATCGGCTATGACTGCGACGCGGATTTGGAAAACACGGCGGATTCGGTCTTCTGCGCCCACGGGGCGGGCTTCCTCGTCAAATGGGACGAGGTGCCGGCGCACATGCACCTCGAAAGCGTCCTCGACGCGCCGGAGGAACCCGCCGGCGTCCCCGGGGAGCAGCGCACTGCTGAGCGGCGGGCGGCCGATTACTGCGCGATGCTGGCCGAGGACCGGGAGCTGCTGGAAATCTTCGAGCGCACCTACGGCCCCATCCGCCGGGACCCGCGCAGGGCGTTCCGCCCGGTCAGGGAGGCGTCCCCCCGGCGGTCTCCCTCCAAGCCCCCCAAGGGACTCGATGGACCGGAATACCTGCTGGTGGACGGCTACAACATCATCTTCGCGTGGGACGATCTGTACGCGCTCGCGCAGGAGAACCTGGACGCGGCGCGCGGGCGGCTGGTCGATCTGCTCTGCAACTACCGGGGCTTCCGTCAGTGCGAGGTGATCGTGGTGTTCGACGCCTACCGGGTGAAGGGAAACCCGGGGGAGGTCGAGCGGGTGCACAACATCAGCGTGGTGTACACGAAGGAGGCCGAGACGGCGGACATGTATATCGAGAAGGTCACCCGCGAGCTCGGCAAGCGCCACCGGGTGCGGGTGGCGACCTCTGACGCGCTCGAACAGCTCATCATCCTCGGACACGGCGCGCTGCGGATTTCCGCCGACGCCTTCCGTGAGGAGGTGGCGCAGGTGGAACGGTCCATCCGCGAATACCTTGAATCGGGCGGCCCCGCCGCCCGG
>NZ_CABUCJ010000124.1 GCF_902490045.1 uncultured Anaerotruncus sp.
CGCGTCGCCGCGCGGCTGCATACCGGCCTGACCGCCGACTGCACCGTGCTGGATATGCTCGAAAACACCGACCTCATCCAGATCCGCCCCGCCTTCGGCGGCAACATCATGGCGCAGATCGTCACCCCCAACCACCGCCCGCAGATGGCGACGGTGCGCTACAAGGTGATGGACGCGCCCGCGCGGTCGGGGACCCCGTCGGGCGAAATCGCGGTGCGGGCGGTCACGCCGGCCATGCTGGAAAGCGGCGTGACCGTGCTTGGCGTCACCCCCAAGGAACCGGAGCAGTTTATCGAGGGGGTCGACGTGCTCGTCGCAGCGGGCCGGGGCGTCAAAAAGGAAGAGGACCTCGCGCTGCTTGAGGAGCTCGCGGAGCTGCTCGGCGGGCAGCTCGCCTGCACCCGCCCGCTCGCCGAGAGCGGCTGGGTGGAGGCCAAGCGCCAGGTGGGGCTCAGCGGGCGCACCGTGCGCCCCCGGCTCATCATCACCTGCGGCGTCTCGGGCGCGGTGCAGTTCGTCGCGGGGATGCAGGGCGCCGACCTCATCGTCGCGATCAATAAGGACGAGAAGGCGCCCATCTTCAAGACCGCCCACTATGGGCTGGTGGGGGACCTCTATGAGATCGTGCCCCGCCTCATCGAACGGATCAAGGCCGCCAAGGGGGTGCTGGTATGAGCTATAAGCAGATGACAGAGGCGGACGTCGCCGCCCTGCGGGAGCTGATCGGGGACGACGAGCGCGTCTTCGCGGGGGAGGAGATCCACGAGGACTACAGCCACGACGAGCTGAGCGGCACCGTCCATTACCCCGATGTCGTGCTGCGGGTGCTCTCCGCGGAGGAGGTGTCCGCCGTCATGCGCTACGCCTCCCGCGAGCGCATCCCCGTCACCCCGCGCGGCGCGGGCACCGGGCTTGTGGGCGCGGCGGTCGCCGCCGAGGGGGGCATCCTGCTCGACATGAGCCTCATGAACCGCTTCCTTGAGCTCGATGAGGACAATTTGACCCTGACCGTCGAGCCGGGCGTGCTGCTCATGGAGATCTACGCCTATGTCGAGGAGAAGGGCTTCTTCTACCCGCCCGACCCGGGCGAAAAATCCGCCACGATCGGCGGAAACGTCAGCACCAACGCGGGCGGGATGCGCGCCGTCAAGTACGGCGTCACCCGCGACTACGTGCGCGGGCTGGAGGTCGTGCTCCCGAACGGCGAGATCGTCTGGTTCGGCGGCAAGGTCGTCAAGAACAGCTCGGGCTATTCGATGAAGGACCTGATCGTCGGCTCGGAGGGGACACTCGGCGTGGTCACCAAGGTCATCCTCAAGCTGCTGCCGCTGCCGAAGCGCACCGTCAGCCTGCTCGTGCCCTTCCCGAGCCTGCGGGACGCGATCAACACCGTGCCCCTCATCGTCCGCTCCAAGGCCGCGCCCACGGCGGTCGAATTCATGGAGCGGGAGGTCATCCTCGACGCCGAGCAGTACCTCGGCAAGAAGTTCCCCGACCACTCGGCCGACGCCTACCTCATCCTCAAGTTCGACGGCCCCTCGCTCGAGCAGATCGAGCGGGACTACGAGGGGGTCGCGAAGCTCTGCCTCGAGCAGGGCGCGCTCGACGTGCTCATCTCCGACACCGAGGAGCGGGACGAATCGATCTGGAAGGCGCGCGGCGCCTTCCTCGAGGCGATCCGCGGCTCGACCGACGAGATGGACGAGGTCGACGTGGTCGTGCCGCGCGGCAGCATCAACCGGATGGTTTCGTACATCCACGCCCTCCAGTCGGAGCTCGGCGTGCGCATCAAGAGCTTCGGCCACGCGGGGGATGGGAACCTCCACGCCTACATCCTGCGGGACGGCAGGGAGGAGGACGAATGGCAGCGTGTCCTGCACCTCGCGATGGAAAAGATTTACGCCGAGGCGAACGTCCTGCGCGGGCAGGTGTCGGGCGAGCACGGCATCGGATACGCCAAGCGCCCCTACCTGCGCGAGTCGCTCGAGCCGCAGGTGCTCGAGCTCATGCGCGGCGTCAAGCGCGCCTTCGACCCCGAAAACATCCTCAATCCGCACAAGGTCTGCGGCCTCTGACGGCCGCGCGAAAAGACAGCCCCGGAACCAGACGGTTCCGGGGCTGTCCGCATATCCTGTTCAGGCGCCGTGGAGAAGGTTTGGCTGCGCGGCGAGCAGCTTCGGCAGCGCCTCCCCGACCGATTGGGGGGTGAGCGCGGACAGGCGCAGGCGCACTTCGTCCGCGGGCCGGAAGCCGCCGGGCATGTGGAAGTAGTTGAGCCGCCAGCGGGGCAGGGGCGGGAAGGAGGCGAGCAGCTCTCCGAGCGCCCCTGCGTCCATGCCGGGGAAGAGGGTGGTGCGCGCCTCAAACGCCGCGCCGAGCGCGCCAAGGGTATCGACCGTAAGGCGCACGTCAGAAAAGCAGTCCGCGCCGCAGACGGCGGGGTAGTCCGCCGGGAGCGCCTTGACGTCGACGGCGACATAGTCGAGCAGGCCCTCGCGCCAGAGGCGTTCGACAAGCGCGGGCCGGCGGCCGTTGGTGTCGAGCTTGATCCGGTAGCCGAGCGGCCGGACGCGGCGGAGGAACGCCTCCAAGTCGGGCTGGAGGGTCGGCTCGCCGCCGCTCACGACCACCCCGTCGAGCAGGCCCCGCCGCTTTTCGAGGAAGGAGAAGACCTCCTCCTCGGGGAGCCGGCCGCCGTCCCCGGCGATCAGCTCCCGGTTGTGGCAGTAAAAACAGTCGAGGTCGCAGCCGCGCGTGAAGAGCACGCAGGCGAGCGCGCCGGGGAAGTCGATCGTGCTGCTGCGCTGCATCCCGCCGAAGATCATGCGCTCAGCTCCTCCGGCTTGATGCGGTACTTTTTGCGCTCCTTATACTCCTCCCGCTTGCCGCGGTGGAAGTTCTGCACCGGGCGCAGGTAGCCGACCACGCGGCTCCACACCTCGGTGCCGCGGCCGCATTCGGGACAGGAATAGACCTCGCCGTTCAGGTAGCCGTGCTCGGGGCAGACCGAGAAGGTGGGTGTCAGCGAGATGTAGGGGAGCTGATAGTTGGTGAACGCCTTGCGGATGAGGGACTTGGCGACCTCGACGTCGCTGATCTGCTCGCCGAGGTAGAGGTGGAGCACCGTGCCGCCCGTGTACTTGCATTGCAGCTCGTCCTGGAGGTCGAGCGTCTCGAAGATGTCGTCGGTGAAGCCGACCGGAAGCTGGGTCGAGTTGGTGTAGTAGGGGGCGTCCTGCCCGGCGGTGATGATGTCGGGGTATTTCTTTTTGTCGAGCTGGGCGAGGCTGTAGCTCGTGCCCTCCGCCGGGGTCGCCTCGAGGTTGTAGACGTGGCCCGTCTCCTCCTGGAAGCGGGTGATCGTGTCGCGCATGAAGTCGAGGATGCCGAGCGAAAATTCCTGTCCCTCGGGGGTGGTGATGTCCTTGCCGAGGAAGTTGAGGCAGGCCTCGTTCATGCCGATGAGCCCGATCGTGTTGAAGTGGTTGAACCAGTAGCTGCCCGTGCGCTCCTTCACGTTTTCGAGGTAGTGCGCCGAGTAGGGGTACATGCCGCGGCGGGTCTGCTCCTCGATCGTCTTGCGCTTGATCTCGAGGCTCTCCCTGGCGATCTCCATCAGGTCGAGCAGGCGGGATTTGAACGCCTCCTCCGTCCTGGAGAGGTAGCCGACGCGCGGGAGGTTGATCGTCACGACGCCGATCGAGCCGGTGAGCGGGTTGGAGCCGAAAAGGCCGCCGCCGCGCTTCCTGAGCTCGCCCGTGTTGAGCCGCAGGCGGCAGCACATCGAGAGCGCGTCCTCGGGGGAGAGGTCGGAGTTGATGTAGTTGGAGAAGTAGGGAATACCGTATTTGCAGGTGATCTCCATGAACTTGTTGACCACCGGGCTGTCCCACTCGAAGTCCTTGGTGACGTTGATCGTCGGAATCGGGAAGGTGAAGACGCGGCCCTTCTTGTCGCCCTCCATCATGACCTCGCAGAAGGCGAGGTTGAGCATGTCCATCTCCGCCTGGAACTCGCCGTAGGTCGCGTCCATCGGCTGGCCGCCGATGATGACCGCCTGGTCGCGCAGGGTGCGGGGCGGCTTGATATCGAAGGTGAGGTTGGAGAAGGGGCACTGGAAGCCCACGCGGGTGGGGACGTTGAGGTTGAAGATGAACTCCTGGAGCGCCTGCTTGACCGTCGCGAAATCGAGGTGGTCGTAGCGGATGAAGGGGGCGCAGTAGGTGTCGAAGGAGGACCACGCGCCCGCCGTTTCGCCCTGGGTGGTGAAGGTTGAGTTGACGATCTGTCCAAGGAAGCTGCGCAGGTGCCTGGCGGGGCTCGATTCGACCTTGCCGGGCACGCCGCCGAAGCCGCCCAGCAGCAGCTGCTTGAGGTCCCAGCCGGCGCAGTAGGGGCCGAAGAACCCGAGGTCGTGCAGGTGCAGATCTCCCGAGAGGTGGGCGTCGCGGATCTTGTCGGGGTAGATCTCATGCAGCCAGTACTGCTTGGTGAACGTCTCGCGGATGTAGTTGTTCATGCCCGCGATCGACTTCTGGGCGTTGGCGTTTTCCTTGACGCGCCAGTCGCCGTCGCCCATATACTTGGAGAACATGTCGATCGTCGCGCCGATGAGGGCGTTTGCCTCGCGCGCGCTGCGGCGCTTCTCCCGGTAGAGGATGTACGCCTTGGAGGTCTTGGCGTGGCCGTTTTCGATGAGCACCTTCTCGACGAGGTCCTGCACCTTTTCCACCTCGGCCGTGCCGTCGGGGAACTGCGCGTCCGCCAGGACGATCACCTGATCGGTCAGCTCCTCGGCGCGGCCCCAGTCGCTGCCGCCCACCGCGACGGCCGCCTTATAGATGGCGCGGGTGATTTTTTCCGGCTGAAAGGCGACGACCTCGCCGCTGCGCTTGCGAATCGTGTTGATCATTGCAAACCCTTCCTCACTAGATATTGTGTTTTACAGATAGTATTATACGATATCTTGTATGTGGATGCAATAGCAAACACAGAAATATTTTCCGGTGGGGCAGGTTTGTGCAATCTGGCGGAATCGGCCCGGCGGGATGGTGGAAACTGCTGAAATTTGCGGTTTTGGGATATTCCGCATTGACAAGCGGGGGCGCGCTTTTTATAATGAAAACAACTTGTTGAACAAGTTGAACAATATGAACAACTGAGGAAATGCAGGAGGGTATGTTATGAATGGAATCGGGAGAAAACTGGTGGGCCAGTGGAACACGAAAACGGTGGTCGGCGTCGCGCTCGGCGCCATCCTGATGGCGATCATGATGGTCTACATCCAGATCCCCATCTTTACGCAGGTGCAGTTCAGCCTCGCGCCCGTCGTCATCGTCATCGTCGGCGCGCTCTTTGGGCCGCTGCCCGCGGCGATCGCCGCCTGCTTCGGCAACTTCCTGGCCGACATGATCGGCGGCTGGGGCTTCTGGTTCGACTGGACGATCGGGCATTTCTTCTGCGGCTTCATCACCGGCCTGCTGCCCGTCTACGGCGCGAACGTCGGCGAGGGGGTCTTTACCAACAAGCAGGCGGCCATCTTCGCCGTCCTCGCCTTCTGCGCGCCGCTCATCGCCTTCTGCGGCATCACTCCGCTCTTCACGATGATGTGGTACCAGGGCGAACTGGAGATCGGCATGGTGCAGGGCGTCATCGCCGGCGTCAAGGACGGCCTCATGGCCGCGATCATCGGCGTGCCGCTGCTCAAGATGATGGCCAAAAAGAACCGGCTGAAAACCAACCTCACGGAGGAATAATCCGACATGAAAAAGCCCGTGATCGAATTCCGGGATTTCGGGATGCGCTACGCGTCACAGCAGAAGCCCACCCTTTACGACATCAACCTGACAATCTACGAGGGGGAAAAGGTGCTCATCCTCGGGCCGTCCGGCAGCGGGAAATCGACGCTGGGCTCCTGCCTGAACGGGCTGCTGCCCTTCTCGGTCAAGGCGGAGTTCACCGGCAGCCTCAAGGTCATGGGCGACGAGACGCGCGGCCTCGACATCCATAAGCTCAGCAACCGCGTCGGCACCGTTATGCAGGATTCCGACTGCCAGTTCGCGGGGCTGACGGTGGGGGAGGACGTCGCCTTCTCGCTGGAAAACGACTGCGTCCCGCGCCCCGTCATGCTCGAAAAGGTGCGGCGGGCGCTGGGAATCGTGGGGATGGAGCGGTTCACCGCCCACACCCCCTTCTCCCTCTCGGGCGGGCAGAAGCAGAAGGTTTCGCTCGCCGGCGTCATGCACAACGACGTGGGCATCCTGCTCTTCGACGAGCCGCTCGCCGCCCTCGACCCGCAGGCGGGGCTCCAGGCGATCGAGCTCATCGATAAAATCCACCGGGAGCAGCACAAGACGGTCGTCATCATCGAGCACCGGCTGGAGGACGTGCTCCACCGGCCGGTCGACCGGGTCATCCTGCTCGACGGAGGGCGGATCGTCGCGGACACCACCCCGGCCAAAATTTTAAGCTCCCCGCTTTTGCGGGAGCACGGCATCCGGGAACCGCTCTACGTGACGGCGCTCAAATACGCCGGCTGCGAGATTTCCGAGGAGGACCGCCCCGAATCGGTGGAGGAGATCCGCCTCGAGGGGCGGGAGGAGGCGCTGCGCGGCTGGTTCGCCAGCGAGACCCCCCACC
>NZ_CABUCJ010000125.1 GCF_902490045.1 uncultured Anaerotruncus sp.
CTCTTTTGACTTTTCCAGGCGCTTCCGGCTTAGATGAACGCCTGTTCGACGCGGATGACCGCGAAGTATTTCGGATCGATCGCCTGCACGCCCTCGCGCACGCGCTGGGCGACCTGCGCGTCGCTCAGGCGGAAGCGGTGGGGCACCGACACGTCGAAGATCAGGTTGGTGTGGGTGACGCCGTTCACCATGCGGAAGTCGTGAATCGAGACCGCCGGGTCAATCCCGCGCACCATCTGCTCCACCCTTTCCCGCAGCGCGCCGATCTCGCCGTCGTCGACGGCGACGGGGTCCATGTGGATGGTCACGTCGCAGCCGAACCTGTGCCGCAGCTCCAGCTCGATGACGTCCACCGCGTCGTGCATCGCCAGGATGTCCGCGTTGCAGGGCATCTCGGCGTGCAGCGAGATGATCCGCCGCCCCGGCCCGTAATCGTGCACGATGAGGTCGTGCACCCCCGACACCTCGTCATGGGAGAGCACCGCCTCCTCGATCTGCCGGACGAACGCGGCGTCCGGAGCCTGCCCGAGCAGGGGGGAGAGGCTGTCGCGCGCGGTGGTCCAGCCGGTGTAGAGGATGAAAAGGGCGACGAGCATGCCGATCCAGCCGTCGATATTGATTTTTGCGAAATAGCTGACGGCGATCCCCAGGACGACCGCCGAGGTCGCGACCGCATCGGTGAGGCTGTCCATCGCGGTCGCCTTCATCGCGGTGGAGCCGAGCCGGTTCCCAAGCGAGCGGTTGAACCAGCACATCCACAGCTTGACGGCGATCGAGAGAAGCAGGATAACCACCGACACGACGCTGAAGGACACCGCCTCGGGGCGCAGGATCTTTGCGATCGAGCCGCGCGCCAGCTCGAGCCCGACGAGCAGGATGGCCATCGACACGGCCAGCCCCGAAAGGTACTCAATCCGCCCGTGCCCGAAGGGGTGCTCGCTGTCCGCGGGGGCGCAGGCCATCTTGAAGCCGACGAGGGTCACGACCGACGAACCGGCGTCCGAGAGGTTGTTGAAGGCGTCCGCCACGATCGCGATCGACGAGGTGAGCCATCCGGCCGCCGCCTTCGCCGCGAAGAGGCAGAGGTTGAGGAAAATCCCCACCACGCCCGAAAAAACGCCGTACCGGCCGCGAACCTCCGGGTCCTCCACCCGGTCGCTGTCCCGCACGAAACGGCGCAGCAAAAAGTTGATCATATCCCACTCATCCAATCTGTACAAATTGCGGGCCCGCCGAAAAGGGACGGAACGCGACCCGCGCGTCCCGCCCCGTCCGAGCCGGCCTATTTTTCCCAGAGGGCCTCCATCTTTTCGCGGATGCGGGCGCGCCTTGCGGCGGTCGCCTCCGAATCGATCCTGAATTCGCCGATCTCGTGGACGACGATGTCGCCCTCCCCCGCCTCGCGGGGCAGGCGCGCGCGCTCGACGCCGATCGTCTCGCCGTTCTCCGCCTCCAGGATGGCAAAGTTCCCCTCAAACCGGTCGATGCTGTACCGCATGGGTATTTCGTTCACTTCCTCATGGCCGCGAAGCCTTTGATCAGCTCCACCGCGTCCCGGGTGGACAGCAGGCTGCTGTCGAACGAAAGATGGTAGCTGCCGATCTCCCCCCACTTTTTGTCCGAGTAGGAGTTGTAATACGCGGCGCGTTTTTTATCGATCTTGGAAATCATGTCCTTCGCCTCGCCGCCGCTCATCTCATAGAGCCGCTTGACCCGCTCGACGCGGTACTGGAGCGGCGCGTGGATGAACACGTTGAGGCAGTCCGGCTCGTCGCGCAGCGCGTAATCGGCGCAGCGCCCGACGATGACGCAGTCATGCTCCCGGACGATCTTGCGGATCGCGTCGAACTGCGCCAAAAACAGCTTCTGGTTGATCGGGACATGGTCCACGCCCATCATATTCCCCATTGAATACGGATTTACCGACATGGAGTAGAGCAGGCTGCTGACCGGTTTTTCATCGTTGCTTTCAAACAGGTCCCTGCTGATGCCGCTTTCCTTTGCCGCGACCTCGAGCAGCTCCTTGTCGTAGAACTCCACGCCGAGGGAATCCGCCAGCGCCTTCCCGATCTCCCGGCCGCCGCTGCCAAACTCCCTTCCGATGGTGATGATCGCCCGTTTCGCCATGACAACCGCTCCTTTCCCGCCCGTTTCCCACAGGCCGTCCGAATTGCCTTTGCCGTATCCTTATTATACGCTTTCCGCGCCGGTTTTTCAACCTCCGGAAACCGCGCCGGGCAGATTTTCCGGGCGCGCCCGCGCGGGAACGCTTGACAGGCCCGGCCGTTCCCCTTAGACTGGAAGAGACGGGCGCGTCCCGATGAACGTTACGGAGGCGGGGCCATGATCACCGACGAGCTGATGTTTTTTGACAACATGCCGCGGATGCTGCCGCTCTATGAGGCGCTCCGCGAAAAGCTGTTCGACGCCTATCCCGGTATGGAGATCAGGGTCTCCAAAACGCAGATCTCCTTCCGCTGCCGGTACGGCTTCGCCGCGGCCTCTCTGCCGTGGAGGCGGGTCAAAGGGTGGCCGGCGGAATACCTGCTGGTCTCCTTCGGGCTTTCGTATCGCAGGCAGTCGCCGCGCATCGCCCGGGCCGTGGAGGCCTGTCCCAACCGCTGGACCCACCACGTCGTTGTGGAGCGCGCGGAGGAGATCGACGAAGAGCTTCTGGGCTGGATCGACGAGGCTTACCGGTTCTCCATGAGCAAGTGACGGCGGGCAAATAAAAAAGCGGCGGTAAAACCGCCGCTTTTTTGGGGCCGCCGTCAGACCGCGTCGCGCGTTTCGGGGCGGAAGAGGAGCGAGATGCACCAGATCGCGCCGAGGGCGACGAGGGTATAGATGATGCGGCTGAAGATGCTTGCCGAGCCTCCGAAGAGCCATGCGACCGCGTCAATCTGGAAGATGCCGATCAGGCCCCAGTTGATGCCGCCGATGATGGTCAGGATCAGCGCAATTTTATTGATCAATCCAGTCAACCTCCTTGATCAGTTGGGACGCGCCGTTATCAGTCTGCCCGGAAAAATCGGGATTTATGCACCGGATGCGGGGAGCCCCGCCGGGCGCGTCCTCCCCGGAGGAAAGCACCGTGAAACCGGCGGCGGCGGACTCTGCCGCGAAGACCGACACGCGGTCCACCTCCTCACGCCTCAACACCCGGTAGGGCATCAGCGGCGCGCCCTCGTAGAAGAGAACCGCGCGGCCCCCTTCGGGCGCGAGGGTCACCGCCAGCGCCTCAAACGGGCCGGTTTCCCGTTCGATGGCCGCCGCGTCAAGCCGGTAGGGCCCGCCCGCGGGCAACGTCACAATCCGCTGTCCGCCCGCGGCGTACACCCGCATCGAGCAGAGCACCGCCATGCCGAGCGCGAGCACCGCCGCCGCAATCAGCCGTTTCATTGCGTCATCCCTCCTTCGTCTTTTTTTCCGCGCCCGCGCCGGTTTTGCACGGCGCGGCACGCAGGCAGGAACAATCGTTTCCTTGCCGCTTGTATTTTGCGTCTTTTTGTGGCAAAATAAACGTATTCCCGCAGGTATCTGATAAAAAAGGATTGATGAACCCATATGAACCACCAGACGGTCGTAATCCTCGACTTCGGCGGGCAGTATAACCAGCTGATCGCCCGCCGGGTCCGCGAATGCGCGGTCTACTGCGAGGTGCTCCCCTGCCGGACTCCGCTGGAGGAGGTCTTCGCGAAAAACCCCATCGGCATCATCTTCACGGGCGGCCCCAACAGCGTCTATGAGGAGGATTCCCCCCACATCGACCGCGCCGTCTTTGAACGCGGCGTCCCCGTGCTGGGCATCTGCTACGGCATCCAGCTGATGGCGCACACCCTCGGCGGGCATGTCACCAGCCCCGATTCGCGCGAGTACGGCAAGACGGTTACATACTACGACGCCTCCTGCCCGCTCTTTGCGGGGCTCCCGGACAAAGGCGTCTCGTGGATGAGCCACACCGACTATATCGACCGGCTTCCCGAGGGCTTCACCGCCGCGGCGCACACCGACTGCTGCCCCACCGCCGCGATGCAGAACCCCGAAAAAAAGCTCTACGGCTTACAGATGCACCCCGAGGTGCTCCACACGGAAAACGGCGTCGCCATGCTCCACAATTTCCTCTACCGGGTGTGCGGCGCGAAGGGCGACTGGACGATGGGCGATTACGCCCGCAATACGGTCGCGTCCCTGCGCGAAAAGGTCGGGGACGGCAAGGTGCTGCTCGGGCTTTCGGGCGGCGTGGACAGCTCGGTCGCGGCAGCGCTGCTCTCCCGGGCGGTCGGAAACCAGCTCACCTGCATTTTCGTCGACCACGGCCTCATGCGCAAAAACGAGGGGGACGAGGTCGAGGAGGCCTTCCGCGGGCACGACCTCAACTTTGTCCGCGTCGACGCGGGCGGCCGCTTCCTCGATAAGCTCGCGGGCGTGACCGACCCCGAGCGAAAGCGCAAGATCATCGGCGAGGAGTTCATCCGCGTCTTTGAGGCGGAGGCCAAAAAGCTCGGGCGGGTCGACTACCTCGCGCAGGGCACCATCTATCCCGACGTGATCGAATCGGGCGCGGGCGACGCTGCGACGATCAAGAGCCACCACAATGTGGGCGGACTCCCCGATTACGTCGATTTCAAGGAGATCCTCGAGCCGCTGCGGCTGCTCTTCAAGGACGAGACCCGCGCGCTCGGCAGGGAGCTCGGCCTGCCCGATTACCTTGTCGACCGCCAGCCCTTCCCCGGCCCGGGGCTCGCCGTGCGCATCGTCGGCGAGATCACCCGCGAAAAGGTCGCGGTTTTGCAGGATGCCGACTGGATCTTCCGCGAGGAGATCGCGCGGGCGGGACTGGAAAAGGAGGTCCACCAGTATTTCGCGGTGCTCACCGACATGCGGTCGGTCGGCGTCATGGGCGACGGGCGCACCTACGACTACACCGTCGCGCTGCGCGGCGTCACCACCACCGACTTCATGACCGCCGACTGGGCGCGCATCCCCTACGAGGTGCTCGACCTCGTCAGCCGCCGGATCGTCAACGAGGTGCGCGGCATCAACCGGATCGTCTACGATATCACATCCAAGCCGCCCGCGACCATCGAATGGCTCTGAGGCCGGCGCGGCAGGACATGGGAGGTAACAGCATATGCAGCAGGACATGATCGTTATTCTGGACCTGGGAAGCACGGAAAACACCGTCCTCGCGCGGGCCGTCCGCAACCTGGGCGTCTACAGCGAAATCTATCCGCACGACATCACGCCGGACGAGCTGCGCGCGCTGCCCAACGTGCGCGGCATCCTCCTGAACGGCGGCCCCAACCGGATCGTGGACGGCGCGCCCGTCGACGTCGACCCCGCGATCTACGCGCTCGGTATCCCGACGCTCGCCGCCGACCACCCCACGGCGCGGGGCGAGTCGCTGCCCCATTGGCCGGAGGATTCCGCCGCGCTGACGGAATTGCTGCGCGGGTTCGTCTTTGACGCCTGCAAAGCGCAGGCCAACTGGAACATGGAAAACTTCATCGCCGACCAGATCGAGCTCGTCCGCAAACAGGTCGGCTCCCGCAGGGTGCTGCTCGCCCTCTCGGGCGGCGTGGACAGCTCGGTCGTGGCCGCGCTCCTGCTGCGCGCCATCGGCGACCAGCTCACCTGCGTGCACGTCAACCACGGCCTGCTCCGCAAGGGGGAGCCGGAACAGGTCGTGCGGGTCTTCCGGGACGAGCTGGGCGCCAACCTCGTCTACGTCGACGCGAGCGAGCGGTTCCTCGGCAAGCTGGCGGGCGTCGCGGACCCTGAACAGAAGCGCAAAATCATCGGCGCGGAGTTTATCCGCGTCTTCGAGGAGGAGGCCCGCAAGCTCGAGGGGATCGATTTCCTCGCGCAGGGCACCATCTATCCTGACATCGTCGAGAGCGGCACCAAGACCGCCAAGATGGTCAAATCCCACCACAACGTCGGCGGCTTGCCCGACGACCTCGCGTTCGAGCTTGTCGAACCGCTGCGCCAGCTCTTCAAGGACGAGGTGCGCGCCTGCGGCGCCGCGCTCGGCCTGCCCGACGGCATGGTCTACCGCCAGCCCTTCCCCGGCCCCGGGCTCGGGGTTCGCTGCCTCGGCGCGATCACCCGCGAGCGCCTCGAGGCCGTGCGTGAATCGGACGCGATCCTCCGCGAGGAGTTCCACATCGCCGGGCTCGACAAGACCGTCTGGCAGTATTTCACCGTCGTCCCCGATTTCAAATCGGTCGGCGTGAAAAACAACGCGCGCTGCTTCGAATACCCCGTCATCCTGCGCGCGATCAACACAATCGACGCGATGACCGCCGACGTCGAGCAGGTGCCCTGGCCGGTGCTCATAAAAATTACAAACCGCATCCTTCGCGAGGTCCCGGGGGTCAACCGGGTCTGCTACGACCTCTCCCCCAAACCGCCCGCGACCATCGAGTGGGAGTGACCGTTAAAACGGCTCAAACCCGCATGAATACAGGGTTTTTGACCTGTCACTTTGCCTTGTGATACTGGATTGATACTATTCGTTTCAACCCGGCCACACAAGAGAAT
>NZ_CABUCJ010000126.1 GCF_902490045.1 uncultured Anaerotruncus sp.
GTGGCGCGCGGCGGAACGCGCTCGTGATTCTTGCCGCCAAAGGCGGCAATTCCCGTGAAAGCTCTGCCGCCCGATGAGCGGCAAATCTAAAACCTGCGCGCGGCGGAACGCGCTCGTGATTCTTGCCGCCAAGGGCGGCAATTCCCGTGAAAGCTCCGCCGCTCGTCGAGCGGCATATCTAAGAACATTTCCGCCGGTCGGCAACGAAAACCCAAAGAAGCGGCCGCCCTTCCGGGCGGCCGCTTCTTTTTCAAAAGTTTTCCTTTAGTCGAGGAAGTCCTTCAGCTTCTTGCTGCGGGAGGGATGGCGGAGCTTGCGCAGGGCCTTGGCTTCGATCTGGCGGATGCGCTCGCGTGTGACGTTGAACTCCTTGCCGACCTCCTCGAGGGTGCGGCTGCGGCCGTCCTCGAGGCCGAAACGCAGGCGGAGCACCTTTTCCTCGCGCGGGGTGAGGGTCTGGAGCACCTCGGAGAGCTGCTCCTTGAGCAGCACATGGGAAGCGGCGTCCGCCGGGGCGGGCGCGTCGTCGTCGGGGATGAAATCGCCGAGGTGGCTGTCCTCCTCCTCGCCGATCGGCGTTTCGAGCGACACCGGCTCCTGCGCCACCCGCATGATCTCGCGCACCTTGTCGACCGGCATGTCGAGCTCGGCCGCGATCTCATCGGCGGTCGGCTCGTGGCCGTTCTTGTGGAGCAGCTGGGAGGAGACCTTTTTCACCTTGTTGATCGTCTCGACCATGTGCACCGGGATGCGGATGGTGCGCGCCTGATCGGCGATCGCGCGGGTAATCGCCTGGCGGATCCACCAGGTCGCGTAGGTGGAAAATTTGAAGCCCTTGGTGTGGTCGAACTTTTCGACCGCCTTGATGAGGCCGAGGTTGCCCTCCTGGATGAGGTCCAAAAACTGCATCCCGCGGCCGACGTACCGCTTGGCGATGCTGACGACAAGGCGCAGGTTCGCCTCCGAAAGACGCTTGCGCGCCTCGACGTCCCCCTGCCCCATGCGCACGGCAAGATCGATCTCCTCGTCGGCGGAGAGCAGCGGCACCCGCCCGATCTCCTTGAGGTAGACCTTCACCGGATCGTCGATGTTGATGCCCTCGGCGGCCAGCGCCACATCGAGGTCGGCGCCCTTGCCGAGGTCCTTGAAGTCCTCCTCGACCGGCGTCACCATGTCCTCGATAATCTCAATATTGTTCTGCTCCAGCAGGTCGTACATCTTGTCGACCTGTTCGACGTCGTAATCCAGTTCCTCGAGCGCGTCGCTGATTTCCTTGGTGGTCAGCTTGCCCTTTGCCTTGCCGCTCTCCAGCAGTTCCTTCAAGACGGCTTTCTTTTCCTGTACACCCATTGCTGCATGTCCCCCTAAATCAGTTTGACTTCTTCTTGGACGCCAACGAGGCTATGTACGCCTTCAGATCGTCATCCGTCATGGCCGCGACCTCGTCCTGCGACTTGATATTTTTATGGCTGAGGATGGTGTCGATATAGCTGTCGACATCCTCCACGCCGAACATCATACCCGATACGGCGTTGACCAGCTCGGACGCAACGCCCATCTGGTCCACCGTCAGCTGCGCCGACAGCAGGCTGAGCTCCACCGACTGCCCCGCCGCCAGCCGCTCGAACAGCACCTTCGCAAGCTCGCGGTTGCGGTCGGTGACAAAATCTTCGAGCGTGATCCGGGACGCGGCATGCGCGTAATAATCCGGATTCTTCATGAGGATGCCCAGCAGCTTGTCCTCCGCCAGCGCGAACTTGATGTTGCGCGCCCGCTGGAAATCCTGCCGCTGGCTGGGCGCCTTGACCTCGCTGTAGACCTTGAGCTCGGAGGCGTCCCGCCGGCGGCGCTTGGACGCGCGCTTCTGCTCGAACTTGAGCTGCGTCTCGACCGCCTCCTTGGCCACCTCCAGTTCGGCGGCCACCTTGGAGATGTAGACGTCCCGCTCAACCGCGTTGGGGATCCCCGCCATCAGCGCAACGAATTCCCGCAGGAACGCGACCTTGCCGTCGGCGGTGTCGCAGTCGTACTTCTGCCGGAGCTTGGCGATCTCGAACTCCGTGGCGTTCGACGCGCCCTCGAGCAGCAGCGAAAACCGCTCGGCGCCGAATTTCTTGATGTATTCGTCGGGGTCCTTCGCCCCCGTGATGGACAGCACCCTGATCTTCACGCCGACCTCCCCGAGCAGGCCGACCGCCCGCCGGGTCGCGGCCTGCCCCGCGCCGTCCGAGTCGTAGGAGAGGATGACGCCCTGGGCATACTGCGCGATCAGCCGCGACTGTTCGGAGGTGAGCGCGGTGCCCAGCGTCGCGACGGCGTTGTCGAACCCCGCCTGGTGCATGGCGATCACGTCCATATACCCCTCGCAGAGGATAAGCCCCTCCCGCTTGGAGGCCTTCGCAAAGTTGAGCGCGAAGAGGTTGCGGCTCTTTTTAAAGACGGGCGTGTCGGACGAGTTGAGGTATTTGGGCCCCTTCGCGTCCCCCATGACCCGCCCGCCGAACCCGATGACGTTGCCCCGCAGGTCGATGATCGGAAACATCACCCGGTTGCGGAAGCTGTCGTAGAGGCCGCCGCTCTTCCCCCTGGCCGCCACCGCGGCGGCCGTCATCTCGTCGTCGGTAAAGCCCTTGGAGCGCAGGTATTTGCAGGCGGAATCCCAGCTGTCGGGCGCGTAGCCGAGGCCGAACCGGATGATCGTCTGGTTGGCAAGCCCCCGCCCGTGCAGGTAGTCGAGCCCCGGCTTGCCCTGCGGGCCCCGCAGGCAGCTGTGGTAGAACCGCGCGAGGGTGCGGTTGAGCTCGAGCACGCGGGCCTTGAGGCGCGCCATGCCGTCGTCCCGCGTGTCCTCCGGCATCGCCATGCCCGCCCGCTGGGCCAGGAAGCGCACCGCCTCCACATACTCGAGGTTTTCGATGCGGCGGATGAAGGTGATCACATCGCCCCCCGCGCCGCAGCCGAAGCAGTAGAAGCTCTGGTTGTCGGGGTAGACGGTGAAGGAGGGGGTCTTTTCCGAGTGGAAGGGGCAGAGCCCGGTGGCCACCCGCCCCCGCCGTTTGAGATGCACATAGGAGGAGACGACCTGTTCGATGTCGCTGTAGCTTTTGAGCTCCTGCAAAAAAAGTTCTGAAATCATCGGCGGCCGCCTCCTTTCCGGTTTGTTTCAATCAATAGATTTCCCACGGGCGCGGAACGAACAGCCGTTCATAGGTCGCGACCGCGTACCGGTCGGACATGCCCGATATGTAATCGCAGGCGGCGCGCGCGGCGTCCTCCCGCTCATAGATCGCCTGGTATTCGTCGGGCAGCTCCTGCGGGTGCTCCGCGAAGTGGCGGTAGAGGCTCTTTACGACCTCCTCCGCCTTGCCCTCCTCCCCCTTCGCCACGGGGTTGAGGTAGACCGCCTCATACATGAACGAGTTGAACTGGGCGAACGCTTCGGCGGCCGCCTTGTCCATCACGACGTCCTCTCCGCTGTTTTCCACCAGCGAGGTGATGAGGGTGGTGATCCGCTGGGATTTGGTGCGCCCGAGCGCGTATTTGATCGTCCAGGGGATGTCGTCCTGCGTCAGCACCCGCGCGCGCAGCGCGTCCTCGAGGTCGTGGTTGAGGTAGGCGATCTTGTCCGCGAAATAGACGGCGCGGCCTTCGAGCGTCTTTGCCCGGCCCTCCGGGGAGGGGTTGGAGTAGGAGTGGCAGCCGATGCCGTTGCGCACCTCCCAGGTGAGGTTGAGTCCCGCGCCGTTGTTCTCGATCTGTTCGACGACCCGCACGCTCTGCCGCGCGTGGGAGAACCCGTGCGGGCAGACCTCCTTGAGCGCGCGCTCCCCGGCATGTCCGAACGGCGTGTGCCCGAGGTCGTGCCCGAGCGCGATCGCCTCGGTGAGCTCCTCGTTGAGGCGCAGCGCGACGGCGATCGTCCGCGCGATCTGGCTCACCTCCAGCGTGTGGGTCAGCCGGGTGCGGTAGTGGTCCCCCTCGGGGGAGAGGAACACCTGCGTCTTATGCATCAGCCGCCGGAACGACTTGCAGTGGAGGATCCGGTCGCGGTCGCGCGCGTAGGGCGTCCGCAGCGGGCAGTCCTCGACCGGGCGTTCGCGCCCGAGCGAGTTTTGGGAGAGGCTGGCGTATTTTGACAGGGTGCGCGCCTGGATTTCCTGGGTCTGCTCACGGACCGTCATGCTGTCTCCCCCTCCCGCCAAGCGGCTTTCCATGCTGGTTTGCAGTTTGTTCTACTATATTATACTCCGCAGATAAAAAAATTCCTGCCTGATGCAGAAATTTCTTGCAAAAGGCAGGATGTTCCACCGTTCGACAGGAATCATTCGGGGATGCAGGCGTACCGGCGGTCGACCGCCCGCGGCGTCACCAGCGCGGAGGTGCCCTCCGCCAGCGCCTTTTCAAAGGACGGGACAAAACAGTCCTTCACCAGCACCTGCAACCGCACGACCGCCCCAAAGTCGGAAAACGTCGTCTGTGCGTGAAACTGCGGCAGCAGGTAGGAGATCTTTCCGTAGAGGTCGTAGCCGAATTCGAGCGCAAGCTCGGTGCACTCGCTCATCGTCATCCGCTCCGCCGCGTCGACCGCGAGCTTCGCGCCGTGGGAATACGCCCGCACCAGGCCGCCCGCGCCGAGCAGGACCCCGCCGAAATAGCGCGTCACCACGCAGACCAGGTCGGTCAGCCCCTCCCGCTGGAGCACCTCGAGCACCGGCACGCCCCCCGTCCCCTGCGGCTCGCCGTCGTCCGAATAGCGGCGGGTCTGGCCGTCGCGCAGGATGTAGGCGTAGACGTTGTGGCTCGCGTCCCAGTATTTGTCGCGGCACTCCGCGATGAAGGCGGCCGCCTCCTCCTCGCTGGCGGCAGGCTTCACATGCCCGATGAAACGGGAGCGCCGCTCGGTGAATTCGTCGCTTGCAAAGGCTTTGATCGTTGTGTATTCGTCCATTGGCGGGCTCCTTTCTTTTGGATCTGCCGCCCGGAGAGCGGCGGAGCTTTCCGGCAGCCGGCCGGCGGCGGCAGTTTTTAGATATTCCGCCCAGAGGTCGGAGGGCTTTGTTACGCACCCCTTCGGGGTGCTTTAGATGTGCCGCCTTCGGCGGCAAGGATTGCCGGGACCCGCCCCGGCGGGCGGGTCCATTTCTTGCGCGCCCAAGAAATGGACGAAAGAAGGGCGCTCAAGGGGGGCTCACTTGAAGAAGGCAGGGCGCAAAGCTCGCCCCCCTTGAGAATCCCCCCTCCGCTCACGTCCAGCCAACTGCAAGAAGAAGGCACATGCAAACGCTTCCAAAAAGTTCTTAACTTTTGACCCCAAAACTCATATAATTATTTTGGGGTCAAAAGTCAAAGGAGGTGACGCATCTGACCGCCGCAAAAATGGGGCGGCCGACGACCGACCCGAAACCGCATAAGGTTGGCGCACGTATCAATGATGAGGACTTCAAAATCCTCCTTGATTACTGCACACGGCATCAGAAAACCCAACCGGAAGCGATCCGGGACGGCATCAAAAGCCTCAAGGAAAAGTGAAGGAAACGGCGATCCTCCCACAGGAAGCCCGCCGTTTCCGACCCCACGCACAGGACCTTGCGGGCCTCACGCACAAATATTTTACCATGTGCGCATGATTTCCACAAGTACCTGTGCGTAAAACACTTGACTTTTGTTCGACATAAATATATAATTATATTGTCGAACAAAAAGGAGGTGATCTCCTGTCCGACAAGAAACTCGGCCGACCGACCGATCATCCCAAGCCGTACCGCATGGGCATCCGCGTCGATGAAAAAACGTTGGAACAACTCGACGCATACTGCCGGAAACATTCTGTTTCTCGCTCTGACGCAGTTCGGATTGCAATTGAACGGCTCGTAGGCGAAAAAAAGTGAAGGAAACGGCGCAATCCCCAACAAGAATCCCGCCGTTTCCGACCCAACGCACAGGCCCTTGCGGGCCTCGCGCACAAATATTTTACCATGTGCGCATGATTTCCACAAGTACCTGTGCGTAAAACGTTTGACTTTCGTAGCTACAATTATATAATAATATTGTCGCTACAGAAAGGAGGGGACTGCATCAGCGAACAGAAGAAAATCGGCCGGCCCACCGACAGCCCAAAAAACGTTATGATGCGCTTCCGCATCGACGACGAAACTCTCCGCAAGCTCGATGAGTGCAGCAAAATCCTGAAAATTAGTCGCTCAGAAGTTCTTCGCGCTGAGGTTCATCGGCTTCACGCTGAGCTGACCCAGAAAAAGTAGAGGGGAACGGCCACCCCAGCAAGAGTACCGTTCCCCCCACACCACGCACAGGCTCTTACGGGCCTCACGCACAAATATTTTACCATGTGCGCGCATTTTCCGCAAGTGCCTGTGTGGCATCGACAGAAAGGAGCCTGTCCATGACCGTCACCCATGACGACTTTGAGAGATACCTTTACGGGCGCCTCACCGAACAG
>NZ_CABUCJ010000127.1 GCF_902490045.1 uncultured Anaerotruncus sp.
TACTCCCGGGGGTTTCTCAAGGGGACTGGCGGAAGTCCCCTTGAGCGCCCTTCTTTGGTTCCTTTCTTGGGCGATCAAGAAAGGAACTCGCCGCCGGTCGACTACCGGCAAACCCTCCGACCTCTGGGTGGAACATCTAAAACAGTCGGCGCGGGGCCCAGTACAAATGTTGGGGGAAACGGTAGCGGAAGCTGGCAAAAACGCCTCGCGGCATAGCCCGCGAGGCGCTTTATCATTTATCACCGTGCAGGTGAACATCCATCTGATGATAGGGAATCGAGATGCCCTCCGCGTCGAACCGGCGCTTGACCTCCTCGAGCAGGTCGAAGTTGAGCGTCCAGTAGTCGGGGGTGTCCACCCACACGCGGCAGGCGATCCTGACCGCGGAATCGCCGTGCTCGGACACCCGGATGACCGGCTCGGGTTCCCGGTGCGCGAGGGGGTTGTCGTCGAGCGCGCCGCGGATGATCCGCTTGGCCTTCTCGAAATCGTCGCCGTAACCGATCGAAAAGACGAGGTCGAGGCGGCGGGTCGGCTCGGAGGTAAAATTGATGATCTCCGCCTTGGCCACGTCGCCGTTGGGGATGTGCACGACCTTGTTGTCGAAGGTCTTCAGGATCGTGTAGTTGAGGCGGATCTCCTGGATGGTGCCCTCGTTGCCGTTGATGCGGACATAGTCGCCGAGTGCGAAGGGCTTGGTGAAGAGCACCGACATGCCGCCGGCGAGATTGGCGAGGGAATCCTTGACGGCCAGTGAGATCGCCAGGCCGAATACGCCGAAGAGCGCGATGAGCGACCCGGCCGCGGAGGGGGCGAGCACGGTGACGACGATGATGCCGAGCACGATATAGAGCACCGCGCAGATGATCGAGACGATGAAATTATGCAGGGTGGGGTCGAGCTTGGAGCGCTCCAGCAGCCTGCGGGAGAAGGAGCAGATCCAGCGCACGAGCAGGATGCCGGCCGCCAGGATGATGAGCGCCGTCAGCAGGCGGGGGGCGAAGTCGAGGAATTTGTGCCAGAGGTAATTCCAGCGGGTGTCGGAGGGCATGCTGGTGAGGGCGTTCACCACCTCTTGGATTTCGGAGGCGGCGGAGGAGGCGTCGATGTTTTCCATGGGAGGACTCCTTTCAATCCGCCTTCCCGGCGTGGGAGGCGGATTTTTTGATGTACGAGGAGGGGGAAACGCCCGTGATCTTTTTAAAGACGCGGGAGAAGTAGAGCGAATCGTCGTAGCCGACCGAGGCGGCGACCGCCGAGACGGGCAGGGAAGAGCGCTCGATCAGCTCCACCGCCTGTGAGATGCGGAATTTGGTCAGGTACTCGTTGGGGGAGGTGCCGATATGCCGCATGAATACCCGGTAGAGGTGGCTGCGGCTGATGCCGACCGAGGCGGCGATGTCGCTGACGTCGATCGAGCCGGAGTAGTTGTGCGCGATGAACCGGATGGCGCTCTCAACATATTCGAGCGAAAGCCCGGCGGCGGGCGCGGGCGCGCCCGGCTGTTCGGTGAGCAGCGCGAGGAAGAGGTAGAGCAGGCCGATGGCGCGCAGCTCGCTGGCGGGGGTGGTGCCCGAGGCCCGGTAGATTCCGGTGATGGCGCTCTCGATGGCGGCCGGGTCCTCGAAGCGGACGACCGGCTTTTCACGGGTGAAGGGGGTCTGGGACATCAGCAGCTTGGCCTCCGCGCCGTTGAAGCCCACCCAGCAGTATTCCCACGGGTCGGCGTCGTCCGCCCGGTAGGTCACGATGACCGAGGGATAGACGATGAAGGTGTCGCCCGCGCCCACCTCATGGGTGACGCCCCCGGCGGTGTAGCTGCCGCATCCGGAGATGACGTGGTGCACAAGGAAGTGGTCCCGCAGGCCGGGGCCCCAGGTGTGGGAGGGTTCGCACTGCTGCACGCCGGCGTTATAGATGGCGATGGGCAGGCTTTCGCGTGTCTTGGTCTTGTAGGAGTGTTTGAAGATGCCGTCTGCCATTGGAAGGCCCCCTTTATTCTGCGTCTTCTAATTAGTATAATCAAAAAGGCGATTTACTGCAACAATCGTCCATAAAAATGGTACTTTTTTGTGTTGAAATTCCGTGCAATTTGCGTTAAGCTAAAATTACAGATATTGAGAGGGTCCGCGCGCGGCGGGACCCCGTCGGAAACGGACGGCGACACGACAAAACGATGGAGGAAATGGTATGAAGACACAGGAGATGCGATCCAGGATCACTTCCGGAGGACTGGACCGGGCGTTCGACTATCTCTACAGCGAAAAGGCGCCGCTCCAGCGGGAACGGTATGAAGCCGCGGTGGGGGAGTTTGAGAAGCTCTTCGGCGCGGGCCGGGAGGTCGGGCTCTTCAGCGCCCCGGGGCGCACCGAGGTGGGCGGCAACCACACCGACCACCAGCAGGGGCGGGTGCTTGCCGCGGGCGTCAACCTCGACGTGATCGCGGTGGCCGGCAAAAATGACGACAACGTCATCCGCATCCAGTCGGCGGGCTTCCCGATGGACACCATCGACCTCTCCGACGTGTCGGTGCGGGAGAGCGAAAAGAACACCGCGGCCTCCCTCATCCGCGGCGTGGCCGCCAAGTTTGCCGCCCTCGGCTACCGGATCGGCGGCTTTGACGCCTACACCACCTCCAGCGTGCTCAAGGGTTCCGGCCTCTCCTCGTCGGCGGCGTTCGAGACGATCGTCGGCACGATGCTCAACAGCCTCTACGCGGACGGCGCGGTAACCCCCGTGCAGATCGCCCAGATCGGCCAGTACGCCGAAAACGCCTACTTCGGCAAGCCGAGCGGCCTCATGGACCAGATGGGCTGCTCGGTCGGCGGCTTCATCGCGATCGACTTCCAGAACCCGGAAAAGCCCATCGTCGAAAAGGTGGAATTCGACTTCGCCCACTCGGGCTATAAGCTCTGCGTCGTCGACACGGGCGGCAACCACGCCGATCTCACCGGCGACTATGCGGCCGCGCCGGTCGAGATGCGTTCGGTGGCGGAGGCGCTCGGCGGAAAGGTGCTGCGCGACGTCGCGCCGGAGACCTTCTACGCGGCGCTGCCCGCGCTGCGCGGCAAGTGCACCGACCGCGCCCTGCTGCGCGCCTTCCACTTCTACGCGGACAACGACCGGGTGCCCAGGCAGGTCGCCGCGCTCAAGACGGGCGACTTCGAGACGTTCAAGCGCCTCGTGATCGAGAGCGGACACTCCTCCTTCATGTACCTGCAGAACGTCTACACCTGCAAGAACCCTGACGAGCAGGGCCTCTCCCTCGCGCTCGCGATGAGCGAGCACCTGCTGGCGGGGCGCGGCGCGTGGCGGGTCCACGGCGGCGGCTTCGCCGGGACCATCCAGGCGTTCGTCCCCGAGGACCTGCTCGACGGCTACAAGGCCGCTATGGAGGCGGTGTTCGGCGCGAACCACTGCCATGTGCTTTCGATCCGCCCGGTCGGCGGGGTGGACCTCTGCGCCCTGTAAGGCGCGCCCGGCTATCAGGAAACGACACATCAAGATACATACAGGAGGAATTGGAATGGCTGAATTAAGATGGCATCCCCTGACACAGGACTGGGTCATGATCGCTTCCCACCGGCAGGCGCGCCCGCAGATGCCCAAGGACTGGTGCCCCTTCTGCCCGGGCTCGGGCAAGGTGCCGGACCACTACGACGTGCTCGAATACGACAACGACTTCCCGGCGCTGAGCCAGACGCCGCCCGAGCCGGACGACGTGGCGAACGATTTTTTCAAGACCGCGCCCGCCTACGGCAAATGCGAGGTCATCCTCTATTCGCCCGGGCACACGACCACGGTGCCTGAGCTGTCGGACGACCACATGGCGAAGCTGGTCGACCTGTGGTGCGAGCGGTTTGAAAAGCTCTCGCAGGACGAAAAGATCAAATACGTCTTCATCTTTGAAAACCGCGGCGAGGCGGTGGGCGTCACGATGCCCCATCCGCACGGCCAGATCTACGGCTACTCCTTTGTGCCCAAGAAGCTCCAGCTCGAGCTCAAATCGTCGGGCGAATACTACGCCGAGAAGGGCAGATGCCTCTTCTGCGACATGCTCGCCGAGGAACGGAAATTCGGCCAGCGGGTGATCTTCCAGAACGAGCATTTCACCGTCTTCCTGCCCTTCTTCACCGAGTACCCCTACGGCGTGTACATCTTTGCCAACTCCCATAAATCCAATCTGCTGGAACTTACCCCCGAGGAGCGCCGCTCGCTCGCCGTCACCGTCAAGCACACGGTCGGCATGCTCGACAGCCTCTTTGGCTACAGGTTCCCCTATATGATGTGCATGCACAACGCCCCGGTCAACGGCCCGGACGTGAAGGACAGCTACCACTTCCACATCGAATTCTTCCCGCCGATGCGCAGCGCGGACAAGATCAAATTCAACGCCTCGAGCGAGACGGGCGCGTGGGCGCACTGCAACCCCACCCGCCCCGAGGAGACCGCCGCCGAGCTCCGTGAGGCGTACCAGCGGTATATGGACACCCTCAAATAAGAGCTTGTGCAGCTGCCACAAAGCGGCCGCCCTTCCGGGCGGCCGCTTTGTCTTTTTGGGCGGGGGAGATGGATTTTTCATGAAATGTTTGTTAATTTTTTTTCAAATTTCGGGTGTTAAGACATTGCAAATGTCCGCAAGATATAGTATACTTAATTCTGGTTTCGATTTTTTGCAGAAACCGATTTCCTGTATCATTTTACCAAATATACAGCAAGGAGAATGGGCATGAATATTGATTTTACCCTTGCGGGCGCAGTCATCATCACCGGCCTGGTCGTGGTGTTTTCCGCGCTGGTCGGCCTCTCGGTCATCGTCTGGCTGATCGGCAAGCTCTTCACATCCACCGGCCTCGGCTCCCCGAAGAAACCGGCGCAGCCCCCGGCGGCTCCCAAGCCCGCCGCCCCCGCCGCTCCGGCAGCTCCGGCTCCGGCCCCCACCATGGTGATCCAGCCGATCGTCGAGGAGGGTATCGGAGACGATATCGTCGCGGTGATCTCGGCGGCGGTCGCCTCGATGTTCGGCGGCGAAAGCGGCCAGCCCGCGGCCGAAGGCGGCTTTGTCCTGCGCAGCATCCGCCGCGCACGGGAGCGCACCTCCTGGGCGCAGGCCGGCATGATGCAGAACACCCAACCTTTTTGATTGACGGAGGGCAGAGACAATGTTTGAAATTTTTGCGGACTCGGTCCAGACGATCGTGTCCAAGTCGGGCTTCCTGAACCTGACCGGCGGGCAGGCCCTGATGATCCTGGTTTCCTTCGTGCTCATGTACCTTGCGATCCGCAAGGGCTTCGAGCCGCTGCTGCTGCTGCCGATCGCGTTCGGCATGCTGCTGACCAACCTGCCGATGGCGGGCCTGTACCATCCCGAAATCTTCATCAACGAGACGGGGCATATCGCGTGGGAGGCGCTCGCCAACGGCGGCGGCCTGCTCGACTACCTCTATCTCGGCGTCAAGCTCGGCATCTACCCGCCGCTGATCTTCCTCGGCGTCGGCTGCATGACCGACTTCGGCCCGCTGATTGCGAACCCCAAGAGCTTCCTGATGGGCGCGGCCGCCCAGCTCGGCATCTTCCTCGCCTTCTTCGGCGCGCTGGCGCTCGGCTTTACGCCCGCTGAGGCCGGTTCGATCGGCATCATCGGCGGCGCGGACGGCCCGACGGCGATCTTTACGACGACGCAGCTGGCCCCGCACCTGCTCGGCTCGGTGGCCATCGCGGCCTACTCCTACATGGCCCTGGTCCCGATCATCCAGCCGCCCATCATGAAGGCGCTCACCACCAAGAAGGCCCGCGCCGTCAAGATGGAGCAGCTGCGCCCCGTCTCCAAGCTCGAAAAGATCGTCTTCCCGATCATGGTTGCGATCCTCGTTTCCTTCCTCGTTCCCGACACCGCCCCGCTGATCGGCATGCTCATGCTCGGCAACCTCTTCCGCGAGTCGGGCGTGGTCGACCGCCTCAACAAGACGGCGCAGAACGAGCTGATGAACATCGTGACCATCTTCCTCGGCGTCACCGTCGGCGCGACGGCGAGCGCGGAGCGGTTCCTCACCCCGCAGACCCTCGGCATCATCGTCCTCGGCCTCGTGGCGTTCGCGTTCGGCACCGCGGGCGGCGTGCTGCTCGGCGACCTGATGTACGTCCTGTCGGGCGGCAAGATCAACCCGCTGATCGGTTCCGCCGGCGTGTCGGCCGTCCCGATGGCGGCGCGCGTCTCGCAGAAGGTCGGCCAGAAGGAAAACCCGACCAACTTCCTGCTCATGCATGCGATGGGCCCGAACGTCGCCGGCGTCATCGGTTCCGCCGTGGCCGCGGGCGTTCTGCTCTCCATCCTCAAGTAACATTCGGATTCCACAAAAGGGCGGCCCGGCGGGGCCGCCCTTTCTTCGTTCACAGGAGCCCGAAAATGTGGTATAATATTCACACAACAAACAGCGGTGCTGTTTGTAAGCC
>NZ_CABUCJ010000128.1 GCF_902490045.1 uncultured Anaerotruncus sp.
AAACCGCGGCATCCCGCTACCCCCTCTCGGCGGCCAGCGCGACCCAGCCGCCCGACTCGCGCCGGTCGGCGAGGCGGTAGCCCGCCCCCTCGAGGGCGGCCGCGACGTCCGCCTCCCGCGTGTCGATGATGCCCGACGCGATGAACACGCCGCCCGGCTCGAGGAAGCGCCCGAGGTCGGGAATGAGCCGCAGGATGATGTCCGCGACGATGTTCGCGGTCACGACCCCGAACCGTCCGTCCACCCTGTCCGCGAGGTCACCCGCCAAAAAGGCCGCGCGGCCGCCGACGCCGTTGGCGGCCGCGTTCTCCTTCGCGACCCGCACGGCCACCTCGTCGATGTCCACGCCGACGGCCGAATCCGCGCCGAGCAGCAGCGCCGCCACGGCGAGGATGCCGCTGCCGGTGCCCACGTCGAGCAGCTTCACGCCGGGCGCCGCGTATTTTTCCAGCAGCTGCATGCACAGCCGCGTCGTGTCGTGGGTGCCCGTGCCGAACGCCATGCCGGGGTCCATCGTGAGCACGACCTCGCCGGCCCCCGGCGTATAGTCCTCCCACGAGGGGCAGACGACCAGCCGCTCCCCCACCTTTGTGGGGAAATAGAATTTCTTCCAGGCGGTGGCCCAGTCCTCCTCGTCGACCTTGTCCGTCTCGACCGTGAAGGGCACCCCCTCCGTCTCCAGCCGCTCCCGCAGGTAGGAGACCGCCTCGAGCGGGCTCTCGCCGGGGGAGATGTAGAGGTGGATGACCGCGTGGGTGCGGTCGCGCTCCAGAAGCTCCTGCTCGATCAGGTCGACGTGTGCGATCTGCGGGGCGAGCTCCTCGATGTCGCTGTAATCCTCAATATAGATGCCGTAGGGCACCACCATGTTGGCGACCGCCTCGGCGGTTTCGACGCGCTCGACGGGCACCTTCAGTTTCACTTCGCTGTACTGCATGCCGCTCCTCCTTGTCCTTGTACGCTGATGTTTTATTATACAGCAAAACCGCCCCCATGGAAAGGGCGGTTTTGTAAACAATTCTTATTTCATCGCGTCCTTGAGCTTGTCGAAAAAGCTCTTGCGCTTTTCATAGTTGCGGTCGCTCGACAGGTCCTCGAACTTTTTGAGCGCGTCCTTCTGCTTGGCGCTCAGGTTGCGCGGGACCTCGATGTTGACCTTGACGTACTGGTCGCCGCGCCCGCGCCCGTTCACATAGGGGATGCCCTTGTTGCGCAGGCGGAAGACGGTGCCCGACTGGGTGCCCTCGGGGACGCTGTACTTGACCTTCCCGTCGATGGTGGGCACGACGATCTCGTCCCCGAGCACCGCTTGGGTGAAGGTGATCGGGATGTCGCACCACACGTCGAAGCCGTCGCGCTCGAAGAGGGTGTCCGGACGCAGCGTGACCATGATGTTCACGTCGCCCGACGGCCCGCCGTTGAGTCCCTCGTCGCCCTGCCCGCGCAGCACGAAGGTCTGCCCGTCGTCGATGCCGGCGGGGACGGAAACCTCCAGCGTGCGGGTGTGGCGCACGCGGCCCATGCCGCGGCAGTCGCCGCACGGCTCCTTGACGATCTTTCCCTTGCCCGAGCACTTGGTGCAGGTGCGGGTGGTCTGGATGACGCCGATGGGGGTGCGCTGCTGGACCTTCACCTGGCCGGTGCCGCCGCACTCGGGGCAGGTCTCGGGGGAGGTGCCCTTTTTGGCGCCAGAGCCGCCGCAGGTCTCGCATTTTTCAAGCCGCTGGACCGTGATCTGCTGCTTGCAGCCCTTGGCCGCCTCCATGAAGGAGAGGCCGACCGTCACGTTGATGTCGTTGCCGCGGATCGGGGCGTTGGGGTTGCGCGGCCGGGAGGAGCCGCCGCCGAACCCGCCGAACCCGCCGCCGAAGAAGCTCTCGAAGATGTCCCCGACGTCGAAGCCGCCGAAGCCCCCTCCAAAGCCGCCCGCCCCGGCGCCCGCGCCGTAGCTCGGGTCGACGCCCGCGTGGCCGAACTGGTCGTACCGCTGGCGCTTGGTGGAGTCGCTGAGCACCTCGTAGGCCTCGTTGACCTCCTTGAATTTGGCCTCGGCGGTCTTGTCCCCCGGGTTCATATCGGGATGGTACTGCTTGGCGAGCTTGCGGTACGCCTTTTTGAGGTCGTCCGCGGAGGCATCCTTCGAGACGCCCAGCACGTCGTAATAATCCCGTTTATCAGCCAATTGCCCTCACCTCTGCTCTCCGCTCCCCTGTCACCGGAACGGCTGTTTCACGCGGCAAGGCGAGAGGCCCCGCCCCCCGCCTTGCCGCAGACTTTTTCCATTGTATTATTTTTTGTCGTCCTCGTCAACCTCGCGGTAGTCGGCGTCGACATAGTCCCCGCCGCCGGCGGAGGCGCCGTCGTCCTGCTGCGCGCCCGCCTCGGGGCCGGCGCCCTGCTGCGCCTGCTGGTACATCTTGGAGGACATCTCGTAGAAGTCCTTCTGCAGGTCCTCCTGCTTCTGCTTGATGTCGTCGACGTCGGTGCCCTTGAGCGCCTCTTTGAGGGCGTCGATCTTCTGCTGGACGCGGCTCTTCTCGTCGGCGGACACCTTGTCGCCCAGGTCGGTCAGCGCCTTTTCGGACTGGTAGACCATCTGGTCGGCGGCATTGCGCACGTCGATCTCCTCGCGGCGCTTCTTGTCCTCCTCGGCGAACTGCTCCGCCTCCTTGACCGCCTTGTCGATGTCGTCCTTGGACATGTTGGTCGACGCGGTGATCGTGACATTCTGCTCCTTGCCGGTGCCGAGATCCTTCGCGGTCACATGGACGATGCCGTTGGCGTCGATGTCGAAGGTGACCTCGATCTGCGGCACGCCGCGCGGCGCGGCCGGGATGCCGTCGAGACGGAACATGCCCAGCGTCTTGTTGTCGCGGGCCATCTCGCGCTCGCCCTGGAGCACGTGGACCTCAACCGAGGTCTGGCCGTCGGCCGCGGTGGAGAAGATCTGGCTCTTCTTGGTCGGGATGGTGGTGTTGCGCTCGATGATCTTGGTGCAGACGCCGCCGAGCGTCTCGATGCCGAGGGAGAGCGGGGTGACGTCGAGGAGCAGGAGCCCCTTCACGTCGCCGCCGAGCACGCCGCCCTGGATGGCAGCGCCGACCGCGACGCACTCGTCCGGGTTGATGCCCTTGAAGGGCTCCTTGCCGCAGAACGCCTTGACCGCGTCCTGCACGGCGGGGATACGGGTGGAACCGCCGACGAGCAGCACCTTATCGAGGTCGGAGACCTTGAGGCCCGAGTCGGCCATCGCCTTGCGCACCGGTTCCATCGTCTTTTCGACGAGGTCGGCGGTCATCTCGTTGAATTTCGCGCGGGTCAGCGTGACGTCGAGGTGCTTCGGCCCGGTCGCGTCCGCGGTGATGAAGGGCAGGTTGATGTTCGCCTGCGTCACGCCGGAAAGCTCGATCTTCGCCTTTTCAGCCGCCTCTTTGAGGCGCTGCATGGCCATCTTGTCGCCGCGCAGGTCGATGCCGGAGTCCTTCTTGAACTCGTCCGCCAGGTAGTTGATGATCCGCTCGTCGAAGTCGTCGCCGCCCAGGCGGGTGTTGCCGTTGGTGGCGAGGACCTCCTGGACGCCGTCGCCCATCTCGATGATCGACACGTCGAAGGTGCCGCCGCCGAGGTCGTAGACCATGACCTTCTGGTCCTGCTCCTTGTCGATGCCGTAGGCCAGCGCGGCCGCCGTCGGCTCGTTGATGATCCGCTTGACGTCGAGGCCGGCGATGCGGCCGGCGTCCTTGGTGGCCTGGCGCTGCGCGTCGGAGAAGTAGGCAGGCACGGTTATGACCGCCTCGGTGACCTTTTCGCCGAGATAGGCCTCCGCGTCGTCGCGCAGCTTCTGCAGGACCATCGCGGAGATCTCCTGCGGGGTGTAGTTCTTGCTGTCAATCGTGACCTTGTAGCTGGAACCCATGTGCCGCTTGATCGAGGAGATCGTGCGGTCGGGGTTGGTGATCGCCTGGCGCTTGGCCACCTGGCCCACCATGCGCTCGCCCGTCTTGGAGAACGCGACGACCGACGGGGTCGTGCGCGCGCCTTCCGCGTTGGCGATGACGACGGGCTCGCCGCCCTCCATGACCGCCACGCAGCTATTTGTCGTACCTAAGTCGATACCAATGATTTTTCCCATGATAAAAGCCCTCCAGATCTATTGAACTAAATTTTTACGAAAGGAATATCGTTTCGCGGCCTTCGCCGCGGAATCGCCTGAACCTGATTTGCGCCGTCAGTTGGCGACCTTGACCATCGCGTGCCGGATGATCCGGTCCCCGAGCTTATAGCCCTTCTGGAACACCTCGACGATGACGCCCGCCTCGGCGTTTTCATCCTCCACGTGCATGACCGCGTTGTGGAAGTCGGGGCTGAAGACGTCGCCCGCCGCGCCGAACTCCTCGACGCCCAGCTTGGCGAAAACGTCCTTGAAATTCTGTAGAATCATCTCGACGCCCTTTTTGAATTCGGCGTCGGCGCAGGGCGCCGCGAGCGCCCGCTCAATCGTGTCCACGACCGGCAAAAACTGCGCGACCGCGGAAGCGGTGGCCTGCGGATAGATCGCTTCCTTCTCCCGGACGCTCCGCTTGCGGAAGTTGTCGTACTCCGCCATCGTGCGCAGCAGCTTGTCGTTCAGGGAATCGACCTGCTCCCTGAGGAGCTCGGCCTCGCTTTTTTCGGGCGCGGGCTGTTCCGCCTCCTGCGCGGGGGCCGCCTCCTGCTCCTGCGGCTCCGCCTGCGGGGCCGTGTCCTTCGTCTCTTCTGCCAAATCTGCTCACAACCTATCTCTGTTATTGTTATTCCTGTTCAAACGTCTCCGACAGGAGCTTTCCCAGCGTCTGGGAAAAATACTCGATGTGCGGGATGATCTTCGCGTAATCCATGCGCACCGGGCCGATCACGCCGATCGCGCCCGAATTCTGCTCGCCGATCTTGTAGCGCGTGACGACCACCGAGGTGTCCGCCAGCTCGCTCTGGGGGTTCTCCTTGCCGATCGTGATAAAGACCGCGTCGCTTTTGGAGGCGAGCACTCCGAGGAGCTGTTCACGGTTGTTCATCGTAAGCAGCAGGTCGCGGGCGATGTCGGAGAACTCCTTGTAGCCCAGCAGGTTGGCGCTGCCGGAGGTGTAGAACTGTCCCTCGTTGATCTCGCGGCAGAGTTCGTACACGGTGGCGAGCACCGGGACGAAAAGGGTGGAATAGTCGCCGAGGGTCACGGCGATCGAGTTGATGTACCACTGGGAGATGTCCGACACCGATTTGCCGACCAGGCGGCCGTTGCAGAACTGGTTGAGGAACTCAACGATCTCGGTGGTCAGCCCGAAGTCGACGCGGCAGACCTTGTTCTTGATGACGCCGTTGGTCGCGATGACCAGCACGACGACGGTCCGCGCGCCCGCCGGGACGATTTCGACCCGTTTGACCTGCACCGTCCTGGGGGTGATGGTGGTCGAGACGGTCGCGCACTTGGTATAGTCGGCGAGGGCCTCGGCCGCGTCCTCCAGGAGCCTGTCGGGATCGGGGTCGCGCACGTTGAAGAGCGCGTCGATCTCGCGCTGCTCCTCTTCGGAGAGGGGCTGGCAGTGCATGAGCTGGTCGACGTAGATGCGGTAGCCCAGATGGGAAGGAACCCGCCCCGCCGAGGTGTGGGGCTGTTCGAGCAGCCCCATGTCGAAGAGCGCCGCCATGTCGTTGCGGATGGTGGCGGAGGAAACCTGGAAGTCAAGCTTCTGCGCGACCGTCTTGGAACCGACGGGTTCCCCCGTCTCGATATAGGTTTCGACGACGGCTGTCAGGACCTTCAGTTTTCTGATGTCGAGCTTCACCGTTCCCACCTCACATTCCGTTCCCGGCGAAGGGCTCTTTAGCACTCATTATTTCCGAGTGCCAACAACTATAATGTACCACACTTTTCTGCAAAGTCAAGGGAATTCACGAAATGTTTACAGAATTTTTGGCACTCTATTTAATAGATTGCTAACATAGTAAAATATGTACAAACTTCAAAAAATTCATTGTACATATTGACATTTCCTTTTTTTTGTAGTTTAATAAGGACAGAGAGAGAATCAACCATTTCATAACCGACAGTTTAAGGAGGTTTTATCATGATCATCAAAGACGTTATGCTTCACTCCGCGGAGGACCTCCGCCAGTTCATGTATCTCGCCATGCAGTCGTCCGAGGACATCGGCGTGCACACCACCGACGGCAAAATCGCGGACGCAAAATCGATCCTCGGCCTGATGGCGCTCGACTACACCAAGCCCGTCAAGGTCGTCACCGAGGACAGCCACTTCGTCAAGCAGATCGAAAAGTGGGCGGCGGAATAAAAACCCGCCCCTGTCCAGCAACCGCACGCTCAAAGCGGCCGCCCAATCCGGGCGGCCGCTATTTGTTTGTCATCCGCCGGGCGGCGGTTTTAGATTTGCCGCTCATCGAGCGGCG
>NZ_CABUCJ010000129.1 GCF_902490045.1 uncultured Anaerotruncus sp.
AGCCCCCTGCGGTTTCTTTCCCCTATTTCTTGTCCGTACAAGAAATAGGGTCGCTGTCGGTCGACTACCGACAAGCTCCGCCGCTCACTGGGCGGCGGACCCAAGCGCCTCCTGCACCGCCTCGCGGGAGAGCTCGGCGGCGGGGCCATAGAGCGCAAGCCCGCCGTCCCGCATGACGGCAATGTTGTCGCAGAGGCCGAACGCCTCGTCGATGTCTGCGGTAAGCCAGAGGACGGCCGCGCCCTTCTGCAGGAGCTTGTTCATCTCAAAATAGAGCCGCATTTTCGCGGGGATGTCCACGCCGGCGGTCGGCTCGCAGAGCAGGTAGACGGACGCCTGCTTGCGCATCGCCCGTTCCACCAGTTCCCGCTGGCGGTTGCCGCCCGTGATATATTCCTGCTGCTGGCGGAGCATGACGTAGTTTCCAAGGGTCTTGCCCACGCTGGCCATCAGCCGCTTGGCGGAGATCGCCATGCGGCTGGCGGAGGTGTCCTGCCTGCCGGCGTTGACCGCGATCTCGCTCTCGCGGATCTCCTCCTCGTCCTCCTGGCTGGACGCGAGCACGATGCCCGCCCGCACCGCGGTGATCGGCGAAGGAATTTCGAGCAGCCCCCCGTTGAGGAAGACCCGCCCGCTCGTCCTGCATAGCCCCGCGAGGCCGCGCGCGACGCTGAGCTTGCCCGACTGGGCGCCGCCCATGAACGCGGTCACCTGCCCGGCGCGCAGCGAAAGGCTCACGCCGGAAAAGTTCTGCCCCGAGAAGTCCTCAAGGCGCAGGACCTCCTTCCCGGGCTCGGGCCGCTCGCGGGAGTAGATGTTTTCCGACTTGATGCCGTAGACCGCCTCGATCAGCGCCTTTTCGTCGAACTCACTTGCGGGCGCGCTGCGCACGATCTCCCCGTCCTCCATCACCGAGATCGAGTCGGCGACCGCGAGCACCTCGTTCAGGTCGTGGGAGATGATCAGGAAGGCGCGGCCCTCCTGCTTGAGCCCGGCAATCGCGTCGTAAAGCCGCTGTTTTTCGCTCTCGTTGAGGTGGGTGGAGGGCTCGTCCAGCAGGATGATCCGCCCGTCGGTCACGATCGCGCGGGCAATCGCCGTGAGCTGGCGCTCCGCGTCGGTGAGGTTGCCCATCGGGGCGCGCGAGTCGATCTGGACGTTCATCTGGCGGAAGACCTCCTCGCACCGGTGGAGCATCCGCCTGTTGTCCACCAGCCCGAGCCTGCCGCCCATGCGCAGCTCGTTGCCGAAAAAGAGGTTCTCATAGACCGGCAGGTTCGCAAACATCTGCTGGTGCTGCGCCACGAGGATCAGCCCGTTTTTGGCCGCGTCGGAGGTGTTGCGGATTTCGGCGGGCCGCCCGTCGATCAGCACCTGGCCGCTGTCGGGCGTAAAGACGCCCATGATTGTGGAAAAGAGGGTGCTCTTGCCCGAGGCGTTGCGCCCGACCAGCGCTTGCACCTCGCCGGGACGCAGCGCGAGGTTGATCCCCCGCAGATAAAATTCGCTGCTGATGCGGCGGTTGACCCCGCGCAGTTCCAGCAGATACCGTTCTTCCATAGATACTCCCCTCAATTCTTCCGGGCGGCTTCAAGCACCGCCGCCACCGCTTCGACGTTGACCCCGCGGTCCTCGTCGAACCGCGCGCGGTTCAGGTAGCCGCGCAGCCTGCCCATCTTGATGACCTCCGGAGATTTGATATAGCTGATCGTCTTTTTGCCGTTGAAGGTGATGACCGCCACCTGTTCGACCGGCACCCTGTGCCCCGCGTCCCGGCAGAGGGTGAGCACCCGTCCGGAGCACTGGGCCGCGGCCCTGCGCGGATTTGGCACCGAATACCGCTTGCCCTCGTCCGCGATGACCCACTGCTCCTCGTCGAGCCCGCCGAAGTATTCCCCGGCGTAGCAGAGGTCGTAGACGAGCAGCACGCCGAAATAGCCGATAAGGATGTGGTCCGCCCAGCCGGAAAGCCCGTTTGAAACGAGCACGGGGCTGTCGATGACCTTATAGCCGCGCGGCGCGGCAAAGCTGCGCAGCGCGCGCGAGACTTTCCTGCGCTCCGAATCCTCCGTGCGGGGATGCAGTTTTTTGTAGAACACCACCGCGGTCCCGGCGACCAGCACCGCCGCCCCGAAGAAGATCAAAAGTCCCCAGATCGTATCCATGTCCAACGCCCTTTCCCTATAGAATCGCCTTTGCTAATGATAGCAAATCACGGCGGTTTTTGCAAGGACGGCGGCGTCCGGGCGCCCCGCTTGACTAACCGGCGAAATCCGTTATACTTAAAAGGTGCCGAAACGGCCGGAAGGGAGGCTTCCGCCTTGAAAAGAATCCTCGCGCTCCTCTGCGCGCTGCTCCTCTGCCTGACGGGCTGCCGTTCGGAGAGGCCCGGGCAGAGCGCCGCCGTCGAAAGCGCCGGCCCCCTCGTGGAGACCGCCGAACCGCAAACGGCGATGGAAAAGATCTACGAAGGCGTATCCGTCCGGGGGCTCTCCGACGCGTCGGACGACGACCTGACCGATAAATTCTTCCTCGACGTCTCAATGCTCGACAGCTACTGGGTGCGTTTTTCCTCGGGGGATTTCGGGCTGGCCGACGTGTTCATCCTCAAGCCGTCCGAGGGGATGGAGCCCAAGGTGCGCGACGCGCTCGAGCAGATAAAGCTCAACCGCGCCAAGGAGTTTGAAAACTACGATATCTACGACGCCCACCAGATCGCGCAGGATGCGGTTATCTACGAGCAGGGCGGCTACCTCATCATGCTCATGCTCGCGGACACCGACGCCGCGCGGGACGTCATCGACCAGTACATCCCCAAGATCTGAGAAAAAGAGGCCGCGAGGCCTCTTTTTTGCCGCCCCTTCGCGGCGGGGCGTTCAAAAAATTCCGCGGCTGTGCTATAATCGCATCAGGGAATTTCTTCCGGTTCATGATTTGCCCGGCACGCCGCCGAAACCGGAAATCCCCTTCCATTTTCGCCAAGGAGGCCGTCGCCATGCCCCAGTCCCACTCCGCCGGAAAACCCGGCCGCGTCCTGCTCTTCGACGAGCTGCGGGGCCTTTCCATCCTGCTGGTCGTCCTCTATCACGGCGCCTTCGACCTGGTCGCCGTCTTCGGCGTCAGCATCCCCATCTTCGAGGCGCCGCTGCTCCAGGAATTCCTTCAGCCCTTCTTTGCCGGGCTCTTCGTCTTCATCTCGGGCGCCGTCTCCCGCTATTCCCGCAGCAACCTGCGCCGCGGGCTTGCCTGCTTCGCCTGCGGCCTGCTCCTCACCCTCGCCACCAGCCTGCTCCCGATGGCGCCCGACCGCTTCGGCATCCTCCATCTGCTCGGCGCGAGCATGGTCCTCTTCGCGCTGCTGCGCCCCCTGCTCGACCGGATTCCCACCGCCGCCGGGTTCCTTCTCTTTTTCTCCCTCTTCTTTTTCTGCTGGGGGGTGCCGGGCGGCACGTTCGGCTTCGGGCCCTTCGCCGCGCGGCTGCCCGAAAGCTGGTACACCGCCAGCCCCTGGCTTTTCCCGCTCGGGTTCCCCCAGCCCTGGTTCGCGTCCGCCGACTATTTCCCCATCCTCCCCTGGACCCTTCTCTTCCTCGCGGGGTCCTATCTCGGCGTGTGGGCGCGCGCGGGCAGGCTGCCCTCCTTCTGCTACCGGGGATGCGTCCCCGCCCTCCGGACGCTCGGGCGCAAAAGCCTCTGGATTTACCTGCTGCACCAGCCGGTGCTCATCCTCCTGCTCGGCGCGTTCGTCTGGCTCGCGCGCGGCGTGCTCGGCCTGCCCATCTGAGGGGGGGCGGCCTCAACCCCCTCGCGGCGCAAAAAAAGGGCCGGATGCTCTGCAACATCCGGTCCAAGCTGTTTGAGGTGTGTTTTGAGGAGGGTAGAGATACTCAAAATGTTTGCGGCTAATCTTGAGTACATCTTTATTATAACCATTTTTCCGGGGTGTTTGTTAAGGATTCATGGCTACTTTTTAAAGAAAAGTCACTCTTTTTATAAACGAAATTTGAATATTGGTAACACCCGTTTCATCCTGTTAAAGTTTCAGAACATACGTTTGCATTTCGGGACGGCTTCTGCTATACTGGAACCGGAAACAAACCATGCGGGAGGTGCCCATATGCAGCAGCTGTCACCGCGGGAGGCCGATATTCTGGAGGTCGTCCGCACATCGATCGACTCCGGGGTGGTCCCCAGCGTCCGGGAGATCTGCGCGCGGCTGGGGATCAAATCGACCTCGACCGTGCACCGCTACCTCACGAGCCTCCAGGAGAAGGGGTGCATCCTCCGGGAGAACAACCTCAACCGCTCGATCCGCCTGCCCCACAGCGAGGTGACGCGGGTCCCCGTCGTCGGCACGGTGGCCGCCGGGCAGCCGATTCTGGCGGAGGAGGTCATCGAGGACTACCTGCCCGTCGCGCTGCGCGGGGACGCAAAGGAGCTTTTCGCCCTGCGGGTGCGGGGGGACAGCATGATAAACGCCGGCATCTTCGACGGCGACCTGATCGTGGCGCGGCGCTGCGACACCGCCCGCAACGGCGAGATCGTCGTCGCGCTGGTGGACGACGAGGCGACCGTCAAGCGGTTTTACAAGGAGCACGGCGGCTACCGCCTCCAGCCGGAAAATGACGCGATGGAGCCCATCTACGCCGACCATGTGGTCGTCCTCGGGCGGGTGGCCGCCCTCTACCGGGAATTCTGAATTTTTTGCCGCCGCAAGCGGCGGAAAGGCGTGGTTTCTGCTTGATTCGGGCAATCTTTTTTGACATCGACGGGACGCTGGTGAGCTTTTCGACCCACCGCATCCCCGAAAGCACCTCGCGCGCGCTCGACGAGGCGCGCCGGAGGGGCATCCGCCTTTTCATCGCGACCGGGCGGCACACCTCCGTCATGCAGGAGGGGCACATCCTCGGCGGCTTTCCCTACGACGGCTACGTCACCCTCAACGGGCAGTACTGCTATACACGGGAGGGCGGCATGATCCACCAGAGCAGCGTGCCCGCCGCCGACATCCGCGCGCTCGTGGAGCTGCTCGACCGCGACCCCTTCCCCTGCCTCTTCATGGAGAAGGAGCAGATTTACGCCAACATGATCGACGACAGCATGCGCGCGGCCCACAGGGCGGTGAACCTTCCGCTGCCCGAGGTGGCGGACTTCCACCGCGCGCTCCACCACGACATTTACCAGCTCAATTTTTTTCTCACCTCCGAGGAGGAGGGGTACCCCCTCTCGCGGATGCCCGGCTGCGCCGCCACCCGTTGGAGTCCCTACTTTTCCGACATCACCCCGCGCGGCGGCTCCAAGCGAGTCGGAATTGAAAAGATGCTCGCCCACTTCGGCATCCCGGCCTCCGACACGATGGCCTTCGGGGACGGCGGCAACGACATCGAGATGCTGCGCTTCGCGGGCGTGGGCGTCGCGATGGGCAACGCGGGCGAAGAGGTCCGGCTGGCGGCCGACTATGTCACCGACGACGTCGATCACGACGGCATCCAAAACGCCCTGCGCCGGTTCGGCGTTATATAAAAAACAGGCCCCCGCGCGGCGGGGGCCTGTTTTTTACCGGCAGCGCCTCAGTCCCTGCCGCTGACCGCGAAGAGCAGGTCGACGGACGGGGCTCTGCCCATGCTCTTTTCGGTGTGCAGCTCGTATTCCAGATTGCGCGCCGCACAGCCGCTTTCCGGAAGCCACTTCGTATAGAAGTACCGTTTCGCCTCCCCAACCGCCGGGCCCCACAAAAAACCGAGCTTGGGGCGCACGGTGATCCGCGCATAGACGCCCGCCTCCAGCGTGAAGCTGGCGAGCGCGGGGGCCGCGGAATCTCCCGCGATCAAAAGTTCAAACGCCCCCGTCCGCGGGTCGTAGTTCCGGGAGAGAACATAGAAGGGCAGAACCTCCCCCGCCTTTTTTCCGGCGGCCTGATAAAATTCCGCCGACAGGCACGGGATATCCTTCGAGACCGTCCGGTCGCCCGATTTGCCCCAGAGACCGTGGATTTCACGCGCTTCCATCGTTTCCAGCGTGACCTCCAGATTTGCCATACCGCATCCGCCCCGTTCCTTTTCATTCATCTTTGATCCCAAGATCCCGGGAATCCCGGCGCAAGCCTTCTCGTCGCGGAAAAAGAAAAAGCAGCAACATTTCTGTTGCTGCTTTTTGCGCCGGCACAGACCTATCTTCCCGGGAAGTCACCCTCCAAGTATTTTCGGCACCGCTGAGCTTAACTTCCGTGTTCGGGATGGGAACGGGTGGGACCTCAGCGTCATATGCACCAACGAATGGCTCCCCCTGTCTGGCTCGAACAGACGACCCTGCGGTTAACAGCCGCATGCTC
>NZ_CABUCJ010000130.1 GCF_902490045.1 uncultured Anaerotruncus sp.
CCCCGCGCCCGACAGCCTCGTACACCTCTGGCCGCAGGCGCGGCGGATCGCGCGGGACGCACGGGTGCGTGTGGCGCCCTATGCGGCGATCACCCGCGGGCGGCGGGGGGAGGCGCTCTCGGAGATTTCCGCGCTCGCCCCGCACGTCGCCGGGTTTTCGGACGACGGGCGCGGTGTGCAGTCGGAGGAAACGATGCGCGCGGCGATGGAGCGCGTCGCGGCGGCGGGGAGCTTCGTCGCCGCCCACTGCGAGGCGGAGCCGCTCGTCCCGGCGGGCGGCTGCTGCCACGACGGGGCGTTCGCGCGGGCGCACGGCTTCCCGGGCATCCCGTCGGAGAGCGAATACGAGGCGGTTGCGCGGGACATCCGGCTCGCCGCCGAAACGGGCTGCCGCCTGCACATCTGCCACCTCTCGACGAAGGAGGGGGCCGCGATGGTGCGGGAGGCGCGAAAGCGGGGCCTGCCGGTCACCTGCGAGGCGGCGCCCCACAACCTGCTCCTCTGCGACGGGGACATCCCGGCGGACGAGGGGCGGTTCAAGATGAATCCGCCGCTGCGTGCGGAGGACGACCGCGCCGCGCTCGTCGGGGCGCTGCTCGACGGTACGATCACGGCGGTCGCCACCGACCACGCGCCGCACGCGGCGGAGGAGAAGGCGGGCGGCTTCCGGGGGAGCCTCTTCGGGGTCGTGGGACTTGAGACGGCGTTCCCCGCGCTCTATACCGGGCTGACGGAGCCGGGAATCCTGCCGCTCGAACGCCTGCTGTTCCTGCTGACGGCGGGGCCGCAGGAAATATTGGGGGAGCGGCGGACGCTCGCGCCGGGGGAGGAGGCATCCCTCACGGTGCTGGACCTGCGGACGGCGCGGCCGGTGGAACCGGAGCGGTTTTTGAGCCGCGGCAGGGCGACCCCCTTTGCGGGGAGGACGCTGCGGGGCTGGCCGGCGCTCACGCTTTACCGGGGAAAAGAAGTTTACCGGCGCTGACCGGGAATTCAGACAGAGGGGTGACAGGATGGAAAGACCACAGAAGAAGCTGGTGTTTGAAAACGGCCGGGTGTTCGCGGGCGAGGGGTTCGGCGCGGACGCCGACGCGGTGTGCGAGGCGGTTTTCAACACCTCGATGGTCGGGTACCAGGAGATTTTCTCCGACCCGTCCTACTGCGGGCAGCTGGTCTGCATGACCTATCCGCTGATCGGCAACTACGGGCTCGCGGCGGACGACTATGAGACGAAAACGCCGCGCATCGGCGGCTTCATCGTGCGGGAATATAACGACAGCCCCTCCAACTTCCGGGCGGCGCAGCCTCTCGCGGAGGTGATGGAGGAGTACGGCATCCCCGGCATCGCGGGGCCGGACACCCGGGCGATCACCCGGATGCTCCGCAGCGAGGGGAGCATGCGCGCGCTGCTGACCGGCGCGGATACCCCCGACGCGGCGGCGCTCGAACGGCTGGCCGGCACGCCCGTCCCGCGCGACCAGGTCGCGCGGGTGAGCTGCAAAAAGCCCTGGCGCCACCGCACCGCCAACGCGCGCTATTCCGTCGTGGCGGTCGACTGCGGCATCAAGCACAACATCGTCCGCTCGCTGGCGGCGCGCGGCTGCGATGTGACGGTCGTACCCTGCGGCACGCCCGCCAAAGCGGTGCTCGCGCTGGAACCGGACGGGCTCTTCCTCTCCAACGGGCCGGGAGACCCGCGGGACGTCCCGGAGGCCGCCGCGCTCGTGCGGGCGCTCCAGGGGCGGCTGCCCATCTTCGGCATCTGCCTCGGGCACCAGATCATCGCGCTCGCGAACGGCGCGCGCACCTATAAGCTCAAGTTCGGCCACCGCGGCGGCAACCACCCGGTCAAAAACCTTTTGACCGGCCGGGTCGAGATCACGAGCCAGAACCACTCGTTCGCGGTCGACCCGGAGAGCCTTGCGGGGACGGGCCTCGCGGTGACGCACCGGAACCTGCTCGACGGCACGGTCGAGGGGCTGGAGGACGCGTCCCGGGGCGTCTTTTCGGTGCAGTACCACCCCGAGAGCGCGCCCGGCCCGCAGGACTCGGCCTATCTGTTCGACAAATTCATCGCCTCGATCGAGGCGTTCCAGACGGAAAGGGGGGACCGGGATGCCCAAGCGTACTGATATCCGCAAGATTCTCGTGATCGGCTCGGGGCCGATCGTCATCGGCCAGGCGGCCGAGTTCGACTACTCGGGCACCCAGGCCTGCCTCGCGCTGCGGGAGGCGGGCTACACCGTCGTGCTCGTCAACTCCAACCCGGCGACAATCATGACCGACACCGACGTTGCCGACCGCGTCTACATCGAGCCACTCACGCTGGAATTCGTGGCGCGCATCATCCGCAAGGAGCGCCCCGACGCGCTCCTGCCGACCCTCGGCGGGCAGACGGGGCTCAACCTCGCCATGCAGCTCGCCAAAAAGGGGGTGCTGGGGGAGTGCCGGTGCGAAATCCTCGGCACCGGCTTCGACGCGATCGAGCGCGCCGAGGACCGGGAGCTTTTCAAGGAGCTGTGCGCCGCGGCGGGCGAGCCGACCCTCCCGAGCGATGTCGCGACGACGGTGGAGGAGGCGTATGAGAAGGCGCGCGCCATCGGCTACCCGGTGGTCCTGCGTCCCGCCTTCACCCTCGGCGGCACGGGCGGGGGCTTCGCGGAAAACGACGACGAGCTCGGTCCCCTCGCGGAAAGCGCTCTGCGCCTTTCGCCCGCCGGGCAGGTGCTCGTCGAAAGGAGCATCAAGGGCTATAAGGAGATCGAATACGAGGTCATCCGGGACAAAAACGACACGGCGCTAGCCGTCTGCAACATGGAGAACGTCGATCCGGTGGGCATCCACACGGGGGATTCGATCGTCGTCTGTCCGAGCCAGACCCTCACCAACAGGGAGTACCACATGCTGCGGGACGCCGCCCTGCGGCTCATCCGCGCGCTGGGCATCGAAGGGGGCTGCAACGTGCAGTTCGCGCTCGACCCCGGCTCCTTCCGGTACTATGTGATCGAGGTGAACCCCCGCGTCTCCCGTTCCTCCGCGCTGGCGAGCAAGGCGAGCGGCTACCCGATCGCGCGGGTGTCGGCGCTCATCGCGGTGGGCTTCACCCTCGACGAAATCGCCCTCGCCAACACCCCCGCGAGCTTCGAGCCGGCGCTCGACTACGTGGTCGCCAAGATCGCGCGCTTCCCCTTCGACAAGTTCGAAAGCGCGAGCCGCCTGCTCTCCACACAGATGAAGGCGACGGGCGAGGTCATGGCGGTCGGGCGCACCTTCGAGGAGAGCCTGCTCAAGGCGGTGCGCAGCCTCGAGGCGGGCGCGGACGGCCTATGGCTTGAAAAATTCGACGCCGCGCCCGACGCGGAGCTGTGGGAAATCCTGCGCGCCCCGACCGACGAGCGGCTGTTCGCGATTGCCGAGCTGCTGCGGCGGGGCGCGACGGTGCGGAAGATCTGCCGCGTGACGAAGATCGACCGGTTCTTCATGGAAAAGCTCGCGGGCGTCGTCTCGTTCGAGCGGGAGCTCGCGGCGCGCCCGGGAGACCTCGAACTTCTGCGCCGCGCCAAGCGGACGGGGATTTCGGACGGCTGCATCGGGCGGCTGTGGGGGAGGAGCGAATCGGAGATCTTCCTGCTGCGGAAGGAAAACGGCGTCCTGCCCGTCTACAAGATGATCGACACCTGCGCCTCGGAATTTGAAAGCTACGTCCCCTACTTCTACTCGACCTACGAGGAGGAAAACGAGAGTGTCGTGACCGCCCGCAAAAAGATCGTCGTGCTCGGCTCCGGCCCCATCCGGATCGGGCAGGGGGTCGAGTTCGACTACTCGACCGTCCACGCGGTCTGGGCCATCCGGGAGGCGGGATTTGAAGCGATCGTCATCAACAACAACCCCGAGACGGTCTCGACCGACTACACGGTGAGCGACAAGCTCTACTTCGAGCCGCTCACCGTCGAGGACGTCATGAACGTGCTGACGCTCGAACGGCCCGACGGGGTCGTCGTGACGCTCGGCGGCCAGACGGCGATTAACCTCGCGGCGCGGCTCGATGCGCTGGGCGTGCCGCTCGCCGGGACGGGGTGCGAGGCGATCGGCAGGGCGGAAAACCGCGGCAGCTTCGAGGCGCTCATGGAGCGCCTCGGCATCCCGCAGCCGGAGGGCCGCGCGGTGACGACGCTTGAGGAAGGGATCGAGGCCGCCAATTCCCTCGGCTACCCGGTGCTCGTGCGGCCGAGCTTCGTGCTCGGCGGGCGGGCGATGCAGATCGTCGTCAACGACGGCGACCTGCGCCGCTACCTCTCGGAGGCGGTGCGCGCGAGCGAGGACGCGCCGGTGCTCGTCGACCGGTATATCGAGGGCAAGGAGCTCGAGGTCGACGCGGTGTGCGACGGGACCGACGTGTTCATCCCCGGCATCATGGAGCACGTCGAGCGCACGGGGGTGCATTCGGGCGATTCGATCAGCGTCTATCCGACCTTCTCGGTGAGCGGGGCGGTCCGCGGGACGATCGTCGACTACACGGTGAAGCTGGGGCTTGGCATCGGCATCAAAGGCCCCTTCAACATCCAGTTCATCGTAGACCCGCAGGAGAAGGTGCACGTCATCGAGGTGAACCCCCGCTCGTCGCGCACCGTGCCCTTCCTCTCCAAGGCGACGGGGATCAATCTGGCGGGCGTCGCCGCCAGGGTGGCGCTCGGCCAGACGCTGCGCGAACAGGGCTATGGCACCGGCGCTGCGCCGGAGCGGGACCGCTGGTACGTCAAATGCCCCGTCTTCAGCTTTTCAAAAATCCGGGGCGCGGACGCCTACCTCTCGCCCGAGATGAAGAGCACGGGCGAGGCGCTCGGGTGCGACAGGACCCTCTACCGCGCCTTCTACAAGGCGCTCAAGGCGGCGGGGCAGCGGGTGGTCAACTATGGGACCGTCCTCTTCACGATCGCCGACCGGGACAAGGAGAGGTCGCTGCCCTTCGCGCGGCGGTTCTATGAGTTGGGCTTCAACATCGAAGCGACGCAGGACACCGCGAATTTCTTAAAGCAGCACGGCATCCGAACCCGCCTGCTCCACAAGATCAGCGAGGGCTCGGAGGAGATTCCCGACAGCCTGCGCGCCGGGCATGTGACCTATGTGGTCAATACCCTCGGCCCCGGCTGCGGGGAGAATCCGGCCAAGGACGGCTTCCGCATCCGCCGGCTCGCGGTGGAGCATAACGTGACGATCTTCACCTCCCTCGACACGACGGCCGTGCTGCTCGACGTGCTCGAGGAGCTCACCGTCGGCGTTTCGACGATCGACGCGGGGAGGGAGGGCGCCGATGTTTAAAAACGCCCGCTACCAAGTGGCGGAAAACCGCCCCATCGCGCGGGAGGTCCTCCGGATGCGCCTTCTCGGCGACACCCGCTGGATCACGGCCCCCGGCCAGTTTGTGAACGTGCGCGTGGACGGGTGCTACCTGCGCCGCCCGATCAGCGTCTGCGACTGGGACAGCGGCGGGCTCACCCTCGTCTACAGGGCGGTGGGGAAGGGGACGCGCCTGCTCGCCGGCGTCCGCCCCGGGGAAACGCTCGACCTGCTGACCGGCCTCGGCAACGGCTACGATCTCCCGGCGGCGCGGGGGAAGCGCACGGTCCTCATCGGCGGCGGGGTGGGCGTGCCGCCCCTCTACGGGCTGGCCAGGCGGCTCGCGCTCGCCGGCGAACCGCCCGCCGTGGCGCTCGGCTTCCGGACGGCGGCCGACGCCTTTCTGGCGGAGGGCTTCCTGGCGCTCGGCTGCGAGGTGTTCGCCGCCACCGAGGACGGCAGCCTCGGGGAGCGGGGATTTGTCACCGGACCGCTCTCCCGGCTCGAATACGAATATTACTGCGCCTGCGGTCCCGAGCCGATGCTCGCCGCGGTGCACGCGCTCGGACGCGAAAAGGGCGCGGAGGGCCAGCTCTCCTTCGAGCGGCGGATGGGCTGCGGATTCGGGGCCTGCATGGGATGTTCCTGCGAGACGCTCGCGGGCCCCAAGCGCATCTGCGTCGAGGGGCCGGTGCTGCGGTCGGGGGAGGTGCGGTTCTGATGGACACTTCGGTATCGCTCGGGGGGCTCACCCTCCAAAACCCGGTCATCCCGGCGAGCGGGACGTTCGGGTTCGGGCATGAGATGGCAAAATGGTACGATTTGAACCGCCTCGGGGCGGTCGCGCTCAAGGGCACGACGCGGGAGGCGCGCTTCGGAAACCCGACGCCCCGCATCGCCGAATGCGAGGCGGGGCTCTTAAACGCGGTG
>NZ_CABUCJ010000131.1 GCF_902490045.1 uncultured Anaerotruncus sp.
GGTTTCTTTCCCCTATTTCTTGTCCGTACAAGAAATAGGGTCGCCGCCGGTCGATTACCGGCAAGCCCTCCGCCCGCTGGGCGGGAAATCTAAAACCGTCGCCGGGCGCAGCCCAGCAAGCTCTGCCGCTCGATGAGCGGCAAATCCAAGAAGATCGCCGGGCAAAAAAATCAATTCCGCGCGGAACCCCGCGCAAACACGGCACATACAATGACAGAAACGAGGCAGAATAGATGGGAACGATAGTCAACGCAATTTCAGTGATCGCGGGCGGCATGATCGGCCTGCTGATCCGCCGCGGGCTCCCCAAAAAGGTGGAGGAGACGGCGATGAAGCTGCTGGGCCTGGCGGTTTTTCTCGTGGGCATCGAAGGGGTCATCACCTCGATGGTCACGGTGGGCGCCGACGGCAGACTGTCCGCCGACGGTTCGCTTCTGCTGATTGCAAGCATGGTCGTCGGCGGGGTGCTCGGGGAATTGTGCGACATCGACGCGGCGCTCGTGCGCGGCGGGAAGGCGATCGAGGCGAAGTTCGGCAAGGAGGGCTTCGCCAAGGGGTTCATCAACGCGTCGCTCATCTTCTGCGTCGGCGCGATGGCGATCATCGGCGCGCTGAACGACGGCCTCACCGGCGACCCGAGCGTCCTCTTCATCAAATCGGCGCTGGACTTCATCTGTTCGATCATCCTCGGCTCCACGCTGGGGTTCGGCGTGGTGTTCGCGTTTATCCCGGTGCTGGCGTACCAGGGTTCGATCACGCTGCTCGCCGGGGTGCTCGCGCCGGTCGTCTCCGGCCCGATGCTCAACGCCATCTGCATGGTGGGCTATACGATCGTCATGTGCATCGGCATCAACTTTCTGGAGTTCACAAACATCCGCACCGCCAACCTGCTGCCCGCCCTTCTCGTGCCGGTGGTCTACACGCTGGCCCAGCCGCATGTTGCGCGCTTTTTCGACCAGGTTCGGCAGATGTTTTGAAACCCGGCCGGTCTTTCCGGGTATCTTGCTATAATTGTTGAAAACTTTATAGCAAAGTTGCACAATTGCACGGGAGCGGTAAAGCGGCCGAACTGGGAAAGAAACAGAAAATCCCTGCGATTGGCAAAAGTGGGACAAAAAGCGTTGACGCTTTGACGCAATGCGCTTATAATAGTAACAACTTATTCAACGCCACATACTTGAGAAATAGGAGAGTATTGAAATGTTTGTGAAAGAAGTCGCCGTTCAGAACCAGGTCGGTTTGCACGCCCGCCCCGCAACATTCTTTATTCAGAAAGCAAACGAGTATAAATCCTCCATCTGGGTTGAGAAGGAGGAGCGCCGCGTCAACGCCAAGAGCCTGCTCGGCGTCCTTTCCCTCGGCATCGTCGGCGGCACCACCATCCGCATCATCGCGGACGGCTCCGATGAGCAGGTTGCCGTCGAGGGGCTTGTCAAGCTGGTCGAGTCCGGCTTCACCGAGTAATCGCATCCACCCGCTGAAAATGCACCGCTCAGAAGCCTGACGGTGCATTTTTTCATTTTATCGGCAAACAATCCATATTGCGGGAAGGAGGGCTCCCTTGGACAACCCGCGTCTGCCATACCTCGCCGAAAAAGCGCACAAGCTGCCGCTGCGGCCAGGCGTGTACATCATGAAGAACCGCGCGGGCGACATCATCTACATCGGCAAGGCCAAGGCGCTCAAAAACCGCGTGAGCAGCTATTTCCGCGCGGTGGAAAAGCACCTGCCGAAGGTCTACCAGATGGTGAGCCACGTCCACGACTTCGACTACATCGTCACCGACAGCGAATTCGAGGCGCTCGTGCTCGAGTGCAGCATGATCAAGCTGCATTCCCCCAAATACAACATCCTGCTCAAGGACGACAAGGGCTACAGCTATATCAAGGTCACAAAGGAGCCCTATCCGCGCATCCGGCATGTCTTTCAGCGGGAGGAGGACGGCGCGACCTATATCGGGCCGTACATCTCCTCCTTCGTCGTCAACGAGACGGTCGACGAGGTGAACCGCGCGTTCCTGCTGCCAACCTGCACCCGCAGATTCCCGCAGGAGTTCGGCAAGGGCCGCCCCTGCCTCAACTTCCACATCAAGCAGTGCATGGGGGTCTGCCGGGGGCGGATCTCGCAGGAGGAGTATGCGGAAGCACTCGAACAGGCGCTCGAATACATCCGGGGCGGCGGGGCCCAGTCGGTGGAGCTGCTGACCCGGCGGATGAACGAGTGCGCCGAAAAGATGCAGTTCGAGAAGGCCGCCCAGCTGCGCGACCGCATCAAGGCGATCAGCCGGATCAGCGAGTCGCAGAAGGTGGTCTTCTCCAAGGTTGCCAACCAGGACATCATCGCGCTCGCGCGCAGCGAGCAGGACACCTGCGCCGTGGTGCTCAAATTCCGCGGGGAGCGGCTGGTGGACAAGCAGGATTTCCTGCTCGGCGCGACGGACGACCTTGACGGCGCACGGCTGGAGTTCCTGCTGCGCTACTACACCACGCGCGAGGATATCCCGAAGCGGGTTCAGCTCGACGGGGAGATCGAGGACATCGACATCGCCGCGCAGCTGCTCTCCGAGCAGGCGGGACACAGGGTGGAAATCCGGGTGCCCCAGCGGGGCGAGCAGCAGAAGCTGGTGGAAATGGCGCGGGCGAACGCCGCGGAGCGGCTGTCGCAGAAGGCGGAGCGCACCGGCCGGGAGGTCGCGGCGCTCGACGAGCTGGCGCGGCTGCTCGGGCTTTCGAAACCGCCCGCCTACATCGAGGCGTACGACATCTCCAACATCGGCTCGGACACGGTGGTGGGCGGCATGGTCGTCTTTGAGAACGGGCGTCCCAAACGGGCCTGCTACCGCAAGTTCTCGATTAAGACGGTGCAGGGCACCGACGACTACGCGAGCATGGCGGAGGTGCTTTCCCGGCGGTTCGGCCGCTACCTCGACGAAACACAGAAGGACGAGGCGTTCGACCGGATGCCCGACCTCATCCTGCTCGACGGCGGCAAGGGGCACGTCTCCACGATCGTGCCGCTGCTCGCCTCGATGGGGATTTCGGCGCCTGTCTTCGGCATGGTCAAGGACGATCGGCACCGCACCCGCGCGATCGCGGAGTCGGGCGGCGAGATCGCGATCAATTCCCACCGCAGCGCCTTCACCCTCGTGTCGACGATTCAGGACGAGGTGCACCGTTTTTCCATCACCTTTTCCCGGGCGCGGCATCAGAAATCGGCGTTTGAGTCCACCCTCACCCAATGCGAAGGGATCGGCGAAAAACGCGCGGCGGAAATCTTCCGGCACTTCAAAACGATTAAGGCCATCCGCGCCGCGTCCCCGGACCAGCTCGCGGAGGTCAAGGGCGTTTCCAAAACCGCCGCCCGGAAGCTCTATGACTTCCTGCATGCCGAAGATTGACAAACTGCGTAAAACCCCGTATCATGACCAAAGGGAACTTTCGGGAAAGTTCCCTTTGGGAACCCTCAAAGCGTTTGGTTCAGGGTCCGCGCCCCGCGCCGGGATATGCCGCCGTCCGTGTTTGAAGTGCGGGCAGCGCGGCGGAGAAGTTCCCTTTGGAAACCCTTAAAGCGTTTGGTTCAGGGTTTACGTCCCGCGTGGGGAGGATTCGCCGGTCACGTTGGGAGCGGGCCGCCGCTTTCCCCCACGGGTAGAGGCTGCTTAGGGGGCGGAGGCCGGCCTGATAAAAGTTTTCGGGTCCCGGGGGCTTTTTCAAAAGCCCTCCGGGCGGCCTGATAAGAGTTTTCGGGTCCCGGGGGCTTTTTTCAAAAGCCCTCCGGGCGGCCTGATGAAAGTTTCCTCGGAAGAAAGGAAATGAGATATGAGAGTGATTACCGGAACGGCGCGCGGCACGCGGTTGGAAGCCCCGGAGGGGCTTGCGACGCGGCCGACGTCCGATATGGCCAAGGAGGCCATGTTCAGCATCCTGCATTTTGAGCTTGCGGAGGCGGTTGTGCTTGATCTCTTTGCGGGCAGCGGCCAGCTCGGCATCGAGGCGCTGTCACGCGGGGCGAGACAGTGCGTCTTTGTCGACCGGGAGCGCGCGGCGCAGGAGGTCATCCGCCGCAACCTTGCGGCGGCCAAGCTCGCCGACCGCGCGCGGGTGGCCGCGATGGAGGCGCAGAGCTTCCTGCTCGGCGCGAAGGAGCGGTTCGACATCGCCCTGCTCGACCCGCCCTACGGCGAAAACCTCATCCCCGCGGTGCTGCCGAAGCTCGCGGGGCTCATGAAGGACACGGGCGTCATCGTCTGCGAGACGGAAAAGAAGGAGGAACTGCCCGAGGCGGCGGGGGAGTTCCTGCTGCACCGGACCTACCGCTATGGCAAGGCGAAGATCACGACCTACAGAAAACGACAGGAAGAGGAATGACGAATGGAACGACTGGCGATCTGCCCCGGGAGCTTTGACCCCATCACAAAGGGACATGAGGAGATCATCCGGCGGGCGGCGGGCCTCTTCGACCGGGTGATCGTGGTGGTGAGCGCCAACCCCGACAAGAACCCGATCTTTTCCCTCGACGAGCGGGTGCGCCTCATCCACGCGGTCTGCGTGGACATGCCCAACGTGGAAGTTGACAAGTTCAGCGGTTTGCTGATAGACTATGTGCGTAGGAAGTCCGCGGTCGCCATCGTCAAGGGCCTGCGGGCGGTATCCGACTTTGATTATGAGTTCCAGATGGCGCTGACCAACCGTAAGCTCATGCCCCAGGCGGAGACGGTGTTCCTCACGCCGAGCAGCGACAACATGTACCTGAGCTCGAGCATGGTGCGGCAGATCGCCCGCTTCGGCGGCGACGTGAGCAGCTTCGTCCCCTCCATCATCCTGGACGCGGTGGTCGAGCGGCTCAAAATCAAATTCCCCGAAACAGAAACAGCTGACGAATAACCGATAAAGGAGTGGATTCCGAATGAACATCGATGAAATTCTGGACGTGATCGACGAACTGCTCGACCGTTCCTGGAGCCTGCCGCTTTCGGGCGGCCGGTGTGTGGTGGACGCCGACAAGGTGCGCGACCTGATCGACGATATCCGCCTGAACATCCCGGCGGAGATCAAGCAGGCCAAGGCGATCGTCTCCGACCGCACCGACATCATCGAAAACGCCAAGAAAGAGGCGGAGCAGATCGTGCGCAAGGCGGAGGACCGCGCCCGCACCCTTATCGCGCAGGAGGAGGTCAGCAAGGCCGCGCAGGCCAAGGCGTCGGAAATCCTCTCCCAGGCGCAGCTCAAATCCCGCGAGATCCGCCAGGCGGCGCAGGAGTTTTCCGACAACTGCCTGCTCAAGACCGAGGAGGTCCTCGTCAAATCCCTCACCGAGATCAAGGCGACCCGGCAGGCGTTCCGCAACGCCACCAGCCGGTGATTTGACCGACAAAAACCGGCCCGGACAAACGTCCGGGCCGGTTTTTTCCGTCGTTATTCGGCGATCGCCTTCTGGATTTTCAGGACGATCTCTAGCGGGAACATGGTGCGTTCCGCCACCTGCTCGGGACTCATCCCCTGCAGCAGGAAACGCGCGGCGACATGATCCATCGGCTCCCCCACCTCTACGATGTGCCGGTCGGGGTCGTAGAAGCATACGCACCGCTGCCCCCAGCCGCGCTCGTGACAGGGCTGGATGTACTCGACGCCGGGCCAATCCGCGAGCTTTTCGAGGAACCCGTCAAAGTCTGCCTCCTCGAAGTAGAGCTCCGCGTCGTTGCCGCCGTAGCGGGTCGGGAACCGCTCGGGATCGAGCCCGCAGATCTCCTGGTATTTCTCCTGGAGGGAGAAACCGCCGTCGAAGGTCACGTTCTCCCCGTAGTCGAGCACGAGCGTCTGCCCGAGCAGATCGGTATAAAACCGTTTGGATGCCTCCATGTCCCGGACACAGAGCATCGGTCCGCAGAATTTCATCATAACGCCTCCTTTTCAGCGCCGCGCCAGAGCCGGCACTGTTCGATCCGTTTTCCGTCGTCCCCCTGGTCGGGGTCGTAGGCAAAGCCCGTAAGCAGCGCGCAGGGGAACTCCCCGCAGGCTCCGCAGTGCTCCAGTCCCTTTGCCTCGCAGCAGGATTTCACCGGGCATGCGTCGCCCCAGAAGGGCTTTTCGATCACCGCGCAGCCTTTGCAGCCCATCGGCTCCCGGTAGGAACACTCGCCGCACAGCAGCCCGCATCTCGATTCGATCATCGTTTCAGCCTCCCTCGTATGGTACCGCCCGCCCGCGCCGTGACCAAAACGGCAGAGCCGTTTTGTGGGCCGCGA
>NZ_CABUCJ010000132.1 GCF_902490045.1 uncultured Anaerotruncus sp.
CCGGGGTGCCGGCCGCCCTTCCGCCGTCGTCCGCCTCCCTTCCCGACGGGTTCTCCGAGCCGGTGGAGCGCGCGCTCGCCCGCACGGAGGCCCGCAGGGGAGAGGCGGAGCTGGTCGCCGTGAGCGTCACCCCGTCCGGGGAAGGACTTGTGGTGCTTCTCTGCGTGCGCACTGGGGACGGCGTCTGCGCGGACCGTTATGTCTGGCGGGACGGACGCCTGCTGGAGGGGTAAACCGCTGGAAACGCGGCGGCCGCCGCGCTGTTCTATGGGAGAATAGGAAGTCAGTCAGAAACTTTGCCCATCGTTTTGAGGGGGTCGACCCACGCGCCGCCGACCTTCATGGCAAAATGGAGGTGGGGTTCGAGGGAAATCTCACAGGGAATATCGCCGACCGCTCCGATCGCCTGGCCGACCTGGACGCTGTCGCCCTCCTTGACGGAGGTCTTTTTGTCAAGTCCGCAGTAGATCGAAGTGATGTCGTCGTGGTGGAGGATTTCGATGGTCATGCCCATCAGCGGGTCGTCGCGCACGGCGGTCACCTTGCCGTCGCACACCGCTTTGACCTGCGCGCCCTTATCGGCCTTGATATCGATACCGTCATGGGTGCGCCATTCCTTCAGGGTTGCGTTCTTGACGAGCTCACCGCCGCTGTAGGGCGCGAAAATCTCGCCCGAGATCGGCAATACGAAGGAGGAGGGCTGCGGCTCGGGCTGCGCCTTTGCCTCTACGGAGGGCTCGTCCGGTTTGGACGCAGCCGCGGAGGAGGACGAAGGCACTGTAGATGAGGAGGACGAGGCCGACTTGCCGTCGACGCCGACGCCGCTCTGCGCTTTTCCCGCCTCCTCCAAATCGGGGAAACCGTAGGTCGGCTCCTGTGTGCTGGAAGGCGCCTGCTGTTCGATCACGCGGTCGTTATTCTGGTCGATCCGCTCGATGGTCTTGTCTACCGCGACCCACGCGGCGGTACCAGCTCCCACCACACAGATCGCAAGGGCAATGTAAAAACCTTTTCCTGCCATGAATTTACTGAATTTGCTCTTTGGATTATAAGAATCATTCATTTTGTGGTTACACCTCCGGTATTATTTTGAACGCTAGGCAAGCGCTTTATACTCTGATAAAATTTTCTTTCTTTGCCGCTCGGGGAGCAGCGGAGCCCCCCTGGGGTTTCCGCCCAGAAGGCGGAGGGCCTGCCGGCCACCGGCAAGCTCCGCCGCCCGATGAGCGGCATATCTAAGGAGCCCGGGAACCGGAATCCTTTTGGAAAAGCTCGCGCACGCCGATGATGAGCAGCAGCCCGGCAAAGAGCTTGGAGAGCAGCGGTCCGCCGGCGAGCCCGCCGAGCCACACGCCGAGAAAGACGGCGGGCAGGCCCGCGAGGATGCAGATGCCCGCGGCCTTCCAGCTGATGAGATGGTTGCGGGCGTGCAGGAGGATGGACAGCACCGCGATGGGGAGGAAAAAGATGAGGTTGACGCCCTGCGCTTCAAATTGTTCCACGCCGCCGAAGACGCGCAGGTAGAGCAGCAGCACAGCCCCGGCACCCATGCCGAGGGAGCCGAGCAGGCCGCTGAGGAGGGAGACGACGGCGATGACGATCCAGCTCATTGCAGCAGCAGGCGCACCGCGGAATAGAGCACGATGACGCCGAAAATGCGGTGGAGCCAGACGGTTTTGATCTTGGGGAGCAGCCATGCGCCAATCCCCGCGCCCACGAGGCCGAGCGGGATGAATTTCACCGCGCTCATGACGTCGAGGTAGCCGCGTGTGAGATAGAGCACGCTGCTGGCGATCGAAAGGGGCAAAATCACGGCGATCGAGGTGGCATGCGCGCGCTCGGCGGGCAGGCCGTCCCTGTGGAGCATCGGTACCACCACCATGCCGCCGCCCGCGCCGAAGAGCCCGTTCAAAAGCCCCGCAGCCGCGCCGGTCAGGATAAATTTCAAGTTTTTCATCATTTCCTCCCAAAATAAAAAAGGCGCTGTTTGGAATTAGCTTTCCAAACAGCGCCTTGAAATATGCTTTCGATCATCATATGGATTGCCGTGCCGAAGGCCGGCGTTGATTCCCCTGCGGCAGGACCCCGCCGCGGGGCGGCTTACTTCGTGCCGAAGATGCGGTCGCCCGCGTCGCCGAGGCCGGGAACAATGTACATGTGCTCGTTGAGATGGTCGTCGAGCGCGCCGACGTAGATCTGCACGTCGGGATGGGCCTTCTCCATGGCGGCGAGGCCTTCGGGCGCGGCGATGATGCACATGAATTTGATGTTGGTACAGCCGCGCGCCTTGAGCTGGTTGATCGCGTCCACGGCGGAACCGCCGGTGGCGAGCATCGGGTCGAGCACGAGGATGTCGCGCTCCTGGATGTCGGCGGGCAGCTTGCAGTAGTACTCGACAGGCATATGGGTATCGGGGTCGCGGTACATGCCGATGTGGCCGACCTTTGCGGCGGGAACGAGGGAGAGCAGGCCGTCGACCATGCCGAGCCCCGCGCGCAGGATGGGGATAAAGGCGATCTTGCGGCCGGCGATCACATTGAACTTGCCGACACAGATGGGCGTTTCGACCTCGACCTGCTTCATCGGCATGTCGCGGGTCGCCTCATAGCACATCAGCATGGCGATCTCGTTGGTCAGCTCGCGGAACTCCTTGGAACCGGTGTTCTTGTCGCGCAGGAGCGTGATCTTGTGCTGGATGAGCGGATGGTCCATAATAAACGGCTTTGACATGTTACGTCCCCCTGTCAGTAGATATGGTGTGGTGAATTACCTGCTTTCCAAAGCGGAAATCTTGTCGATGCGGCGCTGGTGGCGGCCGCCCTCGAATTCGGTATGGAGAAAGACGTCGGCCAGCTCGATCGCGAGCCCCGGGCCGATGACCCGGCCGCCCATGCAGAGGGCGTTCGCGTCGTTGTGCATGCGGGTGTATTTCGCGCTGAAGTAGTCGGAGCAGCAGGCCGCGCGGATGCCCGGGACCTTGTTGGCGGCGATCGAGATGCCGATGCCGGTGCCGCAGAAGAGCAGCGCCCTTTCGCACTCGCCGGAAACCACCGCCCCGCAGGCGGGCGCGGCCACATCGGGATAGTCGCAGGACGCGCCGTCGAAGGAACCAAAATCCCTGTAGGCGATCCCCTGTTCATCGAGCCAGGCGCGGACTTCCTCCTTGAGCAGGAAGCCGCCGTGGTCGGCAGCCAAAGCGATCATATGCTTGAACCCTCTTTCGTCAGTTTGGCAAGGCGCTCGCGTTCCGCCTGCGGCAGGCGCAGGTACGCGGGCGCAAGGGAAGCGGGCGGCAGGACGTCTCCCCGGAGATACGCCCGTCCGGCCGCGAGCGCGGCGGACGACGCGCGCGGAAAGCGCAGCGCGGGCGAGGGAAGGGTGAGGTTTGCCACCCGATCTTTGAAAACATTATAACACATTTCCGCCCCGTCTCCAACAAGAAATACGCGCTCCCCAAACTTTTTCAGACGCTCCCCGAGTTCGGAGAGGGAGACGGCCTCGTCGGCGGCCAGCCGTTCGGGGGATTCCCCGCCCGACCGGAAGAGCGCGGTATAGACCTGAGAGCAGCGCGCGTCGAGCACGGGGCAGACGGCGGCGTCCAGCCCCTGGAGATTCCACGCGAGCGCCTCAAGGGTGGAGACGCCCACGCAGCCTTTGCCGAGCGCGTGGGCCATCCCCTTGACGGCGGAAAGCCCGATGCGCAGCCCGGTGAAGGAGCCCGGCCCGTCGGTGACGGCAAAGAGCCCGATCTCCGGAAGGGGGACGCGGGTCTGCTCCAGCAGGTTTTCGACCATCGGCAGGATGGTCTGGGAATGGGTCAGCTTCACGTTGGTGAAGAACTCCCCCAGCAGCTTCCCGTCCTCGGTGACGGCGCAGGAGGCCGACTGGGAGGAGGTGTCGATCGCCAGAATTTTCAAAACCGTTCCCCCTCGATCGTCAGTTGGCGGGTGTCGTCGTCGACCCGCTCGAGCGTCAGCATGATCACGCCGTCGGGCAGCGCCCCCTCGATATTTTCGCTCCATTCGATATAGAGCACGCCGTCCTGCTCGAGATAGTCGAAAAATCCGGTGGAATAGAGCTCGTCAAAGCCGGAGACGCGATACATATCGAAATGATAGAGCGGGATATTACCATTTGTATATTCATGCACCAGCGCGAAGGTGGGACTGGACACCTCGTCGGCAAGTCCCAGCCCGCGCGCCAGCCCGCGCGCAAAGGCAGTCTTGCCCGCGCCCATGCCGCCGCGGCAGGCGATCACGTCGCCCGGGCGCAGCTTTTCGGCAAGGGCGGCGGCAAAGTCCTCCGTCTCGCGGGTGGAACGGCTCAAAAATCGTATCACAGAGTTTCCTTCCTTGCCATCAAAAATCAGAAGAGGCCGGAGATGTGCCCGTCGGCGTCCACGTCGATCTGGTAGGCGGCGGGCGCTTTCGGCAGGCCGGGCATCGTCATGATGTCGCCCGTGAGCGCCACGATGAAGCCGGCCCCCGCCGACAGGCGGATCTCCTTGACATTGACCGTGAAGCCCTGCGGCCGCCCGAGCTTCGCCGGGTCGTCCGAGAGGGAATACTGCGTCTTTGCCACGCAGATGGGCAGGTCCGCCTTGCCGAGCGCCTCGATCTCCCGGATCATCTTTTCGGCGGAGGCGCTGTAGCTGACCGCCGCCGCGCCGTAGATGCGCGACGCGATCGTTTCGATCTTCTCCTTGATGGGCAGCGCGGTATCGTAGAGCGGATGGAAATCGGAGGGGTCCTCGCACGCCTCGACGACGGCGCGCGCAAGCTCCATGCCGCCCTCGCCGCCCTTCGCGAACACCTCGGAGAGCGCGAACCGGCAGCCCGCCTGCCTGCAGTAGTCCGCGAGGATGGAGAGCTCCTCTCCGCTGTCCGCCGCGAAGCGGTTGATCGCCACGACGACCGGAACCCCGAACTTCTGCATGTTCTCCACATGCGCCGCGAGGTTCACAAGCCCCCTTTTGAGCGCCTCGGGGTTGGGTACGCCCGTCTCGGCCTTGGGCACGCCGCCGTTATATTTGAGGGCGCGCACCGTCGCGACGAGCACGACCGCCGACGGGGAAAGCCCCGCGTAACGGCATTTGATGTCCATGAACTTCTCCGCGCCCAAATCGGAGCCGAAGCCCGCCTCGGTGATCGTGTAGTCGGCGAGCTTGAGGGCGAGCCGGGTCGCGCGCACCGAGTTGCAGCCGTGCGCGATGTTGGCGAACGGCCCGCCGTGCATGAGCGCGGGGGTGTTCTCGAGCGTCTGCACGAGGTTGGGCTTGAGCGCGTCCTTGAGAAGCGCGGCCATCGCGCCGTTCGCCTGGAGGTCGCGCGCGTAGACAGGTGTATTACTGTAAGTATAAGCGACGAGGATATCTCCCAAGCGTTTTTTCAGGTCGGTGAGATCGGCGGCGAGGCAGAGGATCGCCATCACCTCGCTGGCGACGGTGATCATAAAGCCGTCCTCGCGCGGCACGCCGTTCACCTTGCCGCCAAGGCCGACGACGACGGAGCGCAGCGCGCGGTCGTTCATGTCCATGCAGCGCTTAAAGAGGATGCGGCGCGGGTCGATGCCGAGGGCGTTGCCCTGCTGGAGGTGGTTGTCGAGCACCGCGCAGAGGAGGTTATTGGCGGCGGTGATCGCGTGCATGTCGCCGGTGAAATGCAGGTTGATGTCCTCCATCGGCAGGACCTGCGAATAGCCGCCGCCCGCCGCGCCGCCCTTGATGCCGAAGACCGGCCCGAGGGAGGGCTCGCGCAGCGCGATGATCGCGTTTTTGCCGATTTTCCGCATCGCCTGGCCCAGCCCGACGGTCGTGGTGGTCTTGCCCTCGCCCGCGGGGGTGGGGTTGATGGCGGTGACGAGCACGAGCTTGCCGTCGGGGCGGTCCGCCAGCCGGGCGTAGACCGATTCGGACAGCTTGGCCTTGTAGCGGCCGTAGGGCTCCAGCTCCTCGGGCAGGATTCCCAGCTGGCCGGCGATTTCATGGATGGGCAGCATGGACGCCGCCTGCGCGATCTCGATGTCAGTCTTCATGGCTACGGTCCTTTCAAAACGATGTGATCCGCCGTCCGGCGGGCGGGCAGGGGGAGCGCCCCCGTGATCAACGGCTGAAGAGGTTGCGGGAGGTGTGCATATAGACCGAGAGCACAAGTCCCAGCCCGAGGTAGATGGCGAGC
>NZ_CABUCJ010000133.1 GCF_902490045.1 uncultured Anaerotruncus sp.
GCGTCACCGGCTCGGGCAAGACGTTCACGATGGCAAACGTCATCGCGAACCTCAACCGCCCGACGCTCGTTTTGGCGCACAACAAGACGCTGGCCGCGCAGCTGTGCAGCGAGTTCCGGGAATTTTTCCCGCACAACGCGGTGGAGTACTTTGTCTCCTACTACGACTACTACCAGCCGGAGGCCTATATCGCCCACACGGACACCTATATTGAAAAGGACTCGGCGATCAACGATGAGATCGAGAAGCTCCGCCACTCGGCGACCGCCTCGCTCGGCGAACGGCGGGACGTGATCATTGTGTCGAGCGTCTCCTGCATCTACACGCTGGGCGACCCGATCGACTACCACAGCATGGTCATCTCGCTGCGCACGGGGATGCGCAGGGAGCGGGACGAGCTCATCAAAAAGCTGGTGGAAATCCAGTATGAGCGCAACGATATCAATTTCGTGCGCAACAAATTCCGGGTCCGCGGCGACGTCGTGGAGATTTTCCCTGTCTATTCGGGTGATACCGCCGTGCGCGTCGAGTTCTTCGGGGATGAGATCGACCGCATCACCGAGATCAACACGCTGACCGGGGAGGTCAAAAACGTCGTCAGCCACGTAGCGATCTACCCGGCCTCCCACTACATCGTGCCGCCCGAGAAGATGGCAGCCGCGATCGATGAAATCCGCCGCGAAGCCGACGAGCGGGTCGCGTGGTTCAAGGAGCGCGGCAAGCTGATCGAGGCGCAGCGGATCGCCGAACGGACCAACTACGACATCGAGATGATGCAGGAGATCGGCTTCTGCAAGGGGATTGAGAACTATTCCCGCGTCATTTCGGGCCGCGCGCCGGGCAGCACGCCCTATACGCTGCTCGACTACTTCCCGAAGGATTTCCTGCTCTTCGTGGACGAGAGCCACGTCACGCTGCCGCAGGTGCGCGGCATGTACGGCGGCGACCGCTCGCGCAAGCAGAGCCTGATCGAGTACGGCTTCCGGCTGCCGTCGGCGCTCGACAACCGGCCTCTCAACTTCGATGAGTTCTACCAGAAGCTCAACCAGGTCGTCTTCGTCTCGGCCACGCCGGGCGAGTTCGAGCGCCAGAAGAGCGCCGAAATCGTCGAGCAGGTCATCCGCCCGACGGGGCTCTGCGACCCCGAGATCGAGGTGCGGCCGGTCGAGGGACAGATCGACGACCTGCTCTCGGAGATCAACCTGCGTGCCCAGAAGGGGGAGCGGGTGCTCGTCACCACCCTCACCAAGAAGATGGCGGAGGATTTGACCGCCTACATGGAGAACATGGGGGTGCGCATCCGCTACATGCACCACGACATCGACACGATCGAGCGTATGGAGATCATCCGCGACCTGCGCCTGGGCGAGTTTGACGTGCTGGTGGGCATCAACCTGCTGCGCGAGGGCCTCGACATCCCGGAGGTATCGCTCGTGGCGATCCTCGACGCGGACAAGGAGGGATTCCTGCGCAGCGAGACCTCCCTCGTGCAGACGGTCGGCCGCGCCGCGCGGAATTCCGAGGGCAGGGTCATCATGTACGCGGACAGCGTCACCGAGTCGATGGAGAACGCCATCCGCGAGACCTACCGCCGCCGGGAAATCCAGATGGCCTACAATAAGGAACACCACATCACGCCGCAGACGATCAAAAAGGACGTGCGCGACATCCTCGAAATCTCAACGAGGGACGAGGTCGAGGGCAAAAAGGGCAGGCGCGGAAAGAAGCTCAGCCACAAGGAGCGGGAGGCGCTCATCTCCAAGCTGACGCTCGAGATGAAGAACGCGGCGAAGATCCTCGAGTTTGAGCACGCGGCTTACTTGCGGGACAAGATCGCAAAGCTCAAGGCGGAGGACGAACGCGCCCGCCCCAGCAGGCTGCCAAAATAAAGGGAACGGAAGATAGACTATGGCTTTGGATAAAATCGTTATCAAGGGTGCCCGGGAGCACAACCTCAAGAATATCGACATTGAAATCCCACGCGACAAGCTGATTGTCTTTACAGGGCTTTCCGGCTCGGGCAAGTCGTCGCTCGCGTTCGACACGATCTACGCGGACGGCCAGAGGCGGTATGTCGAGAGCCTGTCGAGCTACGCGCGCATGTTTCTGGGGCAGATGGAGAAGCCGGACGTCGACAGCATCGAGGGGCTCAGCCCCGCGATCTCGATCGACCAGAAGACCACCTCCAAGAACCCCCGTTCGACGGTCGGCACCGTCACGGAGATCTACGACTACCTGCGCCTGCTCTACGCGCGCATCGGCGTTCCGCACTGCCCCGTCTGCGGCCGGCCGATCGAACAGCAGACGGTCGACCAGATGGTCGACCGGGTGCTTTCGCTGCCCGAGGGGACGCGGGTGCAAGTGCTCGCGCCCACCGTGCGCGGGCGCAAGGGGGAGCATATCAAGGAATTTGACGCCGCGCGGCGTTCGGGCTATGTCCGCGTGCGGGTGGACGGCAACCTCTACGACCTCTCGGAGGAGATCAAGCTCGAAAAGAACAAGAAGCACACGATCGAGGTGGTCGTCGACCGGCTCGTGATCAAGGAGGCGGTCCGCTCCCGCCTGGCCGATTCGCTCGAAACGGCGATCGGGCTGACGGGCGGCATCGCGATCGTCGACGCGGACGGGGAGGAGATGACCTTCTCCTCCAACTACGCCTGCCCCGACCACGACATCAGCATCGAGGAGCTCACCCCGCGCATGTTTTCCTTCAACGCCCCCTACGGCGCCTGTGAGAAGTGCACCGGCCTGGGCACCTTTCTCAAGGTCGACCCCGAGCTCGTCATTCCCAACAAGCGCCTGACCATCCGGGAGGGCGCGATCCGTGCCTCCGGCTGGTACTACGCCGAGGGCGGCATCGCGCAGATGTATTACGAGGGGCTCGCCGCCCACTACGGCTTTTCCCTCGACGTGCCGGTGAAAGACCTGCCGAAGCAGGCGGTGGAGATCCTGCTCTACGGGACCAAGGGGGAGAAGATCCTCATGCACCGCGAGGGCGGGTCAATGAAGGGCTCCTATTACACCGATTTTGAGGGAATCGTCAACAACCTCGAGCGCCGCTTCCGCGAGACGAATTCCGCCTGGATGCGCGAGGAGATCACCTCTTGGATGAACAGCGTCGAGTGCCCCGTCTGCCATGGAGACCGCCTGAACAAGACGGTGCTCGCGGTGACGGTCGGCGGACTCAACATCAGCGAGTTCTGCAGGCTGTCAGTCGTGGGCGCGCTCGACTTCCTCGACCGCCTTGAGCTCACCCCGCGCGAGCAGATGATCTCCGAGCTCGTGATCAAGGAAATCCGCGAACGGCTGGGCTTCCTGCGCAGCGTCGGCCTGGAATACCTGACGCTGGCGCGCTCGGCCGGAACCCTCTCGGGCGGCGAAAGCCAGCGCATCCGGCTCGCGACCCAGATCGGCTCGTCGCTCATGGGGGTGCTCTACATCCTCGACGAGCCGTCGATCGGCCTGCACCAGCGGGACAACGACAAGCTGATCGCCACCCTCAAGCGGCTGCGCGACCTCGGCAACACGCTGATTGTCGTCGAGCACGACGAGGACACGATGTACGCCGCCGACTACATCGTCGACATCGGACCCGGAGCGGGGATACACGGCGGCGAGGTGGTCTGCGCGGGCACGGTGGACGAGATCAAGGCCTGCCCCCGGTCGATCACCGGGCAGTATCTGTCGGGCGCCAAGAGGATCGGAGTGCCCGAAAAGCGCCGAAGGGGCAGCGGGAAGAGCCTCAAAATTGTCGGAGCGGCGGAAAACAACCTCAAGGGGATCGACGTGGAAATCCCGCTCGGGATTTTTACGGTGGTGACGGGCGTTTCCGGTTCGGGAAAGAGCTCGCTGATCAACGAGGTGCTCTTCAAGCGCCTGACCCGGGAGCTCACCAACCCGCGCGTCAAGCCGGGCAGGCATGAGGACATCCTCGGCATGGAGAACGTCGACAAGGTGATCGACATCAACCAGTCGCCGATCGGGCGCACCCCGCGCTCCAACCCGGCGACCTATACCGGCGTGTTCACCGACATCCGCGAAATTTTCGCGCAGACGGCCGACGCCAAGATGCGCGGCTACAAGTCCAGCCGTTTCTCCTTCAACGTCAAGGGCGGCCGGTGCGAGGCGTGCGAGGGCGACGGCATCGTGCGCATCGAGATGCACTTCCTCGCCGACATCTACGTGCCCTGCGAGGTGTGCAAGGGCCGCCGCTACAACCGTGAGACGCTCGAGGTGAAATACAAGGGCAAGTCGATCTACGACGTGCTCGAGATGACGGTAGAGGAGGCGCTCGAGTTCTTCAAAAACGTGCCCAAGATCGCGCGCAAGCTCCAGACCCTCTACGACGTGGGCCTCGGCTACGTCAAGGTCGGCCAGCCGGCGACGACGCTTTCGGGCGGCGAGGCCCAGCGGGTCAAGCTCGCGACCGAGCTCTCCAAGCGGCCGACCGGGCGCACCGTCTACATCCTTGACGAGCCGACGACCGGCCTGCACACCGCCGACGTGCACAAGCTGATCGACGTTTTGCAGGCGCTGGTGGACGCGGGGAATACCGTCATCACAATTGAGCATAATTTAGAGGTAATCAAAACCGCCGACCACATCATCGACCTCGGCCCCGAGGGGGGAGACGCGGGCGGGATGATCGTCGCGGCCGGCACGCCGGAGGAAATCTGCAAGGTTCCGGAGTCCTATACGGGGCAATATCTAAAAAAAATGTTATAATTTTATCAGAATTTGTGCGGTTTGGGGCTTTACAAATAGTACACTAATATGGTATATTTGTGGCGGAAACAGCGTGAACCGCTGAAAATGGGAATAAAGGAGTTTTGTGACATGAAAAAGTATGTTTGCAGCGTCTGCGGGTTCGTCTATGATGAGGAGAAGGGCTATCCCGAGGAGGGCATTACGCCCGGAACCAAGTGGGAGGACGTCCCGGCCGATTTTGTCTGCCCGCTCTGCGGCGTCGGTAAGGAACAGTTTGAAGCGGAATAAGGAAAGACGCGTGACCATTTGACCTGTCAAATGGTCACCTCGTTTGTATACAGGAGGAAAGCAAGATGGCAGCAGTGAAAGTTACCGACCGCATCTACTCCGTCGGCATCCTGAACCCCAACATGCGGGTGTTCGATATCGTCATGACGACCGACTACGGCACGTCCTACAACTCCTACCTGGTCAAGGGGGACAAAAAGAACGTCCTGATCGAGGCGTGCCACAAGACCTATTTTAAGCAGTACCTGGCTAATCTCCGCGAGGTGATCGACCCCGAAAAGATCGATTACGTGGTCCTCAACCACAACGAGCCCGACCACTCCGGCAGCCTCGCGCAGCTGCTTGAATACATCCCCAACGCGACGATCATCGCGTCTAAGGCGGGGAGCATCTACCTGAAAAACATCACGAACCGCGGCGATCTTTCGGTGCAGGCCGCCAAGGACGGCGACGTGATCGATCTCGGCGGCGCCACGCTGCGCTTCATCAGCGCGCCCTTCCTCCACTGGCCCGATTCGATGTTCACCTGGGTGGAGGAGGAGAAGGCGCTCTTCTCCTGCGATTTCCTCGGCGCGCACTACTGCGAGCCCTACACCTTCGACTACAATATGGCCTATCCCTCCAAGTATGAGGCGGCCTTCAAAAACTACTACGACGCGATCTTCGGACCCTTTAAGCCCTATGTGCTCGCGGGACTTGAAAAGATCAAGGATCTGCCGGTGGAGCTCTGCTGCAACAGCCACGGTCCCGTCCTGACCAAAGGCGGCCGCCTCGAGTACGCGAAGGAGCGGTACGCCGAGTGGAGCCAGCCGCAGAAGAACGAGCGCCTGACGGTGCCCGTCTTCTACACCTCCGCCTACGGCAATACCCGCAAGGTTGCCTCCGCGATCCGGGAGGGGATTCTCGAGGCGAAGCCGGACGCGGCGGTCGAATGCTACGACATCATCGAACACGACATGGGAAAGCTTGCCGCGCTGCTCAATTCGTCCGACGCGTTCGCGCTCGGCAGCCCGACGATCAACGGCGACGCGGTGCCGCCCTCCTGGATGCTGCTGGCCCACGTCGACGCGGTCAACAACAAGAAAAAGCCGGTGCTCGTCTTCGGCTCCTACGGCTGGAGCGGCGAGGCGG
>NZ_CABUCJ010000134.1 GCF_902490045.1 uncultured Anaerotruncus sp.
CCCGCCGCGGGCGGGAGGCAAAAGCACCTTGTTTATCCCGCGGATGCGGTTCTGTTTTTTTCTCGCCGCAATAGTATTACTTATGACTTATGAATACCCTGCCGCGCCGCGCGGCTTACGTTATAAATTGACCCTCTAATTTATCCGCAAGGAGGCTTGTCTTATGGGAATCGGGAAGAGCGTCACCCGCGTGGACGCATATGAGAAGGTGACCGGCGGGGCCAGGTACACCGACGATCTGCGCCCCGCGAACTGCCTGGTCGCCAAGGTCGTGCGCAGCACGATCGCCAACGGGCTGGTGAAATCCTTCGACCTCTCGGAGGCCGAGAAGGTCCCCGGCGTGGTGAAGATCGTCACCTGCTTCGATTCGCCGCAGATCCAGTACCCCACCCCCGGCCATCCCTGGTCGGTAGAGCCCGCACACCAGGACGTCGCCGACCGCATGCTGCTCAACCGGCGGGTGCGCATCTACGGCGACGACATCGCCGCAGTCGTCGCGGAGGACGAGGTGGCTGCTTCCCGCGCCGCGCGGCTCGTCCGCGTGGAATACGAGGAGTACCCGGCCATCACCACCGTCGGGCAGGCGCTCGCGCCCGGCGCGGGGGCCATTCACGAGGAGCACCCCGACAACCTGCTGGCGCACAGCCATTTCACGATCGGCGAGGGGGACTTCGACGAGATCGTGAAGGCGGACCCTTCCCTGCGGGTATTCGAGGGGGAATACGACACCCAGGCGGTCCAGCACTGCCACATCGAGGAGCCCGTCTCCTACGCCTACATGGAGAAGGGACGGATCGTCGTCGTCTCCTCCACCCAGATTCCCCACATCGTCCGCCGCGTCTGCGGGCAGGCGCTCGGCATCCCGTGGGGGAAGATCCGCGTGATCAAGCCCTATATCGGCGGCGGCTTCGGCAATAAGCAGGAGGTCCTCTACGAGCCGCTCAACGCCTTTTTGACGATGCAGGTGGGCGGGCGTCCGGTCAAGATCGAGCTTTCCCGCGAGGAGACCTTCTCCTGCACCCGCACCCGCCACGCGATCAAATTCAAACTCAAAACCGCCGTGCGTCCCGACGGGCGGCTCGTCGCGCGCAGGTTCGAGGCGTGGTCCAACCAGGGCGGCTACGCCTCTCACGGCCACGCGATCGTGGCGAACGCCTCCAACGCCTACCGCCATCTCTACCAGGATGAAAAGGTGCTCGACGCGGACGCCTATACCGTCTACACCAACCTCTCGTCGGGCGGGGCGATGCGCGGCTACGGCATCCCGCAGGTCGACTTCGCGATGGAGGCCCACATGGACGATATCGCGCGGGGGCTGGGGCTCGACCCGATCGCCTTCCGCGAGAAGAACTGCATGCGGCCCGGCTACGTCGACCCAGGCACCGGCATCACCTGCTATTCGAGCGGGCTGCTCGCCTGCATCGAGAAGGGCAAGGCGCACATCCGCTGGGACGAAAAGCGCGCGGCCTGCCAAAACCAGACCGGTCCCGTCCGGCGCGGGGTGGGCATGGCGCTCTTCAGCTATAAGACGGGCGTCTACCCGATCTCGCTCGAGACGGCGAGCGCACGGCTGATCCTCAACCAGGACGGCTCGGCGCAGCTCCAGATGGGCGCGACCGAGATCGGCCAGGGCGCGGACACCGTCTTCACCCAGATGGCCGCCGAGACGACGGGCATCCGTCTGGAGGACATCCACATCGTCACGGTGCAGGACACCGACGTGGCCCCCTTCGATACGGGCGCCTACGCCTCCCGCCAGACCTATGTGAGCGGCATGGCGGTCAAAAAGACCGCCGAAAAATTCAAGGCCCGCATCCTCGACTACGCGGCCTACCTGAAAAAGCGCCCGGCCGACACGATGGACCTGCGGGAGAGCACGGTGGTGGACGCGCACACAGGCGAAAAGCTCGTCGACCTTGCCGACCTCGCGATGGAGGCGTTCTACAGCCTCGACCGGTCGGTGCATATCACGGCGGAGGAGACCTACCACTGCAAGGACAACACCTTCTCGTTCGGCTGCTGCTTCGCGGAGGTGGAGGTCGATATCCCGCTGGGCAAGGTGAAGGTGCTCGACATCATCAACGTCCACGACAGCGGCGTGCTCATCAACCCGCAGCTCGCCGAGGCGCAGGTGCACGGCGGCATGAGCATGGGGCTCGGCTACGCGCTGGGCGAGCAGCTCCGCTTCGACGACCGCGGCCGCCCGCTCAACGGCAACCTGCTCGACTACAAGCTGCCCACCGCGATGGACACCCCGGAGCTGAACGTCGGCTTTGTGGAGACGGTCGACCCGAGCGGGCCCTACGGCAACAAGTCGCTCGGCGAGCCGCCGGCCATCCCGCCGGCCCCCGCCATCCGCAACGCGGTGCTCAACGCGACGGGCGTGGCGGTCGACAGCCTGCCGCTGAACCCGCAGAAGCTGGTCGAGCAGTTCACCGCGGCCGGGCTTATCCAATAGAGGGGAGGACGAAGGGATGTACGATATCGAGAGAATCCACCTTGCAAAGAGCGTTCCCGACGCGATCGCGGCGCTCACGGCGGACCCGTCCGCCGTCGTCATCTGCGGCGGCAGCGACGTGCTCGTCAAAATCCGCGAGGGCAAGCTCGCGGGCTGCTCGCTTGTGAGCATCCACGGCGTTCGGGAGCTGGAGGGCGTTTCGATCGAGCCGGACGGCACGATCGTCATCGGCCCGGCGACCACCTTCTCCCACGTCACGGGCGACCCGCTGATCGAAGAGCACCTGCCCGCGCTCGGCGGCGCGGTCGACCAGGCGGGCGGCCCGCAGCTGCGGAACGTCGGCACGATCGGCGGAAACGTCTGCAACGGCGTGACGAGCGCGGACAGCGCATCGACGCTGCTGACGCTGAACGCCCTGCTCGAGCTGACCGGCCCAGACGGTGTGCGCCGGGTGAGGCTGGAGGACTTCTACCGCGGTCCCGGGAAGGTCGACCTCGCGCACGGCGAGCTGCTGACCGCCATCCGGATCGCGAAGGAGGACTACGAGGGCTTCGGCGGCCACTATATCAAATACGCGCAGCGCAACGCGATGGACATCGCGACGCTCGGCTGCGCGGTCCATGTGAAGCTCACGGAGGACAAAGCCGCCGTGGAGGAGCTGCGGCTGGCGTTCGGCGTCGCGGCGCCCACCCCCATCCGCTGCCACGGGGCGGAGGAGACGGCGCGCGGACAGAAAATCGGGCCGGGCCTCTTCCGGACGGTGGCGGAGACGGCCGCCGGGGAGGTCAATCCCCGCACGAGCTGGCGCGCCTCGAAGGAGTTCCGCCTCCAGCTTGTGCGCGAACTCAGCCGGCGCGCCCTGAAACAGGCGATCATTCATGCGGGAGGTGCGGTGGAATGCTGAAACTGATTCAGATGACGGTCAACGACAAGCCGGTCGAACTGGCGGTCGACGAGCGGGAGAGCCTGCTCGACACGCTGCGGAACCGGCTGGGGCTCACGAGCGTCAAACGCGGCTGCGAGGTCGGCGAGTGCGGCGCCTGCACCGTGCTGGTGGACGGCGAGGCGATCGACAGCTGCATCTACCTGACCGTGTGGGCGGAGGGCAGGCGCATCCTCACCGTCGAGGGCCTGCGCGGCCCGAACGGGGAGCTGTCCCCCATCCAGCAGGCGTTCATCGAGGAGGCGGCGGTCCAGTGCGGCTTCTGCACGCCGGGGCTCATCATGACGGCGGTGGAAATCGTCGGCACCGGCAAAAAGTACAGCCGCGAGGAGCTGCGCAAGCTCATCTCCGGCCATCTCTGCCGCTGCACCGGCTACCAGAACATCCTCAACGCGATGGAGCGGATCGTCGACGAGACCTACAGGGTCGTCGGGGAATCGTCCTCCGTTTAAATTTCCGGACGGCCCCGCCGCAGGCTCGGCGGGGCCGCCTTTGGCAATCCTCCACATTGACTTTTATGGAATTTGTGGTAATATGGTGGAAACGATATATTTTCGTTTACATAACGGTCAGGGGGGACGCGCGATGCTGCCTGAGGGGATGTCCTTTTCGCTGCGGGTGAGCCTGCGGCGGTCGGAAAAGTTTTTTGGACCGGGTGTGGCGTCCCTGCTGCGGCTGGTCGAGCGGACCGGGTCGCTGCAGACGGCGGCCGCCGAGATGGAGATGAGCTACAGCAAGGCGTGGAAGATCATCCGCAAGGCGGAGGGGGAGCTGGGCTTTCCGCTGATGGAGCGCCGCGTCGGCGGCGCGGGAGGCGGCTCCTCGAGCGTGACCGCGGAGGGGAAGCGGTTCCTCGGGCGGTATGAGCGGTTCCGCCGGGAGGTGCAGGACGCGGCCCAGCGGCTGTTTACAGAATGTTTTGAAGGCGGGGAAGCAGATGAAACGGATTAAGACGGAGGACGCGGTCGGGCAGGTGCTCTGCCACGACATGACGCAGATTATTCCCGGGGTGACCAAGGACGCGCGTTTCCGCAAGGGGCATGTCGTGACCGCGGAGGACATCCCGGTGCTGCTCTCGATGGGCAAGGACTACCTCTACATCTGGGAAAAGCAGGAGGGCATGCTCCACGAAAACGAGGGGGCGCGCATCCTTTGCGACCTTTGCAAGAACGAGCACATGTCCGAAAGCCCGGTCAAGGAGGGCAAGATTGAGCTTTCCGCAACCTGCGACGGGCTCTTCTCCATCGACGTGGAGCGGCTCGACGCGATCAATTCCCTCGGCGAGATCATGATCGCGGCGCGCAGCAACCACCTGCCGGTGAAGGCGGGCGACAAGCTGGCGGGCACGCGGGTCATCCCGCTGGTGATTTCCGAGGAAAAGATGAACGAGGCCAAGCGGATCGCGGGCGGACGTCCGCTGCTTTCCGTGTTGCCCTACAAAAAGAAGAAATGCGGCATCGTCACGACCGGAAACGAGGTCTTTTACGGCCGCATCAAGGACGCCTTTTCGCCCGTCGTCGCAGCCAAGCTCGAGGAGTACGGCGGCGAGGTGATGGGGGTCACCCTCTGCGGCGACGACCCGGCGGGGATCACCTCCGCGATTGAAAAATTCCTCGCGGACGGCGCGGACCTCGTCGTCTGCACGGGCGGCATGAGCGTCGACCCCGACGACCGTACCCCCGCCGCCATCAAGGCGACGGGCGCAAAGATCGTCAGCTACGGCGCGCCGGTGCTGCCGGGCGCGATGTTCCTGCTCTCCTACTTGGACGGCAAGCCGGTCATGGGCCTGCCCGGCTGCGTCATGTACGCGCGGCGGACGATCTTCGACCTCGTGCTGCCCCGCGTTATGGCGGACGACCCCGTCACCGCGAAGGACCTCGCGCGGCTGGGGAACGGCGGGCTCTGCCTGAACTGCGAAACCTGCCACTACCCCAACTGCGGCTTTGGAAAGGGCGGCGTGTGATGGGCGGGCTTACCCACATCGACCAAAACGGAAACGCCGTTATGGTGGACGTCGGCGCCAAGGCGGAGACGCTGCGCATCGCGACCGCCAAGGGGCGCGTCCGCATGAGCGCGGAGACCTTTGAGACGATCCGCACGGGAGCGGCGAAGAAGGGGGACGTGCTCGGCGTGGCACGGGTGGCGGGCATCATGGCCGCCAAACGCACCTCCGAACTGATACCGCTTTGCCACCCGCTGATGCTCACCAAATGCACGGTGGATTTCGAGCTCCTGCCCGACACGCTCGAGGTGGAGGCCGCCTGCACCGTCCAGCTCACCGGGCGCACCGGCGTCGAGATGGAGGCGCTCACCGGCGTGTCGGTCGCACTGCTCACGATCTACGATATGTGCAAGGCGATCGACCGGGGCATGGTTCTCTGCGACATCCGCCTGGTCCATAAAGAGGGCGGAAAGTCCGGGGTGTTCGACAGGTGATTTGCCGCTCGGTGAACGGCGGAGTTGCCGGGACCTGCCTCGACGGTTTTAGGTTTTCCGCTCATCGAGCGGCGGGGCTTGCCGGGTCCCGCCCCGGCGGGCGGGTCGACTTCTTGCTCGCCCAAGAAGTCGACGGAAGAAGGGCGC